>JBCCVP010000003.1:0-103013 GCA_039195135.1 Pseudomonadota bacterium | reverse complement strand
CCTTCTCCTCGAGCGCCTCGCGGCCAATGAAGTCGTGATCAAACTTGAGGATATGGCTGTAGCCGATGTCCATCGGCGTCAGGTACCAGTCCTCGATGTTGTCGGATACGAAGCTGCCGCCCAGCGAGGCATTCGCCTCAAAGCCGTCCGCCGGCAGCCATTCCCGGAAACCTTTCATTTTTTCCCCGGAGTAGATGGCGGGCAGCTCCGACGGTACCCAGCCTGACTCGTGGGCAACGGTGGAGTAGGTGCGCGCGCCGCCCTCCAGCAGCCCGAGATCCCGGCCGGCTTCGAAGATGGCGGCTTTGATTTCGTCTTTCTCTTCGAACGGCCCCATCAGCTCCAGGCCGGGCGCGCCGGCCATACCGTGGCGCAGCGCCCGCACGTCGCGGCCGCCAATTTTGATTTCGCCCATGTTGAAAAATCTGATCTTTGGCAGATTACCACCGGTGGCCCGGGTCAAAATGTCCATGGCATTCGGACCCTGGACCTCAAAGCGGTACTTCTTGCGCCGGCCCGTGTGGTGGGAGATGGAGCGATGGTCCACGTCGACATCCACGTCGTAGCCGCCTTTTTCTGCGTGATACTGAATCCAGTTACCGGCGTTCGGACGGTTTACCACGCTGAACAGATCATCCTCGAAGGCGAACAGAATCGAATCGCCGATCACGTAGCCATCGTGGTTGCAGACGATGATCTGTTTGGCCTTGTTGCGGCCGTAGTTCTGAAACGAGTTGATCGCCAGGTCCTCAAACAGCTTCACCGCGTCGGGACCCTTAAAATAGTGATCAGTCATGTGATGGGACTGATCGAAGAAGACGGCGGTCTTGCGCCAGGACTCCTGTTCGTCGCGCCAGTTGGTGACCTCCGGCTCGATAGGAAACACGTAGGGGCCCAGCGGCGCATTGCGCAGCATGTCGACCGGATTACCGATTTCCTGGATTTTGTCTTCGAGTGAGCGGTTCGTCATCGATGCGGCTCCTTCACGTGTGTGGTCACTTTTCGCTTATATGTAAAGACAAATTAGCACATTTACCGGTGATTCCGGTAGTAAAGTGGCCCATTGAAAGGCAAAATGACAAGACAAATAGCCAGCGAGGTGCGCATGAGCAGCGAAATATTTGAAATGCCCCAGTACGTGATCGACCGGGTGATGGCAAAGCGCGGTCGCCTGCACGTGTTTGAGGCGCTGAAGCCCGAAGAAACGGCATTTGCCGTCATCGACATGCAGAACGCCTTCGTCAAGGGCAAAGTAAAGGCGGAGACGGCGCTGGCCATCATGCCCACCATCAACGCGCTCGCAGCCAAGGTGCGCGCACTCGGGGGCCGGGTGGCCTGGGTGCAGCTCGCCGCTGGCGATGAGGACGGCAACAGCATCGCCGAGCTGTATCACAAATATTTTTTCACCGAGCAGGGGGCCGACGGACATCGCAGCAGTCTGACGCCGGGGGAGTGGGGCTACGAGGTCTGTGATGAGCTGGATGTCCACGATGGCGACATCAAGGCGTGGAAATCCCGCCACAGCGCGTTCGTGCCAGGGCACGGCAATCTGCACGAGCAGCTTCAGGCAGTCGGCATTAAGAATCTCCTGATCGGCGGCACCGTGACCAACTTCTGCTGCGAAACCACGGGCCGAGACGCCATGATGCTCGACTACCGGGCGGTGATGGTGTCCGACTGCTGTGCGGCGCGGTTTCCCGAAGACCACTCGGCCGGCCTCACGACGTTCTTCCAGAGTTTTGGCGATGTGTACACCGCTGACGAGGTGCAGGGGGTACTGGCCAAAGGGGCAGAGTTAGGAGCGTCCACCTGAACGCACTTAAAGGACTCGCTGACTTATGAACGCTGAAACCTGGCTGGAGCGCCAGTACTGGTCTGACGTGATTGCCGTCAAACCGGATGAGACGATCCAGCACCGCACGGCCGCTGCCCGGCAGGTGCGGGAGCGTCATCCGGAACACCTGGATCTCGCCTTCGGGCCCCACGACCGGCAGCGGGTGGACGTTTTCTTGCCGCCCGGCGCTGGCCCCTGGTCCCTGCTCATCTACATTCATGGCGGCTACTGGCAGAAAAATCACAAAAACGATCAGGCCTACCTGGCGCCTGCCTGGCTCGCTCAGGGGGTGGCCTTTGCCACGCTGGGCTACCGGCTCCTGCCGGACGTCAGCCTGCCGGACATTGTCAGCGATATCGCCGGCGGCATGGCGCTCCTTCGGGATCAGGCTCCCGGGTTGCAGCTTGATGCCAACCGCATGGTGTTATCCGGCCTGTCGGCTGGCGCGCACCTCACCGCCATGTACGCCGCGTCTTCGCCGGGCGCCGGACTCGCCGGCGCGGTACTGCTAAGCGGTGTCTACGACCTGCCGCCGCTTGAAACCACCTCGCCCGGTCAGGCGATCGCACCGTCCCTGAAGGCGCCGCTGGCAGACATCAGCCCCCTGGCGATCGCCGCGCCCGTCGGCGTTCCCTGTCTGATCGGTTGGGGAGAAGCTGAGACGGACGCTTTCAAAAGCCAGTCCGCCGCGCTGACGGCGCACTACGCAAACCGCGGCGTCGAGGTGGCGCAGACCACCGTCGCCGGCGCCAACCATTTCACCGCGGTTGAGGCGTTGCGAGGGGACAGCGGGAGTGAGATTGTGGGCTTCGTCAAGGCTGCGCTGGTTCCCGAATAAGGTCGCTGGCCTTCTCGGCGATGGCCACCACCGGCGCGTTGGTATTGCCCGACGGGATGTCGGGCATGATCGAGGCGTCCACCACGCGTAGACCGGCCACGCCGTGAACACACAGACGCGGGTCCACCACGCTGTCCGGCCCTGTGCCCATGCGACAGGTTCCCACCGGATGAAACACCGTGCTCGCGTTGTTACGAATGAACGCCAGGATTTCTTCGTCTGATTTTGCGTCGGCGCCGGGAGCAAATTCTTCCGCAATCGCGCTTTTCAGCGGTTCGTGCCGGCAGATCTGGCGGGACAGGCGGATGGCGGCAACAGCGGTCGCCGCGTCGTGGGGGGTGCTCAGGTAGTTGGGCTGGATGCGCGGCGGCGCCGCCGGATCGGCGGAGCGCAGCCGGATGGTCCCGGAGCTTTCCGGCCGCAGGGGGCAGATGGATGCGGTGAAGCCGGAGAACGGATGCATGCGGCCGCTGCCCGGCTCCGACGAACTCCAGGGGAGCACGTGAAACTGCACGTCGGGGCGCTCCGCCTCCGGCGTTGCGCGAGCGAAGCAGAATACCGGCGCTGCGGCCATGGTCATCGGCCCCCGGCGCCGGGTCAGATACTGCCAGGCGATGCCGGCTTTGCCCCGCAGGGTGCTCAGCTGGTCGTTCAGCGTGGGAATGCGGGTGCGATAGCTGTTGTGGATCTTCAGATGGTCTTTGAGGTGTTGTCCCACACCGGGCAGGTCGACCAGCGGGTTGATGCCATGCTCGCGCAGGTGATCCGCCGGCCCGATGCCGGAACGCAGCAGAAGCGCGGGTGATGCCACGGCGCCGGCGCTCAGCAGCACTTCGCGATCGCAGTCAACCGTTTTCTGGCGCCCGGCGGCGTCGCGGAAGGCGACACCACGCACCTGCTCACCCTCAAGGATCAGGCGTTCGCACAGCGCGCGCCGCACGAGGGTCAGATTGGGTCGTCCGCCGGCGCTGCCGAGATAACCGCTGGCGGTGCTTGAGCGCACGCCGCCGCGGGACATGGTCTGGTAGTAGCCCACGCCTTCCTGGTTGCCGTCGTTGCAGTCGGCGTTTCGGGACAGCCCGCTGGCCGCCGCCGCGTCGTGAAAGCGGTGGCAGATTTCAAAGCTCGTGCGATCGTCGGACACCGCCAGCGGGCCGCCAGCGCCGTGAAACTCGCTGGAGCCGCGTTCCTGATGTTCCGCGCGTTTGAAATACGGCAGCAGGTCCTGCCAGCCCCAGCCTTCGCAGCCGCTGGACACCCAGCCGTCATAATCCTGCGGCTGGCCGCGCACGTAGACCAGCCCGTTGATGGAGCCGGAACCGCCAACCACCTTGCCCCGAGGCCAGGGAATGGCGCGACCTGCCAGGCCCGGGTCGGCCTCCGTTGCGTACATCCAGTCGGCGCGCGGATTGCCGACGGTCTTGAAGTAGCCAACCGGAATGTAGTACCAGGGACTTAAGCGGCGCCCGCCGGCCTCCAGCACCAGAACGTCTACGTTGGGATCTTCGGTCAGCCGCGCAGCCAGCACGCACCCAGCCGTGCCCGCGCCGACAATGATGTAGTCCCAGCTCTGCTTCACCGCCGCATTGTAGGCAGCCCAAACTTGTATTTACAAATTTGCCCGGGCATTATCGTGACCTCAACGGTCCGGCAGGGGAAGAGCGCTGGCGTGAAGGATTTACGGGCTTCAACCCTGGCTGCGGTGCCGCCTGTCATCACGGCGATTGTGGGCGGCGAACCGATCTCACCGGACGGTGCCAATGAGCTGGCCGTGATCAATCCCGACGACGGGAAGGCGCTGACCCGCCTGGCGGAGGCAGACGCCGCCACCGTGGATCGGGCGGTGCGGCTGGCACGGGCCGCGTTTGACGAGGGCGTGTGGTCCCGGGCCTCGATCCTGCAGCGCCAGGAAGTGCTCTACAACACCGCGGCGCTGGTACGGGAGAACGCGGAGGAGCTGGCGGCGCTGGACAGTCTCAGCACCGGACTGCTCTATCAGGCAACCTACGGCCAGGCCGGCGTCGCCGCGGCCGGCTGGTTTGAGTATTTTGCCGGCCTGATCGGGTCCACGGGCGAAGAGCTCTACCGCCAGCTGCCGGACACGCGGACTTTTGTCACGCGGGAACCGGTGGGTGTGGCCGGCTTGTTTACGCCCTGGAATATTCCCATTATGGGTGCCGCGCTGAAGCTGTCCGCGGCGCTGGCCATGGGCAACAGCTGCGTGCTCAAGCCCTCGGAGCAAAGCCCGCTTGGCGCGACCCGGCTGGTCGAGCTGCTGTTTGAGGCGGGTCTGCCGAAAGACGTGCTTCACCTCGTTAACGGGGCCGGCGCGGTTACCGGCGCAGCGCTCGCCTCGCACCCGCAGGTGGACCTGGTCTCGTTCACCGGCGGTGAACACGCCGGCCGCATCATCGCCACGGAAACGGCGAAACGGTTTGCCAAGACCACCATGGAGCTTGGGGGCAAATCGGCCAACATCATTTTTTCCGACGCGGATCTGGAGCGGGCCCTCGATGGTTCCGTCACGGCGATTTATGCGAACAACGGCCAGGCCTGCCTGGCCGGCTCACGCATTCTCGTGCACAAAAAGATCGCGGATCGTTTTATTGCCGACTTTGTCGAGCGTTCGCAAAAGGTGCGCCTGGGCCGGCCCTTCGACGCTGCCGCGGAGGTGGGACCCCAGGTGACCAGAACGCACATGGAGCGTGTTCTCTCTTTTGCCGACGTGGTGCGCGAGGACGGTGGCGAAATCCTCACCGGCGGCCGCCGCGCCGAATCCCTGGCTGACGGCTTTTACATCGAACCCACCGTGGCGCTGGCCCAATCAAACAGCGCCCGGGTCTGCCAGGAAGAGATCTTCGGTCCCTTCGCCACGTTTCTCACCTTCGATTCTGATGAGGAAGCCATCACCATGGCCAACGACACGCGGTTTGGCTTGGCGGCCTACCTGTGGACCGACAATCTGCAGCGCGGGCTAGGCGTGTCGGACCGGCTGCGCAGCGGCTACGTGCTGGTCAACACGCCCATGGTGCGTGAGCGCAACGCCCCCTTTGGTGGCTTTGGCCACTCCGGCATCGACCGGGAGGGGGGGCGCTGGAGTCTCGATTTCTACAGCGAATCCAAAACCACCGTCGTGCCCTTCGGCGACGCGCCGGTACCCACGATGGGAAAACACAATGACTGATCTGCGCGGCATCACCGCGGTGGTTACCGGCGCGGCGCAGGGCATCGGTGCCCAGCTTGCCCGGGGTCTGGCGGATTCCGCGGCCAACGTGGTGGTGGCGGACGTGATCGACGGTGCCGAGGTGGCCGCGGAGATAAACGCCAGCCGGGGCGGCAACGCTTTTGCGGCGGTGGCGGACGTGACCGACGACGCCTCGCTGGAAGCGATGCTCGCCCAGGCTGAGGCCACCTTCGGCGGCGTGGACGTGCTGGTAAACAACGCGGCCCTGTTTGGCAAGCTTGAAGCCGCGCCGTTTGAAGAGCTCGATTACGACGAATGGGACCGCGTCATGCGGGTCAACGTGCGCGGCGTTATGCAGTGTGCCAAGGCGGTGGTGCCCCGCATGACAGCGCGGGGCGGCGGTTCCATCATCAATATCTCCACCAATCGCATCTACAAAGGCTTTCCCGGCCTCCTGCACTACGATGCTTCGAAAGGCGCCGTAGCCGCCATGACCAAGTCGATGGCCAAGGAGCTTGGGGACCGGAATATCCGGGTAAATGCGATCGCGCCGGGGCTCACCATGAGTGAAAACGTCCTGGCCAAAGAGGGCATCGCCGAGCGCAACGAGGCGGTTGTCGACGCGCGGGCCCTGCGGCGCTCCCAGGAACCGGAAGACCTGGTGGGGGCGGTGCGGTTTTTTGCCTCTCCGCAAAGCAGCTTTATCAGCGGTCAGACGCTGATTGTGGATGGTGGCGGGATCGTGCTCTAGTGTCCTAGATGTAGTGCTTCACCTCGCCCACCGGGCCTACCGTATACCGCGGCAGCGGCCGCTCTTCCCACGGTTCGGCATCCGCCGACACCAGGTTGACACCAAGCTTAAGGGTTCGATTCAGAACTGCGTCGTCGACGGTCAGCATCATCTGAACCGGAGCGGCGGCCGCGACCGCGGCAGAGCTGTTGGTCAAAACGCAGGCCACACCCCGGGGCAGGGCCGGTTCATCGTCGACCTTACGCAGCGCAGTCTCGAAGCCGGCCAGCTCCGCGCCGGTGCTCGTTGCGGATTTTTCGCCGGCGAAGATTTCCAGCCGAAGCGCGTCAAAGTGGTTGATCAGGTTGCGCAGCCGCCAGGCGGTGCGGCCAAGCAGTAGGTCGGCTGCTGCCAGGTCGGAGCCTTCCGGCTGCACGAGGGCGGCGGCGCCCACGAGGGGGCCCCCGCCGGCGGCGACGAGGACCCCACAGGGCGTAATGCGAAGTGATCCCCCGAAGGTCTGAAGCTCGGTCCCGACGGTCAGCCGGTGCGCCGGAAAATGCTGACCTGAGGAATCGAGTTTAACGATCACCCGATCGATGATGAGGTCGGGCGTGGTGATGTCGTTCTGCGGACCGGCGACGTGCGGTCGGTAGAGCAGATGTGTCATGGACGGTGCGCCTCGCTCCGCGTTCAGTTCAAAAGATTGTTGGATTCAGGCCGGTGTCGGTGCCCAGGCCACCTGGCGGATCTCCCCCAGCTCGCGTTTCATCTTCACCCAGGACTCGCCACCGTCCCGACTGCGATAGATCTGCCCGAAGATGGTGACAAAAAACACCAGCATCGGATCGCTGGCGTGGGTGGCGATGGACCAGATGGTGCTGTTGACCGGCTCCGACAGACCGGCCTGGGACCAGGTTGCGCCCTCGTCGTGGCTGATCAGAAGGACGCCGGCCTGGCCTGAAGGTTTGTCACCCACCGAAGCCAGCACCACGCCCGGCCGGTCCGCGCGCTGTTTGATGCTGCGCCAGTAGAGCCAGGGCGCAATCTGCTCCGGCACCGGCACGACGGACCAGGTTTGCCCGTTGTCGGTGCTGCGGTGCAGCCCAGCCTCGGTGGAGCAGAGCACGGTGCGGCTGCCATCCGTCCGGTCGATAAACACCAGGTCGTGCGTATCGCAGTCGGCAAACCCTTCCACCTGCCGCGTCCAGGTGCGGCCCCGGTTGCTGGAGCGGAATACGCCGTCAATTTCGATGGAGATCCAGATCGTGTCGGCGTCCCGGGGATCAAAGTGGATTGAGGTCACGCGCGTCGTGTTGATAAACCAGCATTCGGTACCGGCATTCAGCGCGCTGCGGGTCCAGGATTTGCCGTTGTCTTCGGAAATGAAGATCTCCGCCGGCCGTGTCCCGCAGACGATGAAGTTGGGATCCTTTGGGTCCTGCGCCACCTGCAGAATCTGCAGGTCATCCATGGGTGAAGGAATATGGTCGAAGCGATCCAGTGCCTCGGTGTAGCGGTAAAGTCCCTGATCGGTACCTGTCAGCAGTTCCCCAGGCCGGTCCGGGTGGGTGGCGACGCACCAGCTGCGCGCCTCGTTATAAAAGCCGCCGGTGGGCGTCAGCAGGCGGCTCCAGCTTTCCCCCTCATCGTGGCTGAACCAGACGGCCTGCATGGTGGCGGCATACGCGGTGTAGCTCATGGGGCTACTCGGTCGGTTTGAAGTTCACGGTCTTGCCGGCCACACCGTAGTTGGCGACCGGCACGTCATGAATAATGACCCGCACGTGCTCAGGTTTTGCCGGCAGCTCGTCCACCACGGCGTCAGTCAGCGCTTTGATCAGGCGCGCTTTTCGCTCGTCGCTGCGGCCTTCGAAAATTGTCAGGGTTACAACGGCCATCTCAGGGGGTCTCCAGATTTGCTTGTCCGCCGGACCGCCGAGCGGCCAGTTCTGCAACCATTTTCCGGTGGTCGGCGGTACTGAAAGGAAAAAACATAATCACCACGGCGGATGCAAGAAATCCCGCTACCGGGACCACGGTCATGATCTGCCGCATCCCGGTGAGGGTTTCCGGCGTCTGGTCGGCGTTGGGCATAAACCCCACGCCCTCGAGGAGGATCGCCAGCGCCCAGGTGCCCACCGCCAGTGAGGTTTTGTTGGCCAGCGATACCAGGCCAAACAGGGGGGCCTCTACCCGATGGCCAGAGCGCCACTCCCCGTAGTCCGCCGTGTCCGCCACCATGGCGTAGAAGGTCATCAGAAATCCGTGGATGCCGCAGCCGCCAATAAACAGCGCAATCACCAGGGCCGTGATGTCTCGAATCTCTAAGAAGTAGATTGCCAGCAGGCTGGCAGATGCAAGCACACAGCCGGCAACCCATACAAACCGCTTGCTGGTCCAGTGGGTAATGGGTACCCAGATGGCGGGGGACAGGATGCCGGCAACCGCAATGGCCGACAGGGCCCAGCGGGCTGCATCCCGGTCTCCGACGTCATACTTGAAGAAGTACACGATCGATTTGTTCAGGATCGTGTAGCAGCCGGTAAACAGAAGGACGCCAAGAAACACCAGCAGGAAAGCGCGGTTACCGGTAAGGGCTTTGACCATATCGGCCACTTTCACCGTGGGCCGGCGCTCCGCCTCCGGCGTGACCTTTTCCCGCGTAACCAGAAAGCACACCCAGAGCGCCAGGATCGCGAGGCTCGCGCAGACCAGGGCGGTTCTCAGAAAGCCCACCGCCTCGTCTTCCCCGCCAAAGTAGGTGACCGCCGGCAGGCCCAGGAAGGAGATCGACAGCGAGGCGAGGGAGATAAACACGCTTTTAACCCCGGCGATGCTCGCGCGCTCGTCGGCGTCGGTAGAAAGGCGCGCAATCAGCCCTGTATAAGGGATATAGATGGCCGTATAGCAGGTGCGGAACACGATGTGCATTACCAGCGCCCAGACAAACAGGTTGCTGCCGCTGAGATCCGGCACGTAGAACAGCGCGGCAAAGCTGGCAGCGAAAGGCACCGCCGCCAGCAGCAGGTAGGGACGATACTTGCCCCAGCGCGTGCGGGTTTTCTCAATCAGCCAGCCCATCACCGGATCGGTCACCGCATCCCACATGGAGGCGATGAAAAAAACCAGGCCCGCCTGCCCGGGAGTCAGGCCGAGCACGTCGGTGTAGAAATAAAGCAGGTACAGAGCGACCATCATCCAGGCCAGAAATACGCCGTAGATGCCGGTGGCGTAGCCGATCTTGCCGCCGATGCTGAGCTGTCTCTGCGGTGTGGTCATCGATCTATCCGGTCCGAGCCGCGGTAGCCGCGACAATTTCTTCGTGCCGCGCCTTGGAGATGGGGTAAGCCAGCATGAGGGCGGTGCTCACGAGAAACCCTACCGCCGGCACCAGCAAACCAATCACCCGCATGCCCAGCAGCGTTTCATCGGTCTGCTCCACGTCGGTAACAAAACCTACCCAAACGAGGGCGGTGCCAACTGCCCCGGTCGCCACACCGGCGGCAAACTTGTTGGCAAAAGAAATGGCGCCAAAGATCACCCCCTCCTGCCGCCGGCCGGTCTGCCATTCGCCCCAGTCGACGGAGTCGGCGGTGACCGCGTAGAAAATCATGATGAAGCCGGTGGCCCCGACGTTGTTGATGCCATACAGTGCGGCGGTGAGGGGCACCGACTTTGACTCGAGCAGAAAAATCGCGATCAGGCCCAAAGCCGCCAGTGAGGTGCCGGTAATCCACACAAACTTCTTGCCATAGCGGCGACCCAGGTACAGCCACAGGGGCACCGACGCCAGTGACATGACCGCCTGGGTGGTGAAGAGCGTGCGGCTGACCGCCGTGTCGTTGAACCAGTACTTGGCCATGTAGGCGATCATCGCCAGCTCGCCGCCGTAAACGCCGCCGAAGAGGGCGACCCCGGCAAAAATCAGCAGAAACGGCCGGTTGGCGATCAGGTCACCGGTGATGGAGCGCAGGGGAATGGTGCTGGCCTGCCTGTCGTCGCTGCCCCGGAGGCCTTTTTCGTCGGTGAAGGCAAAACACAGCCAGGCGGTGAGCGCCGCGACAACGCCGATCAGGGCCGCCGCCGGCGCAAACCCGGCCCGCTCTTCGCCGCTCCCGAACCTCATCACCAGCGCGTAAAACGCAAAGGACACAGTCAGGTTGCCGGCGAATACAAAAAACGTCTTGAAAGCGGTCAGGTCGGTGCGGCTGTCATAGTCGACGGTCATCCGCGCGATCATCGCCGTGTACGGCATGTACACCAGGGTATAGCCGGTGCGGAACACCAGGTGAGCCGCCAGCGCGATCGCAAACATCGTTCCGGGAGAGCCCGAGGGTGGGGTAAACAAAATGGCGATAGAAATGCCGTAGGGCAGGGCCCCAAACAGCAGATACGGTCGGTAGCGTCCCCAGCGGGTGCGGGTACGGTCTGCCAGGGTTCCGATCAGCGGATCGCTCACCGCGTCCCAGACCATGCCGATCATAAAAATCAGCCCGGCTTGAGTCGGCGCCAGGCCGACAACCTCGGTGTAAAAGTAAAGCAGGTACTGCAGCGCGGCCACCCAGCCGAGCATGGGGCCGTAGATGCCGAGTCCGTAGCCGAGCTTCCTGGAGAAGGTCATGGGCCCACCAAAAGTTGTCGGACAAATTATGCTTGTGAAAGCCAAGCGCCGCAACAGGCCTCAGCGCTGCGGTCCGTCGCTGACAGAACTATTTTTGATATAACCGCTTGTTTTTTGATAGTTTGAGGCCGAGGCTGCCAGGTGATCCAACGGACGCCCGGTGTCCCAAGCGGATAACGTCACTCAGATATGTGTAGTCAAATTTGCGCTCGCCTGTGTGAACTTTGCCCGCGTCCTCCCCGCAGCTATGGAGCATACACGTGAGTGACGTCGAAAAGCGGCTGGTGGAACTGGGCCTTGCACTGCCCGCGCCGCTGGTACTGCCGAGCCCCAACCGCACCAGCGCCGTGCAGGTCGGCTCGATGCTTTACCTGAGCGGCCACGGCGCGGCTTTGCTGGAGGACGATACGGTGCTGCGCCGGGGTAAGCTCGGGGCGGAGGTTTCCCAGGAGGAAGGCTACCGCACGGCCCGGGCTTTGGCGCTAAAGATGATGGCCACCATCAAGCACTATGTGGGCGACCTGGACCGGGTGCAGAAGGTGGTGAAAATTCTCGGCATGATCAATGCGGTGCCGAACTTTGAGACGCACAACAAGGTGCTCGACGGCGCCTCCGATCTGTTTTTTGAAGTCTTTGGTCCAGAAGTTGGCTGCCACGGTCGATCGTCTGTGGGTGTTGGCGGTCTGGTGGGCAATCAGCCGGTCGAGATCGAGGGAATTATTCTTCTGCGCGATGACGGGTAATCCCCGGCACTGCCGGGGCTTTTGTTTTCCAGCTCGCCCTTGCCGGGCTTTAACCCCACTGCTGGGGAACGCGCTCCAGCTTGCTCACGTCGTAGCCGAGATCGCTGACCTTCTGCTTCAGCGTCTCGTAGTCTTCATCGCTGATAGTCGGCTGGCGGGACATGATCCAGACGTAGTCGCGCTTATTGCGACCGATGATCGTCACCGAATAGTCCTCGTCGAGGTAAACCACGCGATAGTCAGACTCAAACGGCCAGATAAACCGCATGCCCCAAATCGCGTTACCCGTTCCCTCGCGCACAAAACCTTTGGGGTTGTAACGCTTTTGCTTGCCGTCAAACCCGTCTTCGTTAAACGTGAAGGTGGTATCGATCGTGCCGTCTTCGTTGCGGGCGTAAGTCTCAACGCCGTTGTGAGCCCCCTTTTCGATAAACGTGGGAATAGAGGCCAGTACGTACCAGTCGCCCATAAAGCGATCGATATCAACGTAGTCAACGGTGGGCATGGGGGTCATGGTGGAACATCCAGTGCCGAGCAGCGGCAGTAGCAAAATTAAAAAAAGACGCTTCATCGCAGAAACTCCTAAATCAGTTCGTAGCGCAGCTTGCGGCCACCTTCGACGGTGGACTCAAGTCCCACCCAGCGATCTCCGACGTAAAACACCTCAAGATCCAGGTCGCCGCCGGTCAGGCGGTAGGGGAGCGCCTCGATTTCGTCTCCACGATACGGAATCGAACGTGGATTTAATGTCTCGACCTCAACAGGCACGAGTCTGCCGGTCTGCGAGTTGAGCAGCTGCGGCGCCGACAACAGGTCGCGGTCCCAGTAGGCAAAGGTGCGGACACAGCCCGACGCCCGGGTTGCGACGTCGGCCGTCTCAATTCGCAGTCCGGAAGCTTCCAGCGTTCCGGATACCGATTCCTCGTCGCCGTTGGTTAACGTGCGCGAATCGATGCTGGCAAGACAGGAATCCTGCCAGACTTCGGTGTTGTCATGGCGATAGCTGAACGCCGTGACAAACAGGAATTTCACCTTGAATTCCGCGGTGATGTCGATTTGCTCCGTGTCGCCCTGCTGGGTGCGATAGAAATGGTGATACCCAATCTCTTTGTCGTTGAGGTACACCCGAAATTTCCAGCTGTCGGGATCTGCAGTCAACGACTCTGGCCCGGTGGAGGCGAAGCCGGCC
The DNA here is from genome assembly GCA_039195135.1 of Pseudomonadota bacterium. Lineage (GTDB taxonomy): Bacteria > Pseudomonadota > Gammaproteobacteria > Xanthomonadales > SZUA-38 > JANQOZ01. Next base: position 89,871 of record JBCCVP010000003.1, on the reverse strand, counting down.
GCGGAGGTGGACAGGCAGGCGGTAAGCAAGCAGGTGCGCAGCGCATTGATCAGGTTCATGAGTGTTCTCCTTGGCTCACGTTCAGGGATTTACGAAACCCGGGGAAAAACGCGTTGGTTTCGCGGATGTAACTGGCGTATTCCGGCCGCCGGTCGGCGATGGTGTCTTCGAGCATGGCAACGCCCGAGACCCGCAGCAGCAGGAAGGTCATGAGTATCGGTCCGGGAATGCTCCACCAGGCGCCGGCGGACAGGGCGATCAGGTAGGCGCCCCACCAGACGCAGGCTTCGCCGAAGTAGTTGGGGTGACGGCTAAGGCCCCACAGGCCGGTATTGAGAACCCGGCCGCGGCTGTTCGGATCCGCTTTGAAGCGGGCCAGCTGCTGGTCACCCACCGTTTCGTAGATCAGGCCAAACAGAAACAGGGCCGCGCCCAACAGGTCCAGGGGGCCCATGGCCGAAGTCCCGGCAACTGCCCCCAGCAACGGCAGAGAGACAAACCAGGCCAGCACCGCCTGCAGCAGGAAGATGATGTACAGGCTCTTAATCGCGAAGTTGGGAGCGTTTTTGGCCCGCATCTTTTGATAGCGGTAGTCCTCCCCCTCGCCCCAGTTGCGCCAGGTGATGTACGCGCTGAGACGCACGGCCCAGAGCAGCACCAGAGCGAAAGCCAACCAGCCCCGGGCGGTGATCGCGTCCGCGACCAGCAGGTAGCTGCTCAGGCACACCACAAACATGAGGGACCAGAGGCTGTCGACAATGCTGGCGTCGCGCAGCGGGAGGCTGACCAGCCATCCCAGCGCTGCGAAGGCTGCCACGGCCGGCAGCGCAGCAATCCAAAGGGGAAGATCAAACATGAGCCTGCCCTCCATCCAATGCGGGGTTCGCGGCCGGCGTGCTGACACCGTCGAGGCGAGCCCCCAGGGCGATCAGTAGCGGCATTACAAGGGCCCAACCGACGCTGAGCGCAACCAGCGCACTGGTCGGTTCAAGCAAGGCCAGGGCCCCGGCCTTGGAACCGGACCAGTAGGACAGGGGTCCAAATACGCCGCCCAGCAGGGCCGCCAGCCAAAGGCGGTTTCGCAGCCACGGAAACGCGACGTTCAACGTGGTGGCGAACAGCACCCAGATACCGACCATCCAGGTTGGCGGCAGCCAGCCGTCGTGGCCCGGAAAGCTCACCCAGTCGGACGCCATGAGCAGCCCGTCGAAGGCGATGCCGAGGCCGGCGGCGCAGATGAGCAGCGTAAGTTCAGACCGCGGCTGCAGTGAGCGGACCAGATGCAGGCCGGCCGCGCCGATCGCGGCGAGGGGCCCGATCAGCGTCCACCCGGCAGCGGCGCCGAAGACGCTGGACAGCCAGCCAATTTTGAAGGCGGCGAGATTGATTGCGGTATACATGACGGTTCCTCATTGGTGAGGCTCCATTGTTCCGCCGCCGGCCTCGCCAGTGGTTTCAACTTTTTTTCCAGTTGTTTCCAGTTGTAACTGCGGGGGTTGGGCCCTGAGTTTTATGCGCGCCATTCACAAACCGGGGATATGATGAGGCCATGGTTGAGGTGCTGCTTATCGACGATGACGAGCGTCACTCCCGGCTGCTGAAGCAGTACCTGGAGCGGTTCGGCATGACGCTCAACTGGGCGCCGGAAGGTGACCAGGGCCTGGCGATGTTGGCTAAGGGCGCGCCGGATGTGCTCCTGCTGGACGTGATGCTTCCCGGCCGCGACGGGCTGGAGCTGTGCCGCGAGGTACGGCGCACCAGCAACCTGCCGATCATCATGCTGACGGCTCGCGGCGACCTGGTGGATCGCGTGTCCGGACTGGAAATTGGCGCCGACGATTACATTTCCAAACCCTTTGAGCCCCGGGAGCTGGTCGCGCGGATCAACTCCCTGCTCCGGCGTATCCATGCGCCGCCGCCGGCCACCGACGTGCTTCGCTTCGAGGGCCTGGAAATTGATCAAACCGGGCGCACCGTCACCGTCGACGGACAGCCGGTAGAGCTCACCTCCATGGAACATGAGCTGCTCGCCTATCTGGCGCAGCACCCGGGCCAGAAGGTGAGCCGGGACGATATTCTCAACAAGCTGCGGGGCATCGACTCGGCAATTCTGACCCGGTCGGTGGACATCATGGTGTCGCGCCTGCGGCAGAAGCTTGGCGATACGGAAAAGCCGTTTCGCTTTATCCAGACCGCCTGGGGAGTCGGGTACCAGTTTTCGGGCCGCCCGCCGAACCCGTGAGGATTCTCGGATCCCTGTCCTTTCGGCTGCTCGCCATATTTGTGGTGCTCGCCGGCCTGTTTGTGTTTGGCGCGCTGCAGGCGATTCGTTGGGTCTACGATGAGGACACGCTGCGGGGACTGCTCAGCGGCCATCTGTCGCTGCACGTTAAATATGTGCTGGAGGATATCGATGACCCGCCCCGGGTTGATCGGGCCCGGGCAATCACCGAGCAGGTGCCGGTGGATATCCGCATCTCGGGGCCGGACGTGGAATGGATGTCGCACCCGGAATTTCCCGATCTCAAAGACCTGGAATTTGGCGACAGCACCTATTTTGGGCCGGAAGCCTGGTTGCCGGAACTGGAAAACGTCGATTTCGCTGAGCTGGCCGGGATCACCTACCTGCGCCTGCGCCAGGACGACTACTGGGTCGTTGTGGCATCGCCGAAGATCGGCACCGCCACCACCGGCCGCAACCTGCTGCCCATCATCATCGGGCTCGGATTACTCCTGCTGCTGGCAGCCTACATCAGCGTACGCTGGCTGTTTTCGCCCATCGGCCTGATCCGCGACGGTGCCGCGCAGATGCGGGAGGGCGATTTTGACTACCGGATCAAAACCGGTCGTCAGGATCAGCTCGGTGAGCTGTCCCACGACATCAACCGGCTCAGCGCCGAGGTCGGCCGCATGCTGGACGCCAAACGCCAACTCCTGCTGGGCATCAACCACGAGCTGCGCACGCCGCTGTCCAGGCTGCGGCTGGCGATTGAGCTGAGTGAAAACGGGGACCCGGGCATGCTGGATGACCTGCGGGAGATGGAGTCCATTATCCAGAGCCTGCTGGAGGCGGAACGGCTCAATGAACCGCATACCGCGCTTCACCGTTCGCCGGTAGACGTCGGGCAGCTGATCCAGGAGCTGGTGCAGGAATTTTTTGCATCGTTCGAGGACCGGCTGGTGCTTGAGATGCCGGATCATCCGCTTTCGGCCGAACTGGACGGGGTACGCATTCAGCTTATGCTGAAAAACCTGCTCAGCAACGCGCTCAAGTATGCGCCGGTTGAAGCGGGGCCGGTTACGCTGCGGGTATCCCAGGATGGTGGGGGGCTGCGCTTCGACGTGATCGACCGCGGTCCCGGTATTTCCGCAGAACAGGCTGAGCACCTGGGCGAACCGTTCTTCCGGGCGGACCCATCGCGCAATCGCGACACCGGCGGCAGCGGATTGGGTTTGTACCTGGCCTGCACCATCGCCAAGGCCCATGGCGGAACGGTTTGGGTAGAGCCCTTCGATCAAGGGGCATGGTTGGTGGCCAGGATACCCGCCGGCTGAAGGTCTTGTCGCAGCTCCGGCGTTGAGCTTGTGATGTATCTACGTCATGTAGGTACATGTCATGGCGAAATCAAAAATGGTTCTCTGCGTTTGCACAACCGTCAGAAAGGCGGGGCGGGCGGGACCGCCGACGCCATGCTCGCGGATCTTCCCGCCTCGGCCATGAGCCCCCACGCGGGCGGCTAGGATCAGTCCGAAACGGTGGTGGAGCGACAGGTGTCCAGCTGGCTTCGCGAACTGATGGGTTATCCCGTCGATGCCGGCACTCTACTCGTCAGCGGGGGCACCATGGCCAATTTGATTGGCGTTATGTTTGCTCGCAACCGTTTCGATCAGCGAATTCGCGAGTGAGGCATCCGCGAGACAGGCCGGAGTTCAATGATATTTGAGCGTCTTGCGGCCGAGGTAATTCGCCCCGGCCAGCCCCTATCACCATCAGATTATCTTTGAAGGGACATGGGTTTTAACTTACCCGCACTGAGCGTTTTCCATCAGCCACTCTGTAGATGCTGATCCGCGATGCTGCCATAGAAACACCCGATTCACGGCGCCGGGATCGTCAGCGGCGGTCGTCTGGTTGAAGTAGGCGTTCATAGACTCGGACCTGTTTTTGAATCTCTCGTCGCAGCTGAAAAAGTAGGCCAGATTGAACACGAATATCGCCTCTGGGTTGTGCTGGTCGCTAAACCAGCCTTCGGAGTTTTGCAGCCGGATATTGTCGTTTTTGCTAAACGGTGTGGCGAAGTAGAGAGTCACCCAGGGTGTGGGGTTGCTCCCGATGCGCCAGGGGCCCTCACCCGGCGCCCATTGCGCCGGATCAACGACGCCGAATTCCAGCATCGCTTCGCCGTATTTGACGATCATCTCGGCAATTCTAGGGTCCTTTTCGAGAAACACCCAGTGCTCCCATAGCGCGGGCATGATGAACGCTGCCCCCATCCAGGGGCTAAACATCCATTGCTCCCATTGGGGTCCGTTACAGTTGTTCGAGCACTCATGACCATTCAGGCCGTGCATGGGCGCGCCAATCACCTGCCCCTGGATCTGGAAGTTGAAAGAACGATGGAGGATGCCAAGCGCCTCATCCCGCTCTGACGAGGTGTCGATGCCCGCTTTCTCAAGGTCAATCAGACACTGGAGCGAGATTCCGCCAAACCGTTCCGTAAACCCATCGTTGATGCTGTCCAGTTCAATCCACCCATAAGCCCAGCCCTGGGTGTAGCAGAACTCTTTCATCAGCTGCTCCTGCTGAGACGTATATGGGTTTTCGCCATAAACGCTTCGAGCGTAGTGCAGTGCCGAACCGTGACCGCCGTATTTGAAGTCGCATCGACTGGCGTTCTGATTACCGCGGGGAATTCCCTCGATGCCCCCCGAGCAGTCCGGATATGCGCCGCTGCTGCCCCAATACTGCCGTTCGAAAAACTCGTCCAGCGTATCTTTTGCGTCATTGCACAGGCCGGGTATGGAATCGCCCACGAGGGCTGCGCGGCGGCAGAACTCGATTAGCGTTTTCATTGGATCGTAGCGCCAGGCTTCGCCACTCCCCCGGTTTCCACCGTTGTTGGCGGGGGCCTGCCGGCGGTACCAATCCAGATATTGCGTCCGCATGTATTCGTAGCGCTGGGTCCGACGATTCGACATGGGAGGGTAGATCCCGTCCAGCGCCACCACGTCCAGCGGCGCCTGGCCGATAGCCGCTTCAAAACTTGAAGAAAATATGCCCTGCGCAAACGCGGGGGGAGTCAAACCAACAATGCCGCATCCAACGACCAGTCCGAGGACTCTAAACACTCCGTGCTTCATTGCTATCGCCTCCATGAAAGCTTGGGGCCTGGGGCGCCCCGGCGGCGAAAAACCGTATTCTCCGCCATAAATTCTGTTTTTTGTTGCTGCGTCGCCGAGCTCAGCGGCGCAGAGCCAGTAAGAGCACGAAATTTTAGCCAGCGGATTGTGAAAAACTATGATGAGTCGCACAGGATGGATTGCCCGGCCGCATTTTCGACAGGCGGGTCAAAACAGCCGCTAGGCGGCTGATTTACTCAAATCCGTTCGCGAAAACTCGAGTTTCCACGCCGGCTTCGAAAGCTCCGACGTCGATATTTTCCTTCGTTGGACGGGCGATGATGGGACTGGTCAGGACGTTATCCGGTTGGCTCGGCGGATGGTTGACGGACCTTTGAAGCGGATTAGCAATGGCGAACTGTGATGGGTTATCCAAGGGGTCAGCGCCGACGTTCAGCATCGAGCTCCCCTGAGCTGTCCTCAGATCCAATGCGAGAACTGAGCCGCAGACTCCCCGCTGCTCGGCCTGATCAGCAGCAGTGCCTAGCGGGCGTGCACCACCAATAAAGCCTGGAGTTCAGGCGGCTACTGCGCCCAGCGCTGAGGAATCAGCGGGCCGAACTGAAGGGAAAAGGACATGGGGTTGGCGCACCAGGATGAATAAACCCAAAGTTCCGACTTGCCGGAGGCGATGTCAACGTCGCACCCACCACAGCTCTAGAATGGACATGGGAAGGCGACCGAAGCTTGAGACCGCAACCCCTGCTGGATGCCGCTGCTGTCCTAGCCGGCCAGCTTGAGTTTTTCCTTAACGCGATCGCTGGTCAAGTGTTTCACGGCATCGAAGGGATCACATTTGCCGGTTGGATCAAAATCGATCGGGCAGATTTTTCGCGCCACCTTCAGCGCCGGTCCGTGCAGCGGTTTGCTGCGCATGCCGATGCCCATAATGGCGGCCCCCATGGCCATCTGCACGTCGATGTCCTGGTCGGCAAATTCCTTGTCAATCCGGTCAACAACGGTCAGGAAATAGCGGTCGTCCGGTGCTGACTTGGCTTTTGACTTGGAGTATTCGTACTGCAGCCCGTAGGCGCAGCGCCGGCGCACCGGATCCTTACTGGTCATCCATTCCTCGGCTACGTCCCGCCCAAACGACGTTTTGGCAAGCGTGGCTCCGCAGGATGAAAACACGTGAGCCAGATACCCTCCGGACAGATCCTCCACCTGCGCTTCGATCTGTTCCCGGGTCATGCGCTTGGGCTCATCGATGAGCAGCGCAATCACCTTGGCGTCGTAGATGTCGGTTGCCCAGAGCTTGAGCGCCAGATCGTGGTCTTTGCCGACCTGTTTGGCCAGCTTGCGCAGCACCGTGAGTCCGATGCCGAAGCTCTTTAATCCACTCTCGCTCGCCAGGCGTTTCCAGTTCTCGACGCCCCGTTCGTTTTTGTTGGCTTTGAGGAGGTCGAGTACGTCTTTCTTGGTCATAGCAACCGGTCCTGTGCAGGCGAACAATCAGTGGATGCGTCGGATGTTACGGCGCGACGCCTTGTGGCGGCAACAAAGCCTCCGCCCCCGCGCAGGCACAATGCGCGCGCAGGGTCCTTCGGATCGACCCGGTCGATCGACCCGGCATTCAACCGAAGCCGTAGTCGGCGGCTAGCGGTTGGCGATGGCGATCGGCTCGTCGCCGTCCGACGGCGTGTAGCTCAGTCCGTGAGTGCTCGCCAGTTCAGCGGCCATGGCCTGCCCTTTTTGCACCTGGTCCGGCGTCAGCAGGATCGACAGCTTGGTGATGACCCGCATGTCGTCCGCGTTTTCCGGGTCGGCGGCAAGCTCGATCCAGCAGTAGGCCCGGACCAGGTCCTTGGCGACACTCTGGCCACGGTAGTACATCACCCCGATATTGAACTGCGCCGTTTGGTCACCTTCGATGGCAGCCTGATAGAACTCCTTGTAGGCGGTGTCGTAGTCCTGGAAACGATAGGCTTCCATGCCGGCGTCGAAGTCGGCCAGTGCGGGGATAGAAAGGACCGTACCCAGCAGTACGGCGGTGAGGCGATACCTCATATTGCCCTCCTCGAGATTTGATCTCGAAACAAGCGACAGGCGTGAAATCCCGTATTCACACCCGGGCCTCATGATAGCAATTTTCGCAACATCCCGTTTGAGACGCAGATCCCACGGGCTAAACGTCCCGTTAATTGAGTCCCACGGCGCAACCGCCGGGCGTATACTCGGGTTTGCAGCGCCACACGATTCCCGGAGGTCTCATGACTGACCGGCATCAGCCACCTTCAATTCAGGTTCGCCAGGAACCTGATGCCCCCTCGGGGCCGGCGCTCGTGTCTGACCCAAGCGCGGTGAACTCACTATGCAGATAAGAACAGCGACGACTCATTTGCTGGGGCTGGGCCTTTGCCTTGGCCTGGCCGGGTGTTTCGACGACGAAACGATCCCCTGCGGCGACAAGGGAGCTCTCCAGATTTTTACGGACGGTGGGAGACGCTCGGATCTCGTCTATCTGGACACGGACGGCAATGAGATCGCGACGGAGTTTAATGTCCGCGACGCGCGCCGCTTTGCGCTGTTAGCCTATTGTGCCCGGGCGAGAAACAACCTGAATGCCAAAGGTGCCAGCAACTTTCAGGTCAGCACCGTGGGCACGCGTCCGGCGGATGCGGTCCTTGCTGATCTGGACGGCAACGGAGATCTCGACCTTATCGTGGCCAATCAGGGATCAAACGACGTCTCGATACTCCTGAACGAGGCCGAAATGCTCGGGGCGGCAGCATCGTTTGCCACCGGCGCTGGTCCCCGGCGGGTTCGAGCGGCGCTGTTTGATGACGACCTGCTGGTGGACCTGGTTACCCTGAACGATGCTGATCTCAGCTTTCTCAAAGGCAACGGCGACGGGACCTTTCAGGCGCCCCAGTCCATTACGCTCAGCGGCACACTGCTCGATCTGGACGTCGGCCGGTTAAATGCGGATGACGCGCTGGATCTGGTGGTGGCCCGCGGCGATTCTGTCGCGGTGCTGCTGGGCCAGGGGGACGGTACGTTTGCCGCCGCGACCGCGCTGGCGGCGGACAGCGGTCGCGTTGCCCGATTGCTTCAGGCGGATGGCAACAGCGATCTGGACATCGCCACGCCCACGTCGCTGCTGCTGGGCAATGGTGACGGCACGTTTCAGGCCGCCATTTCTCTAGGTGCCGATCTGCAAGGGACCGCCATCGCGCCGCAAGATCTCAACGATGATGATCTGCCGGATCTTGTGACGGTCAACAACGACCTCAACATCGTCTCCGTGCGAATGGGCGAGGGGGCGGGGCAGTTTTCTGCGCCGCAGCACTACACCACCGGCGACTCTCCAAGCACCATCAGTTTTTTTGATCTCAATGGAAACGGCGTGCCTGGCCTGGTGATTTCCAACGCCCAGGCGGATGTGCTGACGCTGCGGGAAAATACCGGCAGCGACTCGCTGCTGGGAGCGCGCAACTACTTTGCTTCTGCTGACGGTGCCGACGGACCGGCGGGGCTGGTCGCCGGCCACTTCAACGCCGACTCCCAGCTGGATTTTGTCGTCGGGCAGACGCTGGCCACGGCGGCGCTGCTGCCGGGCCTGGGAGATGGCCGGTTTGGCCCGCCGGTGGACCTGGGCGCTGCCGGAGCCAGAGTCACCTCCGGCCTGTTCAACGCTGACGGTCTTACCGATCTCGCCATCGCGAGCTCACCTTTCGGCGGCAGCCGCGTGAGCGTCCTGATCAGCAACGGCGACGGCACCTTTGGGGCGCCAACGCAGCTCGCCGTCAATGACAGTGATCGGATCGACGACGCGTTGCTGGCGGTGAGCGTCAACACCAACGAAGACGACCACGTCGATCTGGTGGTCGCCAACAGCGGCGACGGAACCGTTGACGTATGGCGCGGGGATGGGCTCGGAGGCTTTCAGTCACCCGTAACCACCGCGGTTGGTATAGGGCCGGCGGGGTTGGCCATCGCGGACTTTGATGGCGATCAGATTCCCGACCTGGCGGTGGCCAATCGAGGACAGCTCGGCGCCCTGGACGGCAGCCTGTCGCTGGCGCTCGGGGTCGGCGATGGCTCTTTTGAGCCCCCCACCACGCTGTTTCCCGGTAGCTCAGTCCAGAACGTCGCGGCGGCAACCATGGACGCCAATGCGACGCAGGATCTGGTGATCATCATCGAGCAGACGCAGTTTTCTCCAGAACTCCTCGTTCTTCCCGGTCAGGGGGACGGCACTTTTGGTGCTTCCCTGGCAGCGCCCCCGCCCGACGATTTTTTCCCCAGTGGTCAGCTGCTGCTGGCAGATGCCGATGAGGATGGAGACATCGATGTGGCAGCCGTGATCAGCGACAGCCGCACGGGCGTGTTTGAGAACGATGGCACCGGCCAGCTGCTTCCGGCGCAGCTCGCTGATACCGGAGCGAGGCCAAATACGGGCGTGGTCGGCGACTTCAACAGCGACGGTGCCATCGATGTCGCGGTGACCGCCGGCGGCGGCGTCACGGTTTTCCTCGATCCCAACGCTGACATTTTTGCCGACAGTTTTGAAGCACGTGCAGACTAGCGCTTGAGCGCTGCCGATTCGTCGATCTCCACGCCGTTTCGTCGCGGCGGACCGCGATCTGTCGCAAAGCGCTGCGGCGCTGCTCCGGCGGGGGCACACTGCATGCTCCGTCGGCACAACGCCGACCTAGCCACGGAGACTTCAGATGAATCGCTATCCGCCCTGTGCCCCTCGTATTTCCCGCATTACCCGATCCATCCTGCTGGCGTTAGTGGTAACCGCGTCTTCGCAGGGGGACGCCCGTGCGGAAAACGAAACGGATACCGGAGGGCTGACCATCCACGTCACCAATATCAAACACGACGATGCACCGCTGCGACTGCAGATTGTTGATGAGGCAGCGTTTGGGGGAACTGGCAGCGGCATTGCCCAGCTGGTGGTGCCGGCAAAAAAAGGCGCGGTGCGCATCAGTCTGGATTCACTGCCGGCCGGTGAGTTTGCCATCCGGGTGATGCAGGATCTGGACGGCGACGGCAAGCTGGGCACCAACCTGGTGGGGATGCCCAACGAACCCTGGGGCATTTCCAACGACGCGGCCGGTCAGTTTGGCCCGCCGAGCTGGAGCGATGCCCGCTTTGTGATGCCGGAGACCCGGCAGCAGACGATCACGCTGCGCTGAGCCATGAAACGACGAACTTTTCTGACCCAGGCTGCTGGCGCGGCCCTGGCCGGCGCAGCCTGGCCCGTGCTGGGCGGCGAATGGCGCGACGCGTTTGCTTCCGCCGCCGCAGACAAACCCTGGTTGCTGGGCTACCAAAGCGTTGACAGGGAAGCCTACGCCGCGGACGTGGCGATCGAGGGTCGATGGCCGGCGGGTCTGCGCGGGACCTTCTTTCGCAACGGACCTGCGCAGCACGAGGTGGGCGGCTACCGCTACCGCCACTGGTTCGACGGTGACGGCCTGGTGCAGTGCTACCAGCCCCGGGGAGATCGGCTGCAGCATCGGGCGCAGCTGGTGGAGACCGCGAAGCGACAGCAGGAAAAGACCCTCGGGCGGGCCGCGCTGCCCACCTTTGGTTCCCTGCCGCCGGAAGCGGTGGGGGTGCCCCACGCCGACGCGCTGAACCCCGCCAATATCAGTCTGCTGTGGCACCACGAGCGCCTGTTTGCCCTCTGGGAAGCCGGATCGCCGCACGAAATCGCCCCGGAGGATCTCTCCACCCGAGGTGTGCATGCCTTTTCCGACAGTTCCGCAAGGCTGCCGTTTTCCGCCCATCCGCGGGTGGAACCGGACGGCACGCTCTGGAACTTTGGTTACGCCACCACCAGCGGCACCCTTGTGCTCTGGCACCTGAGCCCGGATGGACAGGTCGTTAAGCTCAAGGCCTTGCCGGTCCGTACCACGGGCATGCCGCACGATTTTGTGGTGACGGAACGCTACATCGTGCTGCTGCTGGCGCCGCTGCATCGCGACCCGGAGGCTACGCCGGAGCAGGGTTTTCTCGGCATGAAGCGCTGGTATCCGGAGCGGCCAACGCGGGTGCTGGTGGTCGACAAAAACAACTTTGAGCTGGTGAAGGAGTTTGAGCTGCCGGCCCAGTGGGTGTTCCACTTTGGCAATGGATTTGACGACGGGCGTGATGTGATCCGCTTTGACGCCGCCCGCCACGACAACCCGGACGTGATGCTGCGCACCTTTCGCTCGGTGATGCGCGGCGAGTGGACACCGGTGCGGGACGCCCGATGGTACGAGTACACGTTGAATCTCAACACCGGCAAGGCGACTGAGAGCCGGACGCTGAATGACGGGGTCGGCGTCGAGTTTCCGAAAATTTCACCGCAGGAAAGTACCCGCCGCCACCGCCGCGTTGTGCTGCTGAGCAGCGGTCAGCGAAATCGGGATCTCAACCGGCCCGGGGATTTGCGGGAGGTGTCGTGCTGGCACCGGGAGGCGGACCGCCTGGCCAGTTATGCTTACCCTTCGCATTACCTGGTGGAGGAACATCAGCTGGTGACCGACGCGCAAGCTGACGCTGGCCGGGGCGGGTGGATCCTGGGAACCGCCCTGAATCTCAAGGAGCAGGCGACCGAGATCAACGTGTTCAGGGCCGATCACCTGGCGGACGGGCCGGTGGCGCGGGCGCGCTTGCCCTACGCGCTGCCGCTGGGGCTGCACGGCGTGTATGTTCCCGAAGCGAGCGCATGACTGGAGAACTGAACAAGATGGCCGCCGAAACGGAAACGGACGTTCGGGCGGGGGCCGGTGGTCTGCTGGCCAACCTGCTGCGCACGACCGGCTTCTGTCTCATCGTGGCGCTGGTGCTGGTCGCGATCGGCGTGTCCAGCTTTGTGTCGGCGCTGATCGTGTCCCTTTGCATCGGCTACGGCATCACCGGCGTTTTTCACCTGCTGGCGACCCCGCTCGAGCAGCGACTGGGCCCCTTAAGTCCGGTGCTGCTGATTCCCATCGGCGTGCTGACGGGTCTGGCGGTGGCGGGGACTATCCGCAGCGGCGATCCCCTTGCGCTCATTTACGCATCACCCGGTACGTTGATCATGTGCCTGGCCCTGGGCGTCATCGGCTATCAGGTGGTGGGCAACCGTATGCGGCTGCTCAACAGCCGGGTGCGCATCGCGGAGCTGGAGCGGTCCCAGGCGCAGCAGCGCCAGCAGCTGGCCGACACCCGGCTGAAGCTGCTCCAGGCACAGATTGAGCCCCACTTTCTGTTCAACACGCTGGGAAATGTGCAGAGCCTGATTGCGACGGACCCCGAGCGCGCTGCCCGCATGCTCGAACAGTTCACCGCGCTGCTGCGACACAGCCTGGCGCGCACCCGGGATGCAGAAACTTCTCTGGCGGAGGAGGCCGAGCTGCTGCGGGCCTATCTGGAAATTCAGGCCGAACGCACCGGCGGCCGGCTGAGCTACACCATCGATATTCCCGCGGAGCTTGCGACTGCCACGCTGCCGCCGCTGCTTCTGCAGCCGCTGGTGGAAAACGCCGTAACCCACGGCCTCGAACCCCAGCCGGGGGAGGGCCTGATCAAAGTATCGGCGCAGCGCGCGGAAGAGCGGCTCCTGCTGTCCGTAGCGGACAACGGCGCTGGCCTTGACGATACCGCGGAGCAGCCGCGGGGCACCGGCACCGCCCTGCGGAACATCCGCGCGCGCCTGAGCGAACGCTACGGTGATCAGGCGACGCTACGACTGCTGGAGAATTCTCCTCAAGGCCTGCGGGCGGAGCTCAGTCTGCCGCTGGTGTTCGTGCAGGGATCATCATGAGGACGCAGGTGATCGTCGCTGACGATGAGCCTCACCTGCGGGCTCATCTGGTCCAGCTGCTGCAAACGCTGTGGCCGGAGCATGGGCCCGGCGAACTGAACCTGGTTGGGGAACCGGGAGATGGTGCGCAGGCGCTGCGGCTGATCACGGAACGACGCCCGGCGATTGCGTTTCTCGACATTCGCATGCCCGGTCTGACGGGCCTGGAGGTGGCCCGGAAGGTAGCGATGCAAAGCGGTCACCAGCCGCTGCTGGTGTTTGTCACCGCCTACGATGACCACGCGGTGGAGGCGTTTGAGGCAGCGGCGGTGGACTACCTGCTGAAGCCGGTGAATCAGGAACGCCTCAGCCAATGCCTCCGGCGCATTGCCGAACGGCTGGACACGAAAACTCCGGCGGCGTCCGATGCCGATCCGCGGCTGGCGGCGCTGCTCGACCGTCTTGACGGCCTGGAGTTGACCGGGCCCCGGCCGCCGCTGCGCTGGCTGCGATCAGGTCAGGGAGAAGAAACCGAGCTCGTGTCGACCGACGAGGTGGTCTATTTCCAGGCCGGCCAGAAATATGTCTCGGCATTCACCAGGGACCGGGAGCACGTGCTGCGCCTGACCATCAAAGAGCTGACGCAGCAGCTTGACCCGGAACAGTTCTGGCAGGTGCATCGGGGATTGATCGTCAACGTGAGCCAGATTGTGCGCGCCCGCCGGGATCTGCGCGGCCGCTACGTGCTGACGGTGCGCGACCGCACCGAGACGCTGCGCACCAGCCTGGCTTACGCCCATCTGTTCCGGTCAATGTGATCCGGTCAGTTGTTGAGGTCGGTTTGGGCAGCCGCGGTACCTTCGAGAAGTTTTATTCGGAGGGCGCCGGCCAGGGAACGCTGCAGTTTGAGATTGCCAGCGACGATGGGAAGGTTGTCGAGGCCAGGGTCACTCGCCGCGCCGGCTACGACTGGGCCATCAACAACCGCTTCAACAACCGTCGCAACGTCCAGAAGATGGTCAACGGCTGGGCCAGCGAGATTGTTCAGCAGCTCAAGACTAGCTAGTAAAGCACGCGGGCTTCGGAAACGGGGCCCGCCTTTTTCCGGACAGCCGCACGGATCTTCACTGTTTCCCCATATTTTCTGCAAAGTTGGTCGCTAGTTTCTCTACAACACAAACGTGGAGCGACGCCATGCAAAGAAAACAACGAAACGTACTGCTGCTCGGACTGCTGCTATCCCTGGGCGCCGCGGCCCAGTCAGATGATCGCCGGGCCCGGATGCTCGAGCGGTTCGATACCGACGGTGATGGCCAGCTGAGTGAGAGCGAGCGGGAAGCCGCCCGGGAAGCCGCCCGGGAAGCCCGGGGTCAGAACGGTCGCCGGGGTGGAGACTTTGAGGCAAGGCGGGCTGAAATTCTGGGCGAATTTGATACCGACGGTGACGGCCAGCTAAATGAAACAGAGCGGGAAGCGCTGCGCGAATCGGGCAAGTTCCGCCGCGGTGGTCGCGGTGGTCCGGAAGGTCGTCGTCGCGGGCGCGAGGCGAGGGACCCGGAAGATTCCTGAGCTGTGCAGTTGACCCGCTGCAATCTCAGCGGGTCAGCGCCTGATCCGCCTCGTCCATTTCCTGCGCCAGGCGCTGCGACTCCTCGGAGCGGGTCCGGGCAAAACGGCCCAGACCCAGGTAGATCACCGGGGTTAGAAACAGGGTGAAAATGGCGGCGAACCCAAGGCCGCCGAAGATGACCCAGCCGATGGACTGGCGGGCTTCGGCGCCAGCACCGGAGGAGAGAATCAGCGGCAGGCCGCCGAGCACCGTGGACAACATGGTCATGGTGATCGGCCGCAGCCGTACCTGAGCGCTGGTGCGCACCGCATCGATCAGCCGGTAGCCGCGATCGCGCAGCTGGTCGGCAAACTCCACCATGAGGATGCTGTTCTTGGCCATCAGGCCGATCAGCAGCACCAGCCCAATTTGGGAATAGATGTTCAGTGAGGTTCCGGTCACGTGGAGCGCGGCAATGGCGGCAGCTACGCCAAAAGGCACCGTCAGCGTCACCACGATGGCGCTGACAAACCCCTCAAACTGGGCGCACAGCACCAGAAATACCACCAGCAACGCGACCGCGTAGGTGAAGGCAACACCGCGGGAGGTCTCGTCCAGCGTTGCCGCCCGGCCCAGCAGAACCATCGATAGATCCGGCGGCAGCACCTCCGCCGCCAGCGCCCGGATTTCTTTGGCCGCGTCGGCCAGCGGATAACCGGTGGGGAGCTCCACATCCATTTCAATCGCCCGGCGCTGGCCGTGGCGATCAAGCTCCGTGGCCACCCCCTCTTCGGACAGGCGGACCACGCTGCTCAGCGGCACCAGGTCACCGTTCCCCGCCCGCACGTAAAGGTTGACCAGGTCTGAGGGGTCATTGACGGCGCCGGCGCCGGCTTCCAGCAGGATGGGCACCGCTTCATCGTCAATGTTCAGGTCGATAAGGTCGTCACCGTCGATGACCGCGCGCAGGGTGGCGGCCAGATTGTCCAGGTCGATTCCCAGGTCCGCCGCCTGCTGCCGATCGATATCTACCGAGAGCTGCGGCTGGGTCGGCTCAAACTGAATCCGGGGATCGGTCAGCACCTCCGACCGGTCCTCAATCGCAGCAGCTAGCAGCTGGGCCCCCTCAAAAATGCGCTGGTAGTCGCTCCCCGTAATGGCTACCTCCATGCCGTCACCGGCGTCGCGCACCTCGAGGCTGTTGTCACCGTAGACCGAGACGCCGGCGCCAGGGATGGACGCCAGCTGCGGGCGGATTTCTTTCATGATGTCCTGCTGGCTGCGCTGCCGGTCGCCCCAGGGCGCTAGCGGCAGCGTGACGCGGGTGCGGTTCGGGTCCCAGGCGCCGACCACGGTGTACATGGTCTGCACCTCGCCGCTGACCACGTAGGGCCGGAGCACCTGTTCCACAATTTCCGTCTGGCGTTCCATGTAGCTCAAACCCACGCCGTCCGGGCCGGTGGCGCGGATACGGATCACGCCGCGGTCCTCCGTGGGCAGCAGTTCCTTTGGCAGCGCTGAGTAAAGCCCGGCGGCGCTGGCCGCGAGCGCCAGCGCGCCAAAAAACGTGAGCAGTGGATGGGTAAGGGTGGCCTCAAGGCAGCGCCCGTAAAGGTTGTTAAGGCTTCCGCCGACCCGCCGGATTCCCGCCGTCATCCCGGCCGATTTGCCTTCCGCCGGCAATCGGGACGTCATGGCGGGCACCAGCGACAGAGCCACGAAGCTGGAGATGGCCACCGCAACGGCCAGCACAAATCCAAACTCTCGAAACAGCCCGCCGGCGGTGCCGGGCAGAAAGGCGATGGGCACAAACACGGCGATCAGCACGGCGCTGGTTGCCAGCACCGCAAAGTACACCTGCCGGGTACCCACCACCGCCGCCGCCCGGGGGCCCAGCCCCTGGCCGCGCCGCCGCTGTACGTTCTCCAGCACCACGATGGCGTCGTCCACCACCAGTCCGGTGGCCAGCACCAGCGCAAGCAGGGTCAGGTTGTTGATCGAGAAGCCGAGCAGCCAGACGGCCGCCAGCGTCCCGATCAGGGCTACCGGGATCGTGACGCCGGGTACCAGGGTTGCCCGGGCCGAACCCATAAACAGCCAGATGGTCGCGATCACAATCGTTACGGTCAGCGCGAGCGACAGGATGACTTCCTGGATCGACTTGCGAATAAACACCGAGCTGTCTTCGATAATGAACATGTCGATGTTTTGAAAGCGTTCATTGAGCTCGCTGATGCGCTGGCGCGCTGCGTCGGCGATCTGGATCGTATTGGAGCCGGCCTGGCGAATGATGCCCAGTCCGATCACCGATAGGCCGTCGAGCGTGGTAAACACGCCGGGGTCCGCCGGCCCGAAAAAGACGCGGGCAAAGTCCCGAATACGCACGCCATCGGCGATAAAGATATCTCCCACCTGCTCGGCGGTTCGCACCGACGCGTCGGCGCGCACAATGAGTTCCTGGTCGCCGGAGCGAAAGCTGCCCGCCGGCACGTCAAACGGCGCCTGCCGGAGCGCCGCCGCCACCTCGGTCATCGACAGGCCAAAACTTGTCAGCCGCAGGGGGTCCACCACGATGCGCAGCGTGCGCTGACGGGTACCAAACGGCTGCACGTCGGCCACGCCCGTTACCGAAATCAGCTCGGGCACAACGTCGCTTTCGATGATGCGGCTGAGCGCTTCGATGGACAGGGAGTCGCTGACGACGGAAACGGAGAGGATCGCCTGAGCATCGTCGTCCGCCTTGACCACGAATACGTCCTCTACCCGTTCCGGCAGCATGCGGATGACCCGGCTGACCGCCTCCCGCACGTCGGCGGCCGCAGTGTCCAGATCCACGCCGGGGTCGAATTCCGCCCTCATCCGGGAGGAGTTTTCTTCCGATGATGATTCAATGCTGCGCAAGCCCGAGACCCGCGCCACGGCGCCTTCAAGCACGCGCGTGACTTCGGCGTCCATGGTCTCCGGCGAGGCGCCCGGATAGGTGGCGCGCACGCTCACGATGGGCCGGTCGACGTTGGGCAACTCGCGGATTTCCACCGCCCCCAGCGCCGCCAGTCCGGCAATCACGATCAGCAGGTTGAGCACCAGCACCAGCACGGGCCGGCGGATGCTCAAGGTGGGCAGGTCGCTGCCGCCGCTAGCCTGCAGCAGCGGGTTGGACGAATCGCTCATCAGGACCCCGCCGGCGGCGTGAACTGAAGCGGCACGCCGTCCCGTACCCGCTGCACGCCCTCCACGACAATCAGATCCTCAGCGGTCAGCCGCGTCTCAACCAGCACCTGTCCTTTGCGCCGCTGGACCACGGCGGCCGGCACCCGCTCCGCGCTGCCGTCTTTGGCAACCCATACGTACGATCCATCTTCGCCCCAGCGCAGCGCCACCTCCGGCACCAGCGCGTACTCGGCGCCTTCCAGCGTCAGCGCAACGCGAAAGCTCATGCCCGGCCGTAGCAGATCGCTTTGGTTTTCCAGTGTTGCCTGGACGGTCATGGTGCGGGTACTGGGGTCAATACGGCTGCCGATGTCCACGACCCTCGCGCTGAGGCTGCGCTGCGCGTTGTTCCAGGTGGACACCGCAACGGCATCTCCTACCGTCAGCTGCTCCACCAGCGCCTCCGGCACTTCAAAACGCACCAGCAGCGGATCACGATCATCCAGCGTAGTAATGAGCGTGTCGGGACCCACCCGGTCGCCGACGTCAATTTCGGTGATGCCGACGTAGCCGCTGAACGGGGCGCTGAGCGTGCGACGCTGCAGCGCCACACGCGCCCGCTCCAGCGTGATGCGCGCGGTTTCGGCGGCGGTTGACGCCTCGTCGAGCGTGGTAGGGATCACTGCACCGGTGCCTTTGGCGCGCTCGTAGCGATCGAGCAGGCGCCGGGAGTCGGCGTACTGGATTTCCGCAAGCTGCACCGCCAGCGCCTCGTCTTTCTGCTCAAGCCGCAGCAGGACGTCGCCCTGGTTCACTGCCTGCCCCGGTGCCAGCGAGACCTCAATCACCTCGCCGGCGGTCTCCGGAAACAGCTCCACGGAACGGGATGCCCGGGACGTGCCCACCGCAGACAGCCGCGAGCGCTGCCGATCAAACTGCACCGGCTCGACGATCACGGCAACGCTGCGCGCCGGCCGGTCGCCCGGACCAGTGGCGTCGATCGTCGCGTTGTCGCAGGCGGCCGTAACCAGCGCGGTCAGCAGCAGCACACAGGAGGAGCGCATAGGAAAATCCTCAGGATATTCAACGCAGTGTAGCAGCCAGGTTTGACGATCCCGTGAAGTTTGCCGGCGTCCAGGAGAAAGCGGTCGAACGTGTAAGCGGGACGGCCCGATTGCGAAGTACAAGCGAGGCTAGACCAACGGGATCAGGCAAAAGGCTGGGAGCCGCCGGTCCGCCGCCAAAAACAGGATCGCAGCCGAGTATCGATACTAAAGTTGTAGGACAAGTGCGCGCAGAATTTCCATAAAAACAGAAACTTACTCCTCCCGAGACGCCGGCCGTGGTTTGACAAATAGACGACTTACGCTAGATAAAAAATTAATCAAAACAGTAATTTATAACTATTTTTCTTTGATGCTGGGAAATGCCGGCGAGATTCCGAGCCACAAACTTGACTTTACAATTTAGAAAGCGTTACATGCGACAAGTGGCGGAAAACCACCCACCGTGAAAGAAAGGTGATGCATTCGCATGCAAAGTTGGGTTATGTTTCTGCATCCGAATGCAAATTTCGGGGGCTTTCATGCCTGAATTTCAATCCAAGCTGACCGGAGTTTAATCGTGAGAATTGCTAAACATACATTGCATGCCGCCATCGTGTGCGCGCTTGCTGCCGGGACTGGCACGGTCTCGACGGCCCTCGCGCAGGACGGATCGCCGCTGGAAGAGATCGTAGTGACGGCGGAACGCCGCGCTGAGAGTCTGCAGGACGTTGGCTTGTCGGTATCGGCGTTTGATTCCGAGGGACTGGCATCGCGCGGGATCACCGACGTATCGCGGCTCGAGCTTGTGGTCCCCGGCGTCAACTTTGCGTTTGCCGGCAACGACGTCAAATTCAACGTTCGCGGCGCGAACTCTACCAATACCTTCCGCGATAACGCTTCCGTTGTTGGCGCCTACGTCGACGGCGTCTACAAGCCGCGGGCCTCGCAGCAGGCGCGGTCGTTTTTCGACGTTGAGCGGGTTGAGTTTCTGAAGGGTCCGCAAGGAACCCTTTACGGCCGCAACACTTTTGCCGGCGCCCTGAACCTGTATACGGCGGCGCCGGATCTTGAGAGCACCACCGCCAGCCTGGATCTTGGCTACGGCGAATTCAGCGCGCTACGCGTTGAAGGCCACTACAACATGCCGATCTCCGACAACTTCGCCATCCGCTTTGCTGGCCTCTATGAGAACAGCGACGGGTACGTTGAGAACAACGCGGGCCCCAACATGGGTCAGCTCGACGATCTGGGATTGCGCGTCAGCGCGTTGTGGGAAGTCTCGGACACGTTCGACGCGACGCTTCGGATCACCAATGTCGAGGAGCAGGGCACAGCGGCCGGCCTGTTCGGTTACAAAAATGTGTGCCGGTTCGTCACCCCGCAGGGGCTGACCGATGGTCTGGGCACGGCTCGCGACTGCACCGAGCCCAGCAACGGTTCTGCCGGCGTCCTGGGCGTGGGCGGCACCACGCCGCTCAACGAGCTTGGTCCCTGGGATGCCTCTCAGGATTTTGTTCCTGACCTGGATCTCAGCGACTTCAACGTCACGCTCGATCTCAACTGGGCCCTGGAGAGCTTCTCCGTCCGGTCGATCACGGCGTACACAGATTTTACTAACGAAATCGGGTTCGACTTCGACTACAGCTCCTCGCCGCACCAGCGCGGCGGCTTCGACGAAGCGGCGGAGACTTTCTCGCAGGAATTCCAGCTCACGTCCGATTTTGACGGTCCGTTCCAGTTCACCAGCGGTCTGTACTACGCCGACGAGGAGTCGACGTTCGCTTTCTGGATCCTCGACCACACGGCGGAGGTCACCAACCGCCCGATTGTGACGCTGCCGGACGGCACGCAGCTGCCGCAGCTTACCGGTACGCCCATCGCCAGCACGGATACGTCGTTCGGCGGGTTCTTCGGTGACATCGGCGTCACCGACACCACGGCGCTGGGGGTGTACACGCAGGGCGAGTATTCGTTTAGCGATGAGTTTCGCCTGATTGCGGGCATCCGCTACAGCGATGAAGAAAAGGACACCCGCGGCGGCAGCAACTTTACCGCCAATGGCCCGGTTTCGGTGCTGGTACCTTCCGGTCCCACGAGCCTGCCGGTTCCCACCGTTGCCGGTGACGTTTTTGGCTACAACATCAACGCGCCGGGCACGATCGTCGGCTCCGATTCCTGGGACAACGTCGACTGGCGGCTTGGCTTTGAGTGGGATGTGTCGGACGACGCGATGCTCTACTTCACTGCTGGCACCGGATTCCTGTCGGGCGCAAGCAACCCGACAAACGGGTCATTTACCGACCAGCAGGAGTCGGAGATCTTTGAGGTGGGCATCAAGAGTACGCTGCTCGACGGTACGCTGCTGTTCAACGCTGCCGCTCACCTGACGGACTACTCGAACCTCGTCGCCCAGTTCCAGACCGTCACGCCCGTTGGCGGTACGGTCACTCGGACCACGAACGGCGGCGAGATCGACGCCCAGGGCATCGAAATCGAAACCGTCTGGGTGCCCACGGAAAATCTGCAGCTCGGCCTGAACGTCTCGATTCTCGATTCCGAGTACGGTCCCTTCGGCCAGCAGTATCCCTACCAGCTGTTCAACGGTCAGCCGGCTTCCGGGTTCATTGATGTGGAAGGCGAAACCACCCCGTGGTCGCCGGACTACACGTTCCTGCTGTCGGCAGCCTATGACTTTGATTTGGGCGCGAACGGCGTCCTCACCCCCTCACTGATGCACTTCAACAGCGACGGCTACAACACGTCGAACCTGTGGGGTGTTGATCCCAACCACGCGCAGGACAACTTCACCAAGACGGATCTCCGGCTCACCTGGAACTCCGTGGATGGGAAGTACTTCGTCATGGCGTTCATCGAGAACATCGAAGACGAGGCGGTGCTGGCCCGGGGTAACAACGGCAGCGTGGACAACGTGCAGACCGGCTTTCTGTTCCCGCGCAACTGGGGTATCCGCTTCCGGATGAACTGGGAATAATGCCAGCTGGGTGACTCCCGCAGACCTACTGCGGGTTTTGCCCCCAAGGTAAAATCGGCCCCGCCACCTGGCGGGGCTTTTTTTTTGAGAACGTCGTGTCCCTTGAAAACGGCGTTTCGCGACATCGTAACGCCCCACTCACGTGGCTCCTGGATCATGGCTTTTGATCTCCGTTGGACTAACCTGCTGCCGTGAATGAATTGACCGCTCCAAAGATCTCACCCCTGACCCGCCTGCTGGATCAGTCCGTGGTGCCCGGCATGATGACCTTCACCCGGCTGGGCTACGTGATGGGTCGCTGTTCGAAGCCGGTGGAAGAGCGGCTGGACGGCCGGCGCGTGGTGCTGACCGGGCCCACCTCTGGCCTCGGTCTTGCCACGGCGAACGAGCTGGCGCGGCTCGGCGCCACGCTGGTGCTGGTGGGTCGCGACGAGGTCAAGCTCAAGCAGGTGGTGGCGGACCTCAACACCGAGCACTGTCCGCCGCCGGAGGTTGAGGTGGCGGAGCTGGCTGAACTGGCCGAGGTGCGAAAGCTCGCTGAGCGGCTGCTGGCAGGCCCGGCGCCGATCCACGTTTTGATCAACAACGCCGGGGCGCTGTTTAACCGGCGGTCCGTGACCAGCGAAGGCAATGAACAGTCGCTGGCAGTGAACCTGCTATCGCCGTTCCTGCTCACCGAGCTGCTGAAAGACAGGTTAGTGGCGTCCGCCCCGGCGCGGGTGATCAACGTGTCGTCCGGCGGCATGTACACCCAGGCGATCGACCTTGACGATCTGCAGTGGGAATCCCGGCGCTACAACGGTCCGGCGGCCTACGCGCAGGCAAAGCGAGGACAGGTGATCATGACCGAGCGCTGGGCAAAGGAAATGGCGGCTAAGCAGGTGGCGGTGCACGCCATGCATCCGGGCTGGGCCGACACGCCGGGTGTACGCAACTCGCTGCCGGGCTTTTTCAAGGTGACCAAACGCGTCCTGCGCTCCCCCGCGGAAGGGGCGGACACGATCGTGTGGCTGGCCGCCGCCGCCGATGGTGGTCAGACGACCGGCGGGTTCTGGCTGGATCGAAAGGCGCGACCGACCAACGTGCTGCCGGGCACCCAGACCAGCCTGGAAGATCGGGGCCGTCTGCTTGACCGGCTGCGGGAGCTGGCCGGGCTGGAGCCTGCCTAGCCGCCCGCCGGCTCCTGGGCTGCACCCACGTCCCAGTAGGGTGCGTCGCCGCCGAAATATTGCACGGCAAAGTCCAGAAATACTCGTACCTTTGCCGGCAGGTATTGCCGCGCGGGAAATATGGCATGGAACGCGTGGTCGGGTATCCGGTAATCGGGAAACAGATCGATCAATTTGCCTGATCTAACGTGGGGACCCGCCACGAAGGTGGGCAGCCGGCCCACGCCGATCCCTTCGCGCACTGCAAGCAAGATGGCTTCGCTGTTGTTCACCCGGTAGGTGCCGGATACCTCCACCGTCTGCTCGTGTCCGTCTCGCTCGAAGGTCCAGCGGTTAGCGTCGCTCGAGTAGCTGAACAAAACACAATTGTGGGAGACCAGATCGGCGGGCGTGTCCGGAAGCTGGTGGGCACCTTTGTAACCCGGCGAGACGAAGATGCCCTGGCGAAGCGGTGCCAGTCGGCGGGCGACAAGTCCAGAATCGGGAAGCTCACCGGAGCTGCTTCGAATAGCCACGTCGACGCCTTCGGCAATAAGGTCAACGGGTCGGTCGTCCATCAGCAATTCAATATCGAGCTGGGGATAACGTCGGAGCATTTTTGGAATCAGGGGGGCGACGTGAAGCCGTCCGAAGGACATGGGGCTGCTGATCTTCAGCTTGCCCCGCGGCTCGCCCTGTAGTTCGGCAACCGCATCTTCCGCTCGGCGGGCTGCGGCCAGCGCCTGCGCCGCGTGCTCGAAATACCGCTCGCCGGCTTCCGTCAGACTCTGGCGGCGCGTTGTGCGGAATAGCAAGCGTACGCCAAGATCTCGCTCCAAGTCGTTGATTCGCTTACTGACAGCTGACGTGGAAACGCCCAGGGCGCGTGCGGCGGCAGAAAAGCCGCCGTTTTCCACCACCGCGACAAACGCCGGAATCGCACTAAGTCCGCTCATGTTGACGAGATTATTCTATTTTTCTCAATAGTAATTTTCTATTTTGCCTGATTATCAATTTTCGAGAAATAGATAGAGTCTTATCCAACGTTTTGAGCCGTGCGTACTGCCGATCGAAGGAAACCGTCGGCACCTGGCAATAGTTGGAGCCTTGATCGATGAACGACCCATTACCAACCGCAAGAGATGCACAGCTGGGGATGCTGCTTTGGGCCGTGATTGTTGGCTTGTCCTTCCCCGCCGTCGCACTGCTCAGCGAGGGTCTGCCACCGATGCTGCTGACGGCCATCCGATTTTCAGTCGCGGCCGCCGCAATTGCGCCGCTGATGCTACGCAGTTCGGATTTCTGGCCCGGCGGTATCGGTTTTGCCCTGTATACCGTGCTGGGCGTTGCGCTCGCTTTCTTCTTTGGTGCGATGTTCTGGGCCGCCCACCGAAGCACGCCGCTGTCGATGTCGGCGATCTATGTAAGCGTGCCGCTTCTTGCCTATTTCTTCGGCCGAATGTTGGCGGTTGAACAACCCGCCGGCTCGTTGCTGGGCGTGTTGGCGTTGGGGGCAGCGGGGGCGCTTGGCCTCGTCTGGGCGGGTGCTGAAGGGCGAGCTGACCGGCTCAGTTTTGGCCTCGGCGAAGCGGTGTATTTTTTTGGCTGCATGGCTTCGGCCACCTATCCGGTGCTGAGCAAGTGGGGCCTCGCTAAAGGCTGGCTGTCGGATCGCGCGGAGGTCCGCACGTTCTGGAGTCTGGTGAGCGGCAGCATTCTGGTGGGGCTGCTGGGGTTTATCTTCGAAAACCCGGCTCGACTGGCCCGCATGACCACCCTCGATACCTCCATCGTGGTTTATCTCGGGTTGTTTTCCAGCGGTTTGACGTTCTGGCTCACCCAGCGAGCCGCCGCCGTCCTGACGCCGGGCGTCATTACCGCGTACAGCTACCTGGTGCCCCTTGTGTCCATGGTGTGGCTTTTCGCCGAAGACAGTGACCGCATCGGCGGCCACTGGTTGCCGGGCAGCCTGACCGTGCTGCTCGCCATCGCGCTGCTGCTGGGTCGAGAGGATGCCGGTCACCGATTTTCCCTGCGTAGCGCGGCAGCACATCGTCAGAGGTCGGCGATGCCTGACCAGCCGCGCCGCGCCGTCGCAAAAAGCTGAGAAGGAGTAGCAATAATGAACATTACGATACTGGGAGCAGCGGGCAATGTCGGTCGCCGGGTCGTGGCTGAGGCCGTGGCTCGAGGCCATGAAGTGACCGCTATCGTGCGCAGTGCGGCGCTGCCGGCGGGTTTCCCCGCCGCAGCCAGCGTGCAGATCGGCGACGCTACCGATCGAGCCGATGTCGCACGGCTGACCGAGCGCCAGGATGTGGTGATCAATACGACGCGGCCGCCTGCCGGTGACACGGCCAGGGTGACCCGATTCACTCGATCGTTGCTGGACGGCGTCGCCGCCAGTGGCGTGCGCCTGATCATCGTCGGCGGCGCTGCCACGCTGACCGTGCCGGGCCCCGCGGGTAAAACGGTGCTCGAAGACGCCAGCTATCTGCCGGTTTCTGCCCGACCCATTGGAAGAGCCAGCGCGGATCAGCATGAAGCCTGCCGCGAAGAACGGCGGGTAGACTGGGCTTACCTCAGTCCGCCGGCGAACCTGGTGCCCGGTGACCGCACGGGACGCTACCGTCTGGGTGGTAACGAACTGTTGCTGGACTCGGAGGGTAAGTCAGTGATTTCCATCGAAGACCTGGCCGTGGCGTTGATTGACGAAGCCGAAAACCCACGCCACCATCAACAGCGTTTTACGGTTGCTTACTAGTCGGGCGGCGTAGCATCTAACGGGTATCTGACACTCCATTGTCAAAAACAGACCGACAACTCCGCCAAGGGAAGGCTGCACGACTGCGCTGGTTGAAGGTGAAGCTTGCGCGGGTCAAAACAGGGATTCCCATTTTACTGCTGACAGCCCTGGCTGGATCCGACAGCGCTTACGCCGCAAGCCCCGGCCTTCAGCAGCGCGTGGAGTTGATGCTTGCCGAGCAGGAGCTGCAGGGCGCCGCGTGGGTATTGCTGGATGAATCCGGCGAGGCCACGGTTGGCACCGCCGGAATGCGCGACGGGCCGGCGCAAATCCCCTTTACCGCCGAAACCCGGTTTCATGTCGGTTCGCTGGCCAAGGTGCTACTTGCTACGGGAGTGCTCCGGCTGGCGACGGAAGGGCACCTTGATCTGGATGCTGCTGTAACCCGATACCTTCCGGATCTGTTCCCGGACAAAGTGCCGGCCGGATTTTCTGAGGTCACCATTCGCCATCTTCTCGATCACACTTCCGGGCTTAACGACGCCCACCTGTGGCAGATCTTCAGCGAGCACGCGGCTCCCGCGGCACCCCTGCAGGACGCTTTCCCGGACCCGACATCCCAGTTAAAAATCCGGTCAACGCCCGGCGCGCGGTTCTCCTACTCCAACATGGGCTACGCGCTGCTCGGCATGGTGATTGAAGCTGTCGTGGGCGAACCCTACGAAAACTACCTGGATCAGCGCTTGCTTGCTCCGCTTCACATGGAAAGCAGTACGTTTGGGTTCACCACGCAATCCGGTGCCAATGCCGACCCGGATCTAGCCTGGGGCCATATCGATGACGGGTCCCACTTTGCGGCTTCGGCCATGTTTCTACGACCGGCGGGCCAGTTCACGACCACCGCAGGGGATCTCGGTCGAATCGCTCGGTTCCTGCTCAGCGATGGGCGGGTCGACCGGCAACCGTTTATCGATGCATCGTTGATGGGGAAGCGGGGCAAGCCGCTGGGAACGGAAGCGGCCGCAAACGGACTCGTCGCGGGCTACGGCCTGGGTCTGGCCCGGCGGGATCGTCACGGCGTGGTTGCCTACTGTCACGGCGGCAACACCATCGGGTTTGTTGCCATGCTCTGCCTCTTTCCCGGCGAGGGGAAAGCGTTTGCCTACAGTGTGAATACGGACAGTGAGACCGCAAACTATGGCGTTCTCGACAAGCTGCTGATCGAAGCGCTGGGGATTACCGAGGTCACGCCGCCGACCACCGCGACGCCCGCCGGGGACCTGGCGGGCTGGCACGGCTGGTACGTGCTCAGCCCGAATCGGTTTCAGATGTTTGAGTACCTCGACGTTGTTTTTGGTGCCCTTCGTGTGGCACCGGCGGGCGACGCGCTCACGATGTCTTCCCTGCAGGCGGACCCCCGGCAGCTGCGCCCGGTTGGCCCGTACCTTTTTTCCGCTAATGACCGGTCAACCACCTCCCACGTTTTCTTAAGGGGTGCGCAGGGAGAGCGGCTGATCAGCGACGGCTTTCTCACCTATGAAAAAGTCTCTCCCGCCTATCTGGGCGCACATTGGTTCAGCATGCTGCTGGGGCTTGCCGGCCTGCTGTGGGTGCTGGTGGCGGGCATCGTTTCACTGCTGCGCTATCGCTCCCGATTTTTTAAAAAACCGCTGGCTCCGGCTGCGCTGGCATCGATGTTTCTGCTGGCGCCGGTGCCGCTGTTTTTGACCCAGTCCTTTATGGCCCTCGGCGATCGCACGCCGGCCAGTTTCTCCCTGGCCTTCGTTACGCTGCTCCTGCCACTGGGAATGCTTGCCACCGTGTTTGCGGTTCGCAAGGCGCGCAAAAGGTCCCGTATCGATCTGCTGCACGGCATCGCGGCCGGCCTTGTGCTGCAATGGAGTGCGGTGCTCGCCGCCAATACCATGTTGCCCTTCAGGCTCTGGGCTTAGCGCCCTAACGTCATAGCGATCAACGCCTTACGCTCGCAATTTCCCGAAAACACCCCGTCGGTTCCCGGTTTTGTCTGCGCTATTGGTTGTCGGCGCCACGGCTTTGGCCAACTCTATTGGCAGGTGCTCGATGCCGTCCGAAAGTGGCGAGCCGGGCCCGTCCAAACTGAAGGAATAGCGACATGACACGATGGATCGTTCTGGGGCTCCTGCTCGGCGCTTGGCTGAGCGCGCCCGTCCGGGCCCAGACCTCAGACTACGAGGACCGACTGGTCGACAACCTGTCACTGATCAACAGTTGGCAGTCTTACCTGTCAAAGTTCCCAGCCAAACCCAATCTAGCGCCGCCGCAGGACGTTGCTGCGCTGGCCACAGCCGTCGCACAGGTTTACGCGGCCTTTCATGATGACCACCAATCCGAGCATGAGCCCAGACTGCGCGATGAGTTTGAGCAGATGGTGGTGGCCGGCTTTGTGTCCCAATACCCCGTTGTTCGCGAGCGCCTGAAAAAGACCGGCGAGGTGCTGGCGGCGGGCCGCTCCG
Organism: Pseudomonadota bacterium; assembly: GCA_039195135.1. Classification (GTDB taxonomy): domain Bacteria; phylum Pseudomonadota; class Gammaproteobacteria; order Xanthomonadales; family SZUA-38; genus JANQOZ01. The sequence continues at coordinate 61,616 of JBCCVP010000003.1, read as the reverse complement.
CTGACGCCACCAACTACGAATTTCGCCGGGAGCGCCTCAAGGAGATGGTTCAGTGGCACTACTTCGCGCTGCCGCTGCTGCTCTACGAAGGATCCACGCCCTACCAGGAGATGTATCGCGACGCCCTGGCGCTGCATGTTCAGGCGGGCGGAGCTCGGCCTGATCTGGATCTCACCGGCATCCAGTGGCCATCGGTGCGCACGGCGGACCTTGGATCCACGGAAGTGGTCTCCATCAGCGAAAGCCGGCGCCGGGAGGAAGCTGCCAGGCAGGCTCGACGGGCGGCGCAAACGGCGCAAATCGAGCGGGAAAACGCAGCCCGCCAGGCGGACATCGCCACGGAGGTGGCGGCCGCGCAGGCTGCCGCCCAGGCGGAGGTCGCGGCAGAACTAGCCCGGGCTCAGGAGCTTACGGCCACCGCGATGGACAATGCCCGGGCGGACGCTTCGGGCTCCGGTTTCTTCTGGCTGGTGCTGCTGCTGGTGCTGGGGAGTGGCGGCTTTTTCGCCTACCGCCGGGGCCTCATTCCCGCCGCCCTCGCGCAACGTTCCCGAGAGCTGGCCACGCAGAAGCTCGCTCCTCTCAAACTCAAAGACAAGGAGTCGTCATGATGAATCGATGGTTCGCAGCCGGAGTGCTGCTGGTAACTCTGGGAGCCGCGGAGCCGTCGCATGCCCGGTGGGCCTGGGAAGCCGGCGAAGTGGATGAAAGGCAGCTGCTGGATCGCCACAGCGAAATCCTTGTGGATGCCCACGAAGGCTATAAGCGGCTGGCGAAAGGTGATGCCCCGCGACCTTTCGAATCGGCGGCGCTGGCGGCCTCCGTAGCAGCTCTTGAAAGCCTGCTGAATAACTCGGTGACCGTCGGCAATGAAAAACACTACGCCGCCATCGTGACCCGAATCCGCCAGCAGCTGGACGACCGCATCGACCGCACCGAATATGAGCTGGGGCGGCTGCTTCAGTCCGGCAGCGCGGACGACCGGGCCCGCCTGCGCCGTCTCATCGACCAGGACTACTTTGCCTTGCCGCGGCTGCTGCGGGTTGGGAATCTGGATCGGTACCGTGCTCTGGAAGCAAAAATTCGTGCCCAGGTCGGCGCCTAGCCTGACTAGGCCTCGAGCGCCCGGGCTCGCTCCAGAGACATGAACTGATTCAGCAGCTGCTCCAGGCGGCCTCGCTGAGAGGCTGACAGCGGGCAGTTAATCAGAATGTAGCGGCAGGTGCGTACCACCTGCCGCCAGCGGGGCCGCCCCGGCAACCGCTGCACCGAAAGATACTTCTCCATGGTTCGGGTACGCACCCGTCCGTCGTCGATCGCAACCTGCCAGATGCTGCTGCGTTCCGCCAGGGCGATCCGGTCGTCACCGGTAGCCGCTTCCCAGACTTCAACGCACCCCAGCATCAGGTCCACCAGAGCCTGGCGATAGGTGGCCAGGTTTTCCTGCCGCGCCTGGCTCGAGCGTGCATTCACCTGGGCCAGCGCCGAGTCATCGTTGCCGACATCGGAAAGCGGCTGCAGCAGCACCAGCAGGTACCCATCGCTGTGGTCGAGCGAACGAACAGTGATGCGGTAGCGTTCCTGGCCAGCGGCCGAGCCATGCTCTGCCTCAACCGGCTCGTTCCCATCGAGGTCCAGCTGCATCAGCTGCGCCTGCAGGTCTGGCAACACGTCAGCCAGACGGGCCTGTTCGGCAAAGTCCTTCCCACACCAGGTTCGGAACGGGGCATTTGCGTGCAGCAGGCGCCCGCCTTCATCGATACAGATCAGCGGATAGGGTGTGCTGTCGAGCAGGTCCAGCAGTCGCTCGCTGTAGCGAGACAGGGCGCTCAGCTCCGCCTGATGTGCGGCCCGTTCCTCCTCAAGCCGCCGGGCATCCTGCTGTCTGCTGCGCCAGATCCAGGCCAGGATGGTCAACAGCAGCAGCGCCAGCACCCCACCAACCGCCAGCGCCAGGCGCTGGCGAGTCACCGTCAGCGCTGCGATCTGATTGTCCTTTTCCAGCAGGGCATTGGCTTTGCGCTGCTCGTCGATTTCGATATTGGCTTTGAGAATCGAAAAGTCCTCGGCGTATTTTTCGTCGAGAAGCTTTTCGTAGGCGGCCATGTGTTCCCTCATGGATGCAAGCGCCGGCTCGGGTCTGCCCTGCGCCGTGTAGATATCCGCCAGCGTCTTTTTGAGCAGCATGCTGACGCGCGCATGGCGCTTTTCCTCCGCCAGCGTCAGCGCTGACCGGGCTACTGTCTCGGCGGCCTCAAGTTCCCCCAGCTGCAGATAGACCGCGGCGAGCTCGGGCTTAAGTTCCAGCAGGCTCTGCTGGTCCAGTTCCGCCAGCAGCCGGTTGGCCTGAGCCAGAAACTGAAGCGCCGGGGCAGGCTGCTCGCGGCGGTTGGCAAGCCGGCCGCGCAGAACCAGTACCCGGGCGCGTTCGGCGCTGCGGCCAAGCGCGGCATAGCGACTGTTGGCTTCATCAAGATGGACGGCCGCGGCAGCGAGATTGCCCGCGTCCAGTTCGGTTGCACCGAGGTCTTCATGCACGTGGGCAACAAAGTTCTCCACGTAGTCCTGGAGCGCCGGATTTTCCTGTTGTGCTAACTGGTGCACGGTAAGGGCCCGGTTCAGATAAAGCCGCGCTTCATCCAGGTTTCCAAGATCGCGGTAAACACCGGCGATATTGGCCAGCATCAGGCCTGCGCTGTAATCGCCCGCTTCGGCTTCCGCTTTGCGCAGCTCAAGGGCCCGCTCAAAGGCGCCCAGGGCCGCGGTGTAATCCCCCAGTTCGCGGTAGATGGTGCCGAGATCGTTATGCACCGTGGCGGCCAGCAGGTCCCGGCCCAGCAGACGAACAATGCGCAGCGATTCCTCAAAATGGGGTAGCGCCGCCCGGTAGTCTTCCCGTCGCAGCTCGATGATGCCCCGCTGCCGCAGCCAGTTGTAGCGATACAGGTTGTCTTCCAAAAGCGCCGAATTGCGCAGCAGCGCCGTGTCCAGATACTGACGGGCCTTAACCAGCTCGTTCCACTGGGCGTGCAGCATGGCGAGGTGAATGTAGAGCTTGGTGCGCTCAGCGACCGGAAGCTCGGTGTCTTCAAGCCAGCGTTCGCAGCTCAGGACCGCAGGCCTGGGGTCCTGAGTGCCGGTGCTCAAGCATTCCGGAAGGCTGGCCGGCCCTGCGGCGGCGGCAGTAAAGGCACAGAGCAGGCTGCCGGTTAGCGCCGTTGCGGCCGTCCGCCATTTCTTAAGCGCGGGTCCAGGCATCGAACCCCGCCTAAGGCGGCACCTGTCCTTGCAGCGAGCGCAGCGCCTGCTCGTCGGCGGCGCGCCAGCCTTCGCCGAGCAGGCGGCGTCTTTGCATGGCAAAGTCCAGTGCCCGGACCGGGTCTTTGCGCTGGTAGTAGCGACTCAGAAAAGCGAGCGCTTCAACGCTGGCCTGGGGGGCCGTTCCCAGCTGCTGCGCCAGCGTGGGCAGGCGGTTGTCCGGCGACGCCTGTTCCAGCAGCAGCAGTCCGAGGCGACCGCCGGCTGCAAGCACCTCCACCGTTGCCTCCTGATTCTGCGCCAGCTGATAAGCGTCGCTCAGCCCACTGATGGCGGCGGCACTGTCGCCGGATCGCGCAGCGAGGGCTGCCTGGGCTGACAGCAGACTGACACGCAGGGTGTCCAGCGCCAGCGCATCAATCTGGCCCTGCGCATCCTCAAGGCGGTTGGCAGCCTGCTCGGTATCGCCCAGCTCGACCAGCGCTTCCGCCAGCGCTACCTGGCTGTTCGCCTGGCCCAGCGGCTCCTCTATCCGGGCATAAATCTCGGCCGCCTCGGTGAAGCGCGCTGCCGCCTCGGCCGGGTCCGCCCCGGCCAGCTCGACGCGGCCCTGCTGCAGCAGCGCAAAAGCCTCGGTGCTCGGGTTGCCCAGCTCCGCCGCAATGCCGCGCGCCCGCGCCGCCAGCCCCCGGGCTTCGCTCAGGCGTCCCAGGCGAAGCAGGGCTGCGGCCAGGTCGGCGCTGGCCTGCGCCTCCAGCCGCGGATTTTCATACTTCTGCGCCGCTTCCCGCACCCGTTCCTGATACGCCGCTGCCTCGTCCCACCGCCCTCGCGCCATTTTGATATCCGCCAGGGTGCTCATGGTTTGCGCCACCTGCAGTGGCAGCTCCAGCGTCTGGCGCAGAGAAAGCGATCGAAGCAGATAGGATTCGGCGTCGCCATAGCGGCCCTGGTCGTTGTACAGGTGCCCCAGGTTCTTGAGGACCGTTGCCTCGTTGAATTGATCACCGGTCTGCTCGTAGTGCCCCAGCGTGGCCAGAAAACGCGCTTCTGCGGTTTGGTAGTCACTGCCGGTGGCAGCCAGAATGCCCAGGTTTCCTGTCACACTGGCGATGTAGTCCAGGTTGTTCATGGCCTGGTAGTTGGCGAGCGCCTGCTCATACCAGCTAAGAGCAGCCTCGCGGTCGCCGCGGCGCCAGGCAAGGGTGCCGGAGACGGACTGCACCGCTGCCAGCATGTTCTGGTTTCCCGAAGCCTGGGCGCTGGCGAGGAGTTCGCGGTTGAGCTGGTCCGTGTATTCGTAGTCCCCCATGCGGCGGGTGACGAGGCTGAGGTGGTATTTCGCCTCCAGCAGATCCGGCGCAGCGGCGAGTGCCGTATCGAAGTAGTTTGCCGCCTGTTCAAACCGTCCGCGCAGCCGGGCGTCGAGGCCCCGCGCAAAAGCCTCATTTACAAACGGGTCCTCCGTCACCAGGCTACTCTGAGCCCGTTGGGCGCCCTGCCAGCGCGCCAGCCGCTCGGACAAAGTGACCGCCGACGCTACCGCAAGCATGGGAATATCTTCGCCGTAGAGGGTCATCCCCAGCTGACGGTTTTGCCCCCCGTCTTGCTCACCAACCTCGCTGACGTCCAGTCGCAGACCCGTTGCATCCCGGGACAGCCGCGGCGCCAGCACGCTGTCCGCGCCGGTGCTCAGCTGCAGGATGCGGGCCTGCTCCACCGCTTCCTCGGCGTCGGGGTAGCGGCGGAGCGTTGCCAGCACCGTGCCGGGGCGGACGCTGGGGACGCCCCGCTCGTTCAGCGTTTCCACCATCATCGGGAGGACGCCCAGCCGCACCCAGTCGAGCTCCGGGTCTCCCGTGTCATTGCGCACCGGAAGTACCGCAATGCGGATCGGCTCCGCCTGCCGTGCGCTTTCCCAGGGTCGCCAGACCGCCAGGCCGGCCGCGATCAGTGCGGTACAGGCGACCGCCCAAAGCAGCCATCCGTTCCGATCTGCCGAGGCCGTTACCGGCGCGGGAGCTGAAGCAGTAGCCGGCGCAACTTCCTGCACCGCTTGAGCAAATCGATAACCGACGCCGTAGACGTTGGCGATATAGGCCTCTGGCCCATCGCCGCCGAGCGTCTTGCGGGCGCGACTGACGGCCTGGGCAACCGTGGACTCAGATACGGGTCGTCCAGCCCAGACCTCATCCAGGAGCTCATCTTTGTCCACCACCCGACCGCTGTTGGCCATCAAATAGGCAATCAGGTCAAAGGCGCGCCGTTCCACCGGCGTCGCTTCACCGTCGATGCGGAGCTCACGGTTGGCGACATCGAGCTCGATCCGATCACAGCTCAGACGAAGATTGCCGGCAGCGGGTGGTGTGCCCACAGTTTCGCTTTCGTGCGCGTCCATTCCGCCTCAGTGTATCGCAGCACAAACCGTTTGCCGGGGTTCGTCAGGAGTTCGTCAGGGTCTCCTCAAGACCCGGAAAAGCGACGCCACCTATAGATAAAGGCATGAAATGGCTAATGCCTTTCCTATGGGGACTTGCTTCGCTGGCGGCCAGCGCGAATCCGGATTTTTCTGCCCTCCTGACCGGCCAGTTTTCCGGCTATGAAGCGGTCGGCTCGCTGCAGGTTGATCTCAAGGTGCAGTTTTTTGCTGAGCCTTCCGGCGGGCCGGTGCTTGCCGAGCGTTCTTTCCAGCGTGTGTCCATCACTGCTGGCCAGTTTGCCGTGTGGTTTGACCCCTCGGGCCTGGCGGCGACGCCCCTGTTTGCCGAGATCAGCATTCGCCCGAGCGAGCGGCGCTACGCCAACTATCGAACCGCGGGCCCGCGCAGGGCGGTGGAGCTGGCCTGGGAAGGCCCCCGAAGACTGTGGCGGCTGCGGACGCCGCCTATCAACCAACCGACTGAAAGGAGTTCATGATGTTACGTACTGCCTCATTATTTGCCGACGGCTTTGAGGCGGCGCCGAAATAGTTTTTTAGCCCGGCAGTTGGTAGGTTGATGGGCTTGTCACGAGGAGCCTTGCCGTGCGCGGTGTCTTTTTACTTGCTTTGCTGATTGCCCTGCCGGCTGCCGGTCAGGAAACGTGGCCAACCCTCTCGGGTGACTACCTCGGCCAGGAACCGCCCGGACGGACTCCCAAGGTGTTTATGCCGGGCCTGGTTTCCCTGCCCGGGGAACGGGAGCTGAACGCGGTTTACTCGCCGAACGGGCGGATCTTTCTGTTTACCCGGGAGATCAACGGCGCGTTCAAGATGTTTTTCAGCTACCGCCGGGACGACGGCACCTGGCAGGAACCGCGCATGACACCGCTGTCCAAGACCTATCCCAATCACCGGGATGCGGATATGGCGTTTTCCCCGGATGGACGATGGCTGTACTTTATCTCCGATCGCCCGCTGGCCGGCTATTCGCTGGAGCGCTACAACATCTGGCGCAGTCGGGTGACCGGCTTTGGGCTCGTCGACCCGGAACCGCTCGGGGCGCACATTAATGGTCCCGACCACGAGCTCTATCCGCTGCTGGTTGCCGACGGCAGCCTGTACTTCTCGGCGGCGCGGGAAGACAGTCTCGGCGCGCGCGACAGCTATCGCGCCCAGTACCGCGACGGCGAGTTCGAAAACCCGGTCAATCTGGGGCCTGGTATCAATGGTCCCACCGACGAGGGCGACATCTACGTCAGCCCGGATGAGTCCTACATCATCCACGTATCGGCAAACCGGTCCGACAGCCTCGGCAATGGCGATCTCTACGTGAGTTTTCGGCAGGAAGATGGGTCCTGGGGCAAGGGCATCCACATGGGCGAGGGCATCAATTCGGCAGATTCCGACTACTGCCCGATGGTGACCCCGGACGGTAAATACTTCTACTTCACCCAGGGCGAAGATCTCATGTGGGTGGACGCCACCATCATTGACGACTATCGGGAATAACCGGCGCCGCAAACACTAGGTACATCTCCCGATTTTGGTGGGGTTCAGATCCACTACGCTGGCCCCATGACTTTTGAAACTCATGAGCCGCCGGTTGCGCCAACCGGCGGAGAAGACAAACCTGCGCCGCGACGTCCGTCCAAAGGGCAGTACCTTGAGACGGTCACCCACGTCCATCACTGGAGTGACAAGCTATTCAGCCTGCGCACGACCCGACCGGATTCGCTGCGCTTTGAGAACGGGCAGTTTGTCATGCTGGGGATGGAGGTAAACGACCGCCCGCTGCTGCGCGCCTACTCTATTGCCAGCCCCAACTACGCTGAACACCTTGAGTTTTTCTCGATCAAGGTGCCGGACGGCGCGCTGACCTCGCGGCTGCAGAAGGTCAAGGTCGGCGACACGCTGCTGATCAGCCGGAAACCGGTGGGTACCCTGATACTGACCGACCTGAAGCCGGGTAAGCGCCTGTTCTTGTTTGCCACCGGCACCGGCCTCGCCCCGTTTCTGAGTACGATCCAGGATCTGGAAGCCTACGAGCGCTTTGACGATGTGATCTTGGTGCACGGCGTTCGCCGGGTGTGCGATCTGGCGTATCGGAACCTGATCGAAACGCAGTTACCCAATCATGAATATCTGGGCGACATGATCTCGGCCCAGCTGCGCTACCTTCCGCTGGTGACCCGGGAGCCGTTTCCCACCAGCGGTCACATCCCCGACCTGATCAACAGCGGCAGGCTCTGCGAGCTGCTGGGTATTGCGCCGCTTGATCCCGCCACAGACCGCGCCATGCTGTGCGGCTCGATTCCGATGCTGGCAGACACGCAAAAGGCGCTGGATGATCTCGGCTTTGAGGCGTCACCCAGCAGCGGCGTGGCGGGCGACTACGTAATCGAGCGGGCGTTCGTCGAGAAGTAAATCCCCTCGCGCACGGCGGCGTTTTATTGCCCGGTTGCTTTCCGGGTGATGGCTTTGATGTCCGGCTGGTTCAGCAGCGCCATGAACTTTTCGCTGGCCATCAGCGTGGCCAGGTCGCCGCTGTTTACCGCTCGCATCAGTGCTGGGTCCGCCAGGATTTCTTTTAGCTGCGGATTGTCTTGAAGTGCCGTGATCATCGACATGATCGATCCGTCGCTGGCGAGGTCCCGCTGGAGCTGGCGGATCTGGGCGCTGGCATTGGCGTTCTCCCCCGCCTGACTGCGCCCGTACTGCACGGTCTCCACGTCCGCCTGGCGCACTTTGATCTCGCCGAGCGTGGTGCTGTCGACGTGATAGACGCCGTCTTCGAGCTTCACGATGGTGCCGCGCACCACGGTGCCATCCCGCAGCTTCAGCGCCGCCGCGTTTGCGCCGGCCATCACAAATAGCGCTGGTAAGAGAAAAATGATCAGTAATCGAGTCATCGCTGCAGTGTAGTGAAACCCGGTGAGCGGGACTGAGACCAACTTCATTTTTCGGGCAACCCGGTTTCTTTTTGTTTGTCGGCGATCCAGCGAGTACGATCGCCGAAGCTTCGATAGACGTGGTGGGATCGCTGTTGGAAAACTCTGAGGGACGATTGAAGGCGGGTGGTGCGATGTTGCTTGCCGGCGGCGTGCTTTTTGTGGGCACCATTGCTCTTGAAGCGCGGGCGGGCTGGCTTGATCGCGATCCGGACATTCCCGTGGGCGTCGTTATCGCCGAACTCTGGCCCACCCTCAGCACGCTCTGGACCGTTCAGATGGTGGCGGTAGCTCTGATTGCCGGTGCCGCACTGCTACTGCTCTCCGATGACCGCGGAGCCTTCGGCTGGCCAGGAAAAGTGGTCTGGTCTGTTGTGGCCATCGGCGCGCTGCTGGCAACGGCGGGCTACGCGGTCTCGCTCAACGCTTACCCCGTGGCCCTGGAACTGCTGGACACACAGCCGGAGCTTTTTGCGACGGTACGGGGGGCCGTGGCCGGCCTCTATCGGTGGGGCATCATGGTCGCTGTCGTTGGTTTGCTGGCGCTCACCGTTGGCGAAGGTCTACCCGCCCGGGGACGGGTTCCACGAGCCGCCCTGATCTGCCTGCTACTGGCTTTTGTGCTGGCCGCAGGGTTGAGCTTTGCGGGTGTTGTGACCGGCATGCTGGCCGGCGGCGTTGTGTTTGTTGCGCCTGTCGTCCTGGGGGCCAGTCTCTGGCTGGCCGGCGGGCGTCGCTCCGAGGGCTAACGGTCTGTGGTCGAATCAGAATCGCTGAGGCGTGGCAGCTTCAAACCCGTCTAAAAAGATGAAGAATGCGTCCGGCGGGCAGACGCAGACCAGCTCCAGCGGCGGCGGCTCCAAAACCACCAGGGAGCCTTCCACCGGCACCGGTGTGGAACTGACGCCGCGACAGGTGCCGGCCCGCGGATCGAAAGCGAGAAACTCGGGACTGCGCAGCAGTGCCTCGCGGCAGGCCAGGCGGACGTTGGTGCTGAGTATCCGCTGGCCATCGCGCAGCAGCTTCGTCTGCACCAGCTGCGCGCTGGTCAGGTCTGAAGCTGCGGCATAGACCACCGGCGCCTCGGGCCAGACCGGCTGCGCCGGTGCTGCGGCAGCAGCCAATATCAGCAGTGCGGCGACGCTCATCAGGGCGGTGCGGCGTCGCCTACGTTCCAGGCGAAGGTTTCGGTTCCCGAAACCTGACAGGTGTCGTCATAGGTGGTTTGAATCCACTCCACCTCTTCGAAGTTGAGCGTCAGCACTTCCGCCGCCGTGCCTTCGTCCGTGGCGGTCTCGTTTATCGAACTGACCACCACGTTGCTAACGTTGATGCGCTGGTATTCCAGTCGCTGATTGCCGCAGCCGGTGGTCAGGAAATGGATAGACCATTCCTGAAACGCTTCGCCCTGGATCGCGGCCCGGCGCAGGCCAAGGGTAGACAGATCAAACGCTTTGCTCAGCACGAAGTCAGTGAACTCCGCATTTCCACGGGTGCGGCCGCTGCCGATCTGGCCGGATTCGGGCGTTGAAATGCCAGCCTGATAGGAGGTGATAGCTATACAGCGCACAAAATCCGGGTCCTGCACGCTTCCTGCGATGCCGCCCCCGGTACACAGGAAGATGTCTGCAGCGGCGGAGCCGGTGCCCAGCAGCAGGGCTGCTGCCAACAACAGTGATTTCATGTGAGGGCTCCCTTTTGTCTTCCGTCTCGTCAGTCTAGACGGAGATCCACAGTCGTCCAGGGGGAGGGCGCCCGGTTAGTCGGAGTCCACAATCGCCGCCCAGATCAGGAGCGCCAGGGAGCCGTAGAACACGGCCATGGCGGGCAGCAGGTATTGGAGCTGCCAGATGGTCAAGGCGGCGCCGGTCATGCCGATCGGGCCGGCGTAGAGGGCTGTCAGGAGAGCGGGTGAGGCGGGGCGACCCAGGCGCCAGCCCGAGAGCGCGAGCGCCAGCAGCGCGGTGCCGGCTTTGATGGCTGCCATGAACTTCATCAGGTTGAGCAGCGCCGGCTCCATAGCCGCACGCTCGCCGGGCAGCGTGATCAATCCCAGGGTCAGGACCAGTGCAGCGCCGAACGCAAGCAGGCCCCGTCGCCGGGTGCCCGACGCCACCAGCGGTTGTGATCGTGTCAGCGCAGAAGTCGCCATCGACAAAGTATACCCCTCGTCGGGCTTGTCTCAGTTTCGGAAAGGTTTGCCCAGGTACCGGTCAAACCCGCGGAGCCGGCTGCGCTGCTGTCGGTGCACTAACCGGTTCTGGTCGCCGGGCAAACCACATGACTAGCAGTCCCCGGTTACGCTTTAAGTCCATCCAACCGCCCTGCAGCCTGATCGGTCCAGCCAAACCGCGTCAGCACGTTTAAAAAATCTCCACCTGGACCGGCGGTAAGCGACAGGGCCTCGCCGCTGACCGGATGCTGCAACTGCAGCCCAACGCACGCCAGCAGCAAACGAGGGCAGGCAAGCTCGCGGGCAAAAAATCGGTTGTGAATCCCTTTGCCGTGCGTGCTGTCGCCGATGATCGGGTGGCCCAGGTGCTTCATGTGCCGGCGCAGCTGATGCTTGCGGCCGGTCTGCGGCTTGAGGTGGACCAGCGAATAGCGGGTTTGCGGATACCGATCCACCTGCACCGGCAGCTCGACGGTCGCCAGCCGCTTGTACGTCGTTTGCGCATCCTGCGGCGGCTTGTCAGCCCGCGCCCGGCGGTCGGTTGTTGGGTCCAGCTGTTCCTTGAGCGGATGATCGATGGTGCCCAGAACGGGACAGTAGCCCCGAACCACGGCGAGATAGTCTTTGCTCACCAGTCCGTCGGAAAACTGCGCGGATAAGCGCCGGGCGCAGTCCCGGTTCAGCGCGAACAGCAGGACACCGGAGGTTGGTCTATCCAGTCGATGGACAGGAAAAACGTGCTGGCCGAGCTGATCCCGAAGCAGCTGAAGCGCGTAAAGCGACTCCTGCCGGGCGATGGCGCTGCGGTGCGTCAGCAGCCCCGGTGGCTTGTTGATTGCCGCCAGTTGATCGTCGGCGTAGATCACTTCGAGGCGGGCGCTTTCGGTAGATTCTGCCAAGGGCGTGGCCGCGGCGCGGCGCAGGATCATCACAGCGGGGGAGTGTACGATAGACCGCCGCTCCGGTCCTCGCGACCCGCCAGCGGACTGCAGGACAAGTCCAGAAACCAGGAAATGATGATCGTGAAATTGACCAACCGAATGGGAATGTTTGCCTCGAAGTTTCAGCGCCGAGCGCTAGCCGGGATCGCTTTGATGTGCCTTTCGGCAGGCTCAGTAACGGTGTTTGCCGCCAGCCAGGAGACCGTCGCTGAGGCGGCAAAGGGCCTCAAGCTGCGGAGCATCGGGCCGGCTTTTATGGGCGGGCGCATTGCTGACATTGCCATTCATCCGGATCACCGAAATCTCTGGTACGTGGCGGTGGGCTCCGGCGGCGTGTGGAAAACCACCAACGCGGGCACCACGTGGACGCCAATTTTTGACGATCAGGCTTCCTATTCCATCGGCGATGTGACCGTCGATCCGAACAATCCCAACGTGGTTTGGGTGGGCACCGGCGAGAACGTGAGCGGCCGCCACGTGGGCTGGGGCAGTGGCGTGTACAGGAGCAACGACGGCGGGAAAACCTGGACCAACCTTGGGCTGGCACGATCTGAGCACATCTCAAAAATTCTGATCGATCCCCGGAACAGCGCGGTGGTCTACGCGGCCGCGGAAGGGCCGCTTTGGGCGCCGGGTGGGGAACGTGGGGTCTACAAGTCCACCGACGGCGGCGCGAGCTGGGACGCGGTGCTCGAGATTGACGAGAACACCGGCGTTGCTGACCTGGTATTCCACCCGACCGATCCGGATGTGATTTATGCCGCCGCCTATGAGCGCCGGCGCCACGTTTGGGGGCTCCTCGCCGGCGGGCCGAACGGCGGGATTTATAAATCCACTGACGCCGGCGCCACCTGGGACAAGAAGTCGCGGGGACTGCCGGAGGGCGATGTGGGAAAAATCGGCCTGGCCGTCACCGCCGCTGATCCGCGGTTGGTCTACGCGACGATCGAAGCGGACGACGACAGCAAGGGCTTCTACCGCTCGGCGGACGAAGGTGAGAGCTGGAGCCACCAGAACCCCTACATCTCGGGTGGTACCGGACCCCATTACTATCAGGAGCTGACCGCCTCGCAGCAGACCGCCGATCTTGTGTTTCAGATGGACGTGTTCTTCCGGGTTACCCGGGACGGAGGCAACAATTTCTCCGTGCTGGGTACCGGACGGGAGAAACATAGCGACAACCACGCGCTGTGGATCGATCCGGACAACGACCTGCACCTGCTGGCGGGCACGGATGCGGGGTTGTATGAGAGCTTTGACCAGGGCGTAAGCTGGCGCCACTTTCCCAACCTGCCCATCTCCCAGTTTTACAAGATTGCCGTCGACAACACGGAACCGTTCTACAACGTCCTCGTGGGCGCGCAGGATCTGGGCACCCTCTTCGGCCCGTCCCGAACGATGATTACCGAAGGCGTTCGCAATCAGGACTGGTACGTGCCTCTGGGGGCGGACGGCTACAGCGTGGTGTTCGATCCGAGCGATAACAACATTTCGTATATGGAGTTTCAGCAGGGCTACATGTTCCGGCATCGCCGGGATACGAATGAGCTGGTGCATATTCAGCCCCAACCGGCCCCCGGCGAACCGCCGGAGCGCTGGAACTGGGACACGCCCATCGTGGTCAGCCCGCACAACCCGGCCCGGGTGTACGTCGGCTCGCAGCGGGTCTGGCGCAGCGACAACCGGGGCGACGCCTGGCAGGCCGTCAGCGGCGATCTCACCAGCAACGAAAATCGCTATGCGCGCACCTATCAGGGCCGCGTCTTCAGCGTTGATGCGCTGCACGACAATGGCGCCATGTCGAAATACGCCACCATCACCGCCATCTCTGAGTCGCCGGTGCGCGAAGGCGTCCTTTACGCCGGCACCGACGACGGTCTGCTTCACGCCACCGCGGACGGAGGAGAGCAGTGGCAGCGCGCACGCACCCTGCCCGGCGACGTAAGCCCGCTGTTCATCAACGACGTCGAGGCGTCCCAGCATGACGCTGACACCGTGTTTGCGGTGGCGGATGGCCACAAGCTGGGCGATTTCTCTCCCTACGTCTTTGTCAGCAGCAACCGCGGCCAGAGCTGGCGGTCCATCGCCGGCGATCTGCCCGACGGCACCATCGTCTGGGCCATTCAGCAGGATGAGGACAACGCAAACCTGCTGTTTCTCGGCGCAGAATATGGACTCTATTTCAGCCTCAATGGCGGCACCAACTGGCACAAGCTGGCGGGGGCGCCCACGATCGCTTTTCGCGATATCAAGCTGCAGCGCCGGGACAACGATCTGGTCGGTGCCACCTTTGGCCGGGGCATCTACATCCTCGACGACTACTCGGCGCTGCGGACGATGGCGGCGGACGATTTTGGCGACGCAGCCACCGTGTTCCCGGTGCGGGACGCCTGGTGGTACATCCCGTCGGTGCCGACCCAGGCCAAAGGCATGCCGACCATGGGCAGCGACAGCTTCCGCACACCCAATCCGGAATTTGGCGCCGCCATTAGCTACTATCTGCCGGAAGCTTTTCAGACGAAAAAACAGATTCGCCGGGAGCGCGAGAAGTCGCTGCGCGAGGACGGGGAGGACGTGGCCTTTCCAGGCTGGGACACGCTGACCGAGGAGGCCGAAGCGACCAAGCCGCAGGTGCTGCTGCTGGTGAGCGACGCAAACGACCAGCCGGTGCGCTGGCTGAAGGCCGCCAACAAAAAGGGCACGAGCCGGGTGACCTGGGACCTGCGCCGGCCGGCGCCGGACGCGGTGGACCTGTCCGTGCCAGAGTTCACGCCGCCTTGGGTCAGTGATCCCCAGGGGCCGCTCGCTGCCCCGGGTGAGTATTCAGTGCAGCTTTACGGGTTAAGCGATGGCACGGCTGCACCGCTCGGGGCAGCCCAGTCCTTTCGCGTTAAGCCGGTGCGGCAGGCAGCCGACGGCACCGATTATGCGGCGGTGGCCGCCTTTCAGCAGCAATCGGCGGAGCTGCTGCGACAGGTGGTTAATGCCGGCGAGGAGATTAAGCGTACCCGGGACCTCCTGTCCCATATGAAGGCGGCGGCCGTGCGGGCTCCCGCTGCTTCGCCCGAACTGCTGGTGCGCCTTGATGCCTTAGGCGTTGAGCTGGGCCGGCTGCAGACCCGTCTGTCCGGCGATCGGGTGCGCCGGGGCCTGGATGAGTCTGTTTCGCCGTCGATCGGTGGACGTGCTTTCAACACGTCCAACAGCTGGAACACCACGCAGCTGCCCACGGCGACCCAGCGGACCGACTATGAGATCGCCAGCGAGGCGTTTACGGCCTTCAGCGCGGACCTTGAGGCGCTCCTGGCGGGCGAGCTCAAGGAACTGGAAGCCACCCTGACGGAGGCGGGGGCGCCCAGCTGGCGCTAATCCGACACGACAGCATGTGTCGTGAAAAAAACCTGGCGCGTTCTGCGGAGACCCTGCGCATGTGTAAAAGACCACCATGCAAAGGAGAGCAGGATGAACGTCAGGAAAGGAATGCGCAGCGCGCTGATTGGGGGAGTTGTTGGGGGAATATTGGGGGCCGGCAGCGCCGCGGCGCAGGCCCCGGCATTCACGTGGTTGAACCAGTTTGCCGGCTTTCCTGAGAGCGTGCTGCGCAACGCGGCGCCGTCGGCTAACGGGTTTGTCGGATCTACCGGTACCCGCAGCATACCGATGCGATTTCGGGCGCCGGACGGCTCCATTGAGTGCCACATGCTCATTCGCTACGAAAATGGCGAGTGGAGCACCACCGGTGATATAGGCCCCACGGAGCCCGGCGGCGATAACTGCGGTTTTCTGTCGGGATCGTTCCCCGTTCGGGACGTTACGCCTTTTGGCACCAGCATTTGCATCGGCGGCGATTTCACCAGCCTCGGCCCGGAAGACCTGAACTACTTCGCGTGCTACACCACCTCGGGCAGCTGGCTGCAGATCAACGGGCCGGGCAACGGGCCCAACGGACCGGTGTATGCGCTGGCCTGGGACGGGACGCGGGTTTACCTGGGCGGCAGCTTTACCTTTGTCGACAACGCGATGATGACGCCCGTGTCAGCGAACCGCATTGTGCGTACCGGCGGATTCAGCTGGGAGCCGCTGGATACAGACAACGTCGGCACCAGCAACGGCGTCAACGGCACCGTGACCGCGATCCTGCCGGACGTATCGTTCGTTTACGCCGGGGTGGGTTCAAGCGTTCGCCGCTGGTCTTCGGGCGCAAACGACAAATGGATGGACCTGGGCAGCAGCAACACGCTCAACCCGATTCGGGATATCGACATCAACGCCACGCGCGTCGCTGCCACGTCGAGCATCTCCACCCAGTGGGGCGGCCGGCCGGCGGGAGCAGTTTCCGAGTACGACGCCGGCTCGATGGAATGGAGCGCCGTGGGCAGCAGCTCGGGCGTCAACACGGGGTTTGGTGCCCTGGCTGTGGCCAACGGATTCTTCCACGCCACGGGTAACTTTACCGACATTGACCCGGACGCCCGCGGCATTGCCCGCCTGAACGCGGCGCAGGAGTGGGAGGCGGTGCCCGACGCCGAAACGCTGGGTAACGCCGAGTTCCTGGACCTGTTTTCCCTGGGCGGAGAGATCTGCGGCGTGCAGCAAGGCACCGCTGTTGATCAGCAGTTTTTCAGCCGGGGCGTTGCCTGTAACAATGGTACCCGCTGGCGCGGCCTGGCCCAGGGCATCAACAACGATGTGCTGGATATCACCCGCTACAACGGTGCCGTCGTGGCCGGCGGTGAGTTCACCGGGGCCGGTGATCAGCTGGTTGGCCTGATTGCTGAGTACCGGGAAGGGGCCTGGCACGGGCTGGGCGCAGGTCTGGCTTTTAACGGACCCACCAGCCAGGCGCCATCGGTCCAGGTGATGGCCGAGTTTCAGGGTGAACTTTACGTCATGGGCCTGTTCAACGAAGCGGGAGGCCAGCAGATATCTGGCCTGGCCCGCTGGGACGGCCAGGCCTGGAGCGCAGTCGGTGAGGGGGTTAACGTCCCCGGCAGCCAGATGGTGGTCTGGAACGATCAGCTCATCCTGACGGGTAACTTCCTATCGGGCGCTGGCCCGATTCTGTCCTGGGATGGGGCCACCCTGACGGAGTTTACTGATCTGCCCAACACGTTCTCCACGCCGACGGCGCTGGCGGTGTACAACGGTGATCTTATCGCTGCCTACCGGCCCGGCAGTGTGGCCACCATCGTGCGCTGGAATGGCACTGACTGGGAGACGTTTGACCAGGATACTCCCACCTTCTTTGGCGAAATTGAGGTGCTCAAGGCGCAGGGTGACAACCTTTACGTGGGCGGCTCGTTCGACGGCCAGGTGTTCCGCTTCGACGGTGACACCTGGGGCCAGCTCGGCGAGGGCCTGCAGGCCAATATTTTCGGCGTCGAGGATCTGATTATTGCGGATGATGCGGTGGTGGCAACCGGCTGGTTTAGTACCTCGGGTACGACGGCGGTCAATCGGCTGGCCTATTTTGACGGCACAACCTGGTATCCGCTGGGTGCCGGTCTCCACGACGACATCACCGGTTCCGCCGGTCGAACACTGTTTCTGGATGGCAGTACCGTGTATGTCGGCGGCATCTTCGATCAGGCCGGCAGCGTGTGGTCAGAGAATATTGGTGCCTTCACGCTTCGGCTGGAGACGATCTTCGCCAGCGGGTTCGAGTAGGGACTGCGGCGAGGGGAGTGCGCGGGCGGGCGGTTGCCGCCCGCGCAGTGCTGAAAAGCCGTCGGCTGATCAGCCGATAGAGAAGGTGCCCTTCATCACGGACCAGTGGCCGGGGAAGGAGCAGAAAAAACTGTAGGCTTCGCCGGCGCTCAGGCCTTCGGTGGAAAATGTAAGCGTGGTTGACTCCCCACCACCGATGATCTTGCTGGCGGCCAGCACCCGGGCGTCGTCCGCCGGCAGGTAGTTGCCGGCCAGGCCCGTCGACATGCCGGCGGTGGCTACCGCATCCAGGTCGCCGGTTTTCGTCAGTACCCAGTTGTGACCCATGGCCGCCGCCGGCAGGTTGCCGGTGTGCTTCAGGTTAATGGTCACCTCGGCACAGTCCGCGCCAACGTTGATCGCGTCGACGTTGTAGGCCAGCGTGTCGCCCACCTCCACGTCAAAACTGCACTGTGCAAAAGCGGCATTCGCCCCCAAGAGCATGGCGAAGGCCAGGAATACGCGAGTCATAGCAAAACTCCTTATTGTTCGGACGCGAAGCGTCGCACTGAAAGCGTCTATTTTACGTTGAGGGAGCGAGAGGGTCTTTTTCGGTTTTCCCTTATAGCGGCCAGCTATTGATGCCCTGCGGTCCGGAACCTTCGTGCTATCGTTCCGACCCAGCCGTGAGAACCGCCATGGGCGACATCAGCGATCCCGCCGACACATTTCTTCCCCGAACAACGCCGCTGGTCGAAGGCCGACTGGTGCAGCGCTACGACCGGTTTATTGCCGATGTGGAGCTGGCGGGCGGCGAGGTGGTGCGCACGCACTGCGTCAATACGGGCCGCATGGAAGGGCTGGTCAAACCCGGCGTCCCGGCCTGGATTTCCCCGGCTCCGGGTAAAAAGCGAAAGCTCAAATGGACGCTGGAGCTGCTCGAGCTTGACGGCATCTGTGTCGGCGCAAACACGCTGCTGCCCAACCGACTTGCGGCCGAGGTAATCCGGCGGCGGCTGGTGCCCGGGCTACGGCGCTGGCAAGCGCTGGAAACCGAGGTGGCTTACGGGGAAAACTCTCGCATCGACGTGCTGCTCCGCAGTTCCCGCCGCAAACACCTGGTGGAGGTGAAAAACTGCCATCTGGTTTACCCTGACGGCGTTGCCTACTTTCCCGATTCCCACAGCGAACGGGCCACCAAGCACCTGCGTGAGCTCATGGCCTCGCTCGACGAGCACACGCGCTGCAGCGTGCTGTTCACCATCCAGCGCAATGACGCGCGAACGGTCAAACCCAGCCTGCTGCACGATCCCACCTTTGCTGAGGCGGCCTTCGAAGCGGCGGAAGCCGGAGTGCACTTTCGCGCGGTGGCGTTTGAGCCATCGCCGGCGGGGTTTCAGTTTCTCGGCAACATCCCCGTGAACCTGCGCCGCTACGCTACCGAGCCGTTGCAGCCCTATTTCGACGCGCTGAAGCCGTTCAGCGGCTGGCGCCGCCGCGGCGTTCAGCAGCGTCCGAAAGGCGCCGCCGGCACTGATCAAAAGTCCGGCTGATGCGGGTTGTGTTGCGGATGCGCTCGATCTCCGGCCAGACAGCCCGGCGGCCCGCCAGCACCAGGTGCTGAAACAGCCGCGGTTTCGGGTTGGTGAAGGTGCGGGCAAAGTCTTTCCACTGGGATTGCGGGTGGATGGTCACGTCCCCGCTGTAGGTCTGGGAGGAGATGGCGTGGGCGTGCTGGATCAGCGACTGAAGTCCCGGCACGTCCAGGTTTTTGCGGGCTGCCTCCAGTATATGGGTCATCTGGTGGATTGGCCCGGAGATCAGCAGCTGCTTGAGAAAAGGCACCACGCCCCGTTCGCCTTCATCGTCGCCGATAAACGGCACCACGTGCGGGTTGGCCTGGCTGACGATGTAGTGATTGACGTTATGCATCCGGTTGATGTGCGTTTTGGGCACGTCGTTGTGTACCGACCCGTCGATCCAGGTGCTCTGGGGCATGTACTGTACCGTGCGGCCGCCGAAGTTGCGGGCCGTCAGCACCACCGGCGGAAACAGGCCGGGGATGGCGCTGGATGCCAGCGCCGCGCGGCGCACAAAAACATGTGGCGCCGTGAGGTAGTTCAGCAGTCTCGGAAACTGATGCGGGTCTGAGGGGGAAACCGAAATATTCAGCTTGCGGCTGGTGCGCGCGTAGGCTTCCTCGAAGGTGAGCTTAGGCATGTTGCGATCGATGGAACGCTGGAGCACCGCCGGATCCAGCACCCCGTGACCCTTCAGGATTCTCTGCACCTTCAACATGCGGGCCCACTCAAGGTCCAGGTACGCCGGATCAAAGATGTTGCTCAGCTCATCGTCTGTGTGGCACGCCACCACCCCCGCGATAATGCTCCCGACGCTGGCGCCGGACATAACCCGTGGCAGCAGCCCCTGCAGCCACAGCTCCTGGATCACACCGAGGTGAAACAGACCCAGCGTGGCCCCGCCGCTGAGCACCAGCGCGGAGCGCCCGAAACTCTGCGCGGCGCGTTTGAAAAACACTTGCTTGCGGGCCTTCGGAAGATCCTTGAAGCGTCCGTCACACAGGTGTTCAAGGGCGGAGACCACCTCGTCGAGATAGTCGGTGATCAGTTTTTTGGTGCCAAATCGCGCCACCTGATAGAGCGCCGGGTTGGCAATATTGCCCAGGTTTCCGTGAAGCTCCTCGCGGAGGTAAAACGTGAGCCGCTCGACTTTGTTCTCCCGCCGCAGGCGCCGCAACAGGCGAGTGCGGGCCGCGATCAGCCGGTAGTCGTAGAGGGGACATTCCTTTTCCCGTTTCCACGCGTCGTGCCCGACGATGTGGTCATATTCCGTCGCCGCCTCGGACCATTCCTCATAGCTCAGGGCATGATCCATGGCGTTCTGATACAGATCTAACTTCGAGCGGGACATCGGCGCTGCTTCCCTAAGGTGCTGTTTATTGAGACCTTGGCGCTGCCGCGCGCCGCAGTCGGTCGTTGATCGCCTCCCCAAGACCCGTGTCGGGAATAGGCATGACGGCGATCGTTTGCGCGCCGCAGGCATCCAATTCCCGCAGCAGGCGGTAAAGGTTGGCGGCTGCTTCCACGGTGCTGCCGGTCGGTGACAGATTGGCAACGGCGACCGGCGCGTTTGCGCCAAAACCCAGCAGCACCTCGTCCGCCGTGGCGGCTTCTGCATTCAGCCGCACCGCCGCTTTTGGGGCGTAGTGTGAGCCGAGCTGCCCGGGCGCCGAGATCACCCCTTTTTCTGCACTCTCAAGCGGGCCGACAATCTCCTCCAGCTGCTCGCGGCTGATGGCGCCGGGGCGCAGCAGGCGCGGCGGCTCGTCCGGCAGCAGTGAAACGATGCTGGATTCGATGCCCGCCTCGCAGGGTCCTCCATCCAGCACCAGGGCAACCTCGGGGCCAAACGCCGCCGCCACGTCCTGCGCCCGGGTGGGACTCAGCTGGCCGGACGGATTGGCGGAGGGCGCCACCAGCGGTGCGCCGTAGGATTTCAGCAGCGCCCGGGCGAGGGGGTGGGCCGGTATGCGCAGGCCGATCGTGTCCAGCCCGGCCCGCGCCAGTTCGCAGGTCCGGCCCGCTGGCCCCACCGGCACCACCAGCGTCAGTGGACCGGGCCACCACGCCTCGGCCAGCGCCCGCGCCCGGTCATCCAGCTTTCCCTCCTGCTGCGCGTCTTCCCGCGCACTCAGGTGGGCAATCAATGGGTTAAATGCGGGGCGGCCCTTGGCGGCGTAGATTTTTGCCACGGCGGCCGGGTTCCGCGCGTCAGCGGCCAGCCCGTACACGGTCTCGGTGGGCAGTCCCACAAGCTCTCCCTGGTCCAGCGCCCGGACAGCCTGCGAGACCCCCGCCGGGTCCGGCAAAATGGGGGGAGAGGTGCTCATGGCGGGGGCGATTATGGCCCAGGAGCTTGCCCCCTTGGAAATCAGGCGCGGCCTTCACCCGGCTACAGCAGGCTGGGCTGGTCGGGCAGGGGCCAGGTAGGCAGCGTACCAGCGCGAGCGCTCCGGGTGGCAAGTCGGCGGTGGAAGTCCCGCGCAAAAGGCGGACAGTGCTGGTTGTTGGGACAGTGGATCATGAGATAAACCTCGTGGCCGATCTCAAGCGCCTGTGCCGCATAGCTGGCCCAATAGTCCAGGCTGTTGTCGTTGGTGGCGGGGTCGGGGTGCAGCACCAGCCGCACGTACACGCGGCCATGATCACTGTGGGGCGAGACGGGCAGTTGGGGTTTGTGATGCCGGGCCGACCGGACCTCCGGGTGGTTCATGTCACCGGCGTAGAGCGCCCGCGTATCGAGCGTGAGTCGGGATACGGGAAACCGGGCCACCAGCGTATCCAGCTGCTGCGGTTCGGCAAAAAACTGGGGGTGACGAACCTCGAGCACCGCCGGGCCGAAGGCGGTAACCGCCTCCAGAATTTGGGACATGCGCGACACCTCGGCGGGACCGGCCCACGCGGGGAACTGCACCAGCCAGGGCCCAAGGTGTTCCTTCAGTGGCGCCAACCCCTTAAGAAACTCCCGGAGCCGGGTGAGGTTGCAGGAGGGTTCGTGAGTAAACTCCCGCGGCAGTTTGAAACTGAATCGAAAATCCCGATTCGCCAGCGCTTTTGCCCAGCCTGCGACGGTGCGCGGATCAGGTGCGCGGTAGAACGTGGTGTTGCCCTCAACGGCATTGAAAACCTGGCTGTAGCCGGACAGCGGGGTGGGCCGGCCTTCCCAGTAGCGGCCAGCCCAGCCCGGAAAAGCCCAGGCAGGCAGGCCTAGGCGATATCCCAGCTCAGCCTTGTCTTCCACAACGGGTCCCGGAAGTTGGCGGGAGGCCTATTCCACCCGCCAGGACAGACGCTCCCCGGCGCGCAGCGGAACCTGCGTGTCGCTCCCCAGCGGCACCTCTTCGGGTACATCCCAGGCCTGTTCCACCAGCGTGATGTGGTCCTCGTGTCTCGGCAGCTGATAGAAGTCGGGCCCAAAGAAGCTGGCAAATCCCTCAAGCCGGTCCAGGGCATCAGCGTCGGCAAACGCTTCGGCATAAAGCTCGATGGCGGCGTGAGCGGTGTAGCAGCCGGCGGCGCAGCCGCAGGCGTTTTCCTTGTGGTGCCGGGGGTGGGGCGCCGAGTCGGTGCCCAGGAAAAACCGCGGGTTGCCGGAGACAGCGGCCTCGATCAGCGCCCGCTGATGAATATCCCGCTTCAGCACGGGCAGGCAGTAGTAGATGGGTTTGACGCCTCCCACCAGCAGGTCGTTGCGATTAAACAGCAGGTGGTGTGCGGTGATCGTTGCCCCAACCCGATCCCGCGCACCGCGGACAAAATCAGCCGCTTCCCGCGTGGTGATGTGTTCAAACACCACCCGGAGATCCGGGAAGTGTTCGCACATCGGTGCGAGATAGCGGTCGATGAACGCGGCCTCGCGGTCAAAAATGTCGACGTGGTGGTCGGTGACCTCACCGTGCACGTCCAGCACCACGTCATGTTCCTGCATGGCCTCAAAGACCGGATACATGGCCTCGATGGCGTCAACGCCGGCGTCCGAGTTGGTGGTGGCGCCGGCCGGGTAGAGTTTGAAGGCGTGCACAAAACCACTTTTCTTGGCCTGAACGACCGTCTCCGGCGTGGTGTCTCCGGTCAGGTAGAGGGTCATCAACGGGTCAAAGCGGTTGCCGGCGGGCACGGTGGCCAGGATCGCATCCCGATAGACCCGGGCAGCCCGCACGTCGGCAACCGGCGGGACAAGGTTGGGCATCACAATCGCGCGGCCAAAGTAGCGGGCAGCGTCGCGAACGGTGTCGGGCAGGTAGTCCCCATCCCGGAGATGAATGTGCCAGTCATCCGGGCGGGTAATCGTGAGGCGTCGCATGACAGAATTGTCGCATTAGCGCCCCCGCTGCGCGACCCTGACAGCGGTGGCGGAACTGAACCCTGTCGCCGTTGGATCAGACGCACTGAATTCGCTATAACCTCGCCCTGGCATGAGTGATGGTTTTTACAGGCGGCGCGGGTCCGCACCGCTGGTGACGGCGGGCGTGATTGCATTCACCCTGTGCTGCACGGGCCTGTTTCTGCTGTGGCGGGCCAACGCCGGCGTCGACGTGGAGCGGCTGCAGCTTGGGCCCACACCGATCAGCGTATTCCGCGCGGCTGGCGCCGAGGCGGGCGAAGCAAGGCCGGTGGTGGTGATCGCCCACGGCTTTGCCGGGTCGCAGCAGCTGATGCAGCCGTTTGCCATCACGCTGGCAAAAAACGGTTTCCTTTCTGTCACCTTTGACTACCTCGGCCATGGTCGCAATCTGGCCCCCCTCACCGGCGACATCACCAACGCTGAAGGTGCTACCCGGGCGCTGGTGGCCCAGACCCGGGAGGTGGTGGCCTTTGCTCTAGACCTACCGGACGCCGGGGACGACCTGGCGGTGCTGGGGCACTCCATGGCTTCCGACATCGTGGTGCGCTATGCGCAAAGTGATCCGCGGGTCGCCGCGACGGTAGCAGTGTCGATGTTTTCTCCGGTGGTTGAAGCCGCGTCGCCAAAGAACCTCCGGGTGATCGGGGGTGATCTGGAAGGCTTTTTGAAACAGGAGGCGCTGCGGGTCCTGGGGCTGGTCATGCCGGCGCCGGCCGAGGGGGTGACGGTGGGTTCCTTCGCGGACGGCACCGCCCGGCGCGTCGCCTTCGCCGACAGCGTTGAGCACGTTGGGGTGCTCTACAGTCAGGAGAGCATGCGCGAGGCCCGGGACTGGCTGACGGAGGTATTTGCGCTTACCAAGGGTGAGTACGCCGACCGCCGGGGTCTGGCGGTCGTACTCCTGCTGCTGGGTGTGGTACTGCTGGCCTGGCCCCTGTCGCGGGCGCTGCCCGGGGTGTGCCGGCCCCGCGTCGGCGCGGCCCTGTCGTGGCGTCAGCTGCTGCCAGGGGCCCTGATTCCGGCGGTTACCACGCCCCTGGTGTTGTTTTGGTTTCCGGCGGATTTTTTCGGCGTGCTGGTTGGCGGTTACCTCGCGGTGCACTTTTTTGTTTATGGGTTGATCACCTACACCTGTGTGAGGTTTTTGCGGCGCTCGAGGGTGCCCCCCGCGAAGGTTCCGGTCACCCGCCTGCTGCTGAGCGCGACGCTGGCGACGCTGTATGTGGCCGGGTTGGTCGCCCTGGTGCTGGACACCTTCGTTGCCTCCTTTGCCGTCACGGCGCCGCGCCTGCCGCTGGTGCTCCTGATGTTTGCAGGAACGCTGAGCTATTTTCTCGCCGACGAATGGCTCGCGCAGGGTGAAACCACCGCCTTTGGCGGACACCTGTTCACGCGCCTGTGCTTTTTGCTGTCGCTGGGTATTGCGGTAACCCTCTCCCTGGAGGAGCTGTTTTTCCTGCTGATTATTGCCGCCGTGATCTTGATCTATTTCCTGGTTTACGGGTGCTTCAGCCGCTGGATCTACCGCGCCACGGGGCACCCCGCGGTCGGCGCGATTGCCAACGCGGTGGCTTTTGCCTGGGCCCTTGCGGCGGTGTTTCCGATGCTGGCTAAGTCTTAACTGGGCCGGCCGCTTGCGCCGAATGGGAATCAAACGCGCCATGAATCTTTCCACCAGCACCTCACGGCTTCGGTACCTGCTCCACTATTCGCTGTTTGCCGCCCTGGTCGCGCCGTTTGTTGTCGTCAGCCAGGATTTTCCGCTGGATTCCGGAACGGACGACCCCCGCCGCGGTGATCGCTGTCGCTAGCCGATTCTTGTTTCGGCCATGCATAAACGCTGCGGGGTTGGATTGAAAGGGCAAATCACACATCCCTGGGCATTCCGCCGGTTCTCAAGGTGGGTTAAGTTCTTTGGTTCCAATTCAACGGGAGCGCGAAATGAAACTGATCGAACTATCCGACAAACAGACGCTGCGGCGTGAGGAAGCGGCGAAGCTGCTGAGAGAACTGGCCGACCGGCTGGCGCGACAGAACGAAGTGGAGTTTATGCGCCGGGGGATGCGCATCACCACCAAAGTGGCGGATGAAGTCGAAATCGAGGTAGAGCTGGAAGTCGAGACCGACGAGAAAAGCCTGGAGATTGAAATTACCTGGTAAAGCGCCCATGTCTACGGCATAAGACGTTGACGGGCAGGCCCTACACGGGTGCGTCACGGACCATTGACGGAGACCTCACTGCCCCGATTGCATGATGCACGCTCCCTAGCTGCCCCATACCCTCCTCACCTGCAGGCAAGCCTGCAGCGGCGAGATTTCTGGACCACGGGGCCTATACGAAAAAAACGGAGATATGCCATGAGCACTGCCGCGCTTACCCTGTCTGACGCCGCCACCGCGGACGCGCATCTGACGCCTGAGGCGATTATGGTGCGCGACGCGCTCGTGGAAGCGGGTCTTGAGACCCCCATGCTGGAAACGGGCCTCAGCCCGAAGCAGAAATATGAGCGCATCCGCGGTCTGATGAGCGAAGTGGTACAGACGCTCGGACTGGACCTTAGAGACGACAGCCTTGCGGAGACGCCGCATCGGATTGCCAAGATGTACGTGCACGAGATTTTCTCCGGCCTCGACTACCGCCACTTCCCCAAGCTCTCGCTCATTGAGAACAAGATGGGGGCGGACGAGATGGTCAAGGTGCGAGACATTGATCTGACGAGTACCTGCGAGCATCACTTTGTCACCATCGATGGCACGGCCAAGGTGGCGTACATCCCCGCGGACCGGATCATCGGGCTCAGCAAGATCAACCGCATCGTGCAGTTCTTCGGCCAACGGCCGCAGGTGCAGGAGCGGCTGACCCGGCAGATTCTGGTGGCGCTGCAGACGCTGCTGGGCACGGAGAACGTGGGCGTGAGCATCGATGCGGTGCACTACTGCGTCAAATCCCGCGGCATCAAGGACAGCAACTCGCAAACCAGCACCACGGCGCTGGGAGGCTGCTTCCGGGAGAACATTCACACCCGGGCGGAGTTTCTGAACCCGTAAAGCTCCCTGGAGCTACTCGAATCGTTTCAGGAACACGAGGCCGGGATCGAGCATCACCCGGCGCATCGCAAAAGTATCCGGCTGTCTAGCACCGTAGTTGGTTGTCCTTCAGCAACCAGCGGCCGCGGCACATTACGTCTGTCAGTGTGAACGTGTCGGGCTCTACCAGCAGCAGATCGGCATCCTGGCCAGGGCCAACCTGGCCTTTCTTCGAAAGCCCGAGCACGCGGGCCGGGTTGCTGGTCATGGCCGCCAGAGCGGCCGCCAATAGTTCATCCGACTGGCCGGCGGCCTCGCCCAGCGCCTCGAACAGGGAAGACGGCGGCGCCGGCTGCAGACCTACCAGTTCGCCGTCTTTGTAGTGCGGCAGTGAGCCGCCGGCGTCGGACGAGAGCGTCAGCTGCTGCGCCGGCACGTCGTTGGCCAGTGCTTCGCGCAGAGCCGCAAGGGCCGGAATCTCACCGTCGACGATAAACTCCGGTGTGGTCGAGACGGTGAAATCCACCGCCGCACCTGCCCGGGCAAAGCCCAATGCGTCTTCGAGCAGCGTCTGGTTTCGGTTGGCGTGGGTCGGATAGAACGTTGTGTTCGGCAGGTCGCTGCCGTGGAGCGCCGCCCGCAGCGGTAAAAGACCGGCGTCGCCGTCCCCCACGTGGATCAAAATGGTGCCGGCTTTGCCAGCGACGATGCCCCCGACGCGAGCGTCCGCCGCGACGCGGCGCAGCTCCTCTACCGTCGGCGCAGACGACCGGTGATCCGAGATTGCCACCTCGCCGACACCAATCACCGGATCGATCATCACCAGGTCGCGCATCACCTCGCCGGTAAGCGTCGCCGGGGGGACCCGGTAAGCGCCGGTGTACATGTAGGCATCCACACCCTGAGCCCGCAGCCCCATGACATGGCCGAAGAGTACATCCAGGCTGCGGGTCACCGAGTCGGTGCCGAGAGCGCCAACCGGCGTCGTGATGCCCGCCCGAGCAAAATCTGCGGCCGAAAGCTCCGGGGTCCGATTTCCAAAACCACCCTCGCCGCCGCCGCCGCAGGGGTGCGTTAGGGCGTCGACGAGGCCCGGCAGCAGGTACCGCCCTTCGGCGTCGACAACCTGTACGTGGGGGCCCTCCAGCTGGATGGACGGCTCCACTGCGGCAATCTTGTGGCCGGCAACCAGGACGTCGCGCTGCCCCAGCAGCTCCGGCGCGTGGACGTGCGCATTACGAATCAGCGTCGGCATCATTCAGCCATCCCCCTCAGTGCGGCGGCAGCGACAAACGTCGGCGCCAGCCCGTTCGGCTTGCTTGCCGGATTATCCACAAATGCAGCCGATTGGTACCAGAGCAGGCACCAAAAAAGCGATTGGCAGCGGTTATTCGCCGCGTAAGGCAGGGGCATCGGATCCCGCCCGGCGGATGCCCGGGCGGGATGTTATCAGGGCCGCAGGTTACCAGTGGGACTTATCGAGCTGCAGCTCCACCTCCTTGAAGTCACACTGGCCAAGCTCCACCGTCTCCTCCGCGTCCACTCGATCGTCTTTTGCGTAGACGTCGTAGGTCGCCGGCGCCGGGAGGGTTTCCTCGTTGACGTGATAGTCGATAAGTTGCCCGCAGATGCTCGCCATACTGGCGGGCACATCCTTATACAGCAGATTGATCCGGGGAGAACCAGCTTTGTGACCGGGCGCATCCCGGATAATGATCTTGTCGACCTCGTCGATGACGACCGGTGATCCGGAGGTGATATCGGTCACCAGAACTCGAACGCCGCTTTGTGCTGCGCTTTCACCGCACAGGTCTTTCACAAACGGCGGCAGGTCCTCACTCGTGATCGTCAGTGCACTGGTCACCTCGTTGGGCGTCAGCGGGTCGGGATCGCTCAGCGGAGCAAAACGTACGGTGGTGGTGAGCGTTTCCTCGCCGGGTGGCAGCCGCAGCGGGAACTCGGTTGGATCGCGCACGGTGAAGTCCGCGCCGCCGGCCGAAATATCGGTGATGGTGAGCGGACAGCTGCCGGCATTGCGCAGCACGACGCGCTGCTCTGCAAAACACCCGAGGGTACCGTCGGCATCGACCACGGTGGTGGGGAACGTCTCAAACTCGCCCGGATCCATAATCAGCTCAGGACAGGGGGCACTGCCGCTGAGCGGCACGTCGAGGATGACGTTCTTCGGCGCTTCGTCGAGGGCGGCAAGTTTATTGTCCAGCATGCGCTCAAAGCCACTGGAAAACACCTCGGTTTCATTGTTGTTAATCGCCAGCAAAGCCGTCACCGGCATAGCACCGCACGAGTCCGGTGCAAACCGCACCGGGAAGTTGAAGTCCGCATCGGGGCTCAGCACCAGCGGGTATTCCACCTGGTCCGGCAGCACGAAGCGCGGGTCGGAAACGGTGATGTCGTCGATCGCCAGATCACAGCTGCCCTGGTTGAACAGGGTCAGGTTGAGATCCTGCACTTCGCCGCTGCAAACGTTCCCAAAATCGCCGGAGTTGGCGATAGCCACCTGCAGATCGCCGGTGCCGACGTCGGCGCTGACGGGTATATCCACCGGTCCAATGGGATCGTTGCTGTTCACCGTCAGCACGGCATCGTCATTGCCGACAAAGCCGGAGCTGAAGGACACCTCAAACGGAAAGCAGAAGTCCGGGCTGATCTGCAGCGGAAATCCTGAACTGGGGGTGGTGACCTCAAAGTCTGAATCATCCGAGTCGATGGAGCTCACCACCAGGTTGGCGTTACCGGTATTGCAGATCTGCAGCGTGGACGTATGCGGGCCCAGGCCGCAGACCCGGCCAAAATTGACGCTGCTGGGTATGGTCAGCAACGGCACCGCGCCGACCAGGAAACTGTCGAACAGGATTCCCTCCTGACCGGGTACAGCCGGGGCCACATTCGGCGGAGAAGTTGCCGAAGGCCAGGCGGCGTAAAGCCGGCCGGCAATGCACGCGTTGCCGTTGTAGTCGCCGTAGCGCGGAATGCCGCCGCCGCCGAGGCACACCTCGCCGGCGTTGCAGCTAACCGCGGCCGGTGTGTTGTCGGAGATATCGCAGCGAGCGCCGGTGGCGGTGCCTTGATCACAGGCACCGTCCACGTCGGCGTCTATACAGCACTGGCCACCAAGCTGGGGCTGCAGGGAGCAGGCTTCCGAGGCGCCTGGTGCCGGAGTGGTGGCCTGGCGGGTGGCCGCCGGCCAGCCTGTATTGGGCGGCCCGCACCAGGCGTGGGCCACTTCCGAAACCTGAAACTCGCCTTTGGCCACCAGCGCGCCGGTGCCGTCCAGACCAACCTGAGCGGCATAAAAATGTGTCAGGTCATTCTGGATGCCCGGACAGTTGCCGCCGGGGCAGGGCGATGCGGCGCGGCGATCAAACCAGGTGACGTAGGCGTCACCGCCGGTGGCGCACACCCACGGCATGATCCGCGGCCCGGGAATATTGGGATGGGCGCGGACAGGCGCGCGCCAGGTCAGGCCGCCGTCCAGCGAATCGAGCACCATGATGGAGCCGTCCCGGTTGCCCGTGCCGTCCGCGTCGGCCACGGCAAAGTAAATGTGATTGGGGTTGGTGTCGTCCACCGCCACGGTGTGACTGGATGGATTCTGGTCGCAGCGGTCGTGGCCGGCAAACGGACAGTCCACCGGGTCCCGCCCAAAAACGTTCACCGGAAAACCCGGCTGCAGGGCTAAACCATTGCTGCAGGAACTGAATTTCCACAGCCGGTAATTGCCGCCGCCATAGGCGACCACGTAGACAAAACCGTCGCCACCCACCGTGATGCGGGGAAAAAAGCTACCGCCGCCGAGGTCAAACGGAGCCGTCCAGTTGAGGCCGCTGTCCTGCGTGCACACCAGAGCACCGTCCTGGCCGGCGGCATCAAAGTTGCGCCAGGTGGAGTACACCTGGTCGCCGCCGCCACCGCCGGCGTTAAAGCGGTCCGCGGCGATATGTTCCTGGTCCGGGAAACATCGATTGGCCACCGCGCCCGGATTATTCGGATCATCCCGGGGGCAAGCCACCGCCGGGTTCACGGTGGCGATCGTAAAGTTGGCGCCGTTGTCCGTGGACCGGGCCATGCCCGTGCAGTCCTGGCCAAAGCCAAGCGCCGCCGGTGGATTCTGATACCCGGAATTGTGGCAATTGCGGTCAATGCCGGCGTAATAGAAGGCACCGGAGGCGCCAGTGCCGAGCGATGGGTCGCCGCCGTCGAACGCGTTGATGCGTCGTGGGGCGCTGAAAGTGGCGCCGCTGTCGGTGGAGGTCACCCATTCCGACTGGCGGCCAACAACCAGCGTATTGCCGTTGTTGGAGACCGCTATCTCCACCTCACCCCAGCGGTCCGGATAAACCCGCAGGTTTGCGCGGGAAGGCGGCGACTGACGTTTCGGAAAGGCCGCGTTCTCCCAGGCGATGTCCCTTGCCGTCGGTGGGCTGATCTGGGCGCCGGCGCTGCTGGCTTCGGCCGCTTTGGTGGCATCCGCGCGGAGTTTTTCCAGCGTGTCGTCCGTCTGGCTGGCCTTGGCGGCCTCCTCGGTGACGATGCTCGCTGCCACCGCCTGGGCCTGCGCCACCAGCTCGCCGCTGGCGTTCTTCGGTAGCGTGGCGTACACCTGGATCAGCATGTCG
Organism: Pseudomonadota bacterium; assembly: GCA_039195135.1. Taxonomy (GTDB): domain Bacteria; phylum Pseudomonadota; class Gammaproteobacteria; order Xanthomonadales; family SZUA-38; genus JANQOZ01. The sequence goes on along the minus strand of JBCCVP010000003.1, from coordinate 30,642 downwards.
CCGGCCGCCACCCAGGTGTGGACCCGCAGCACCTGATCGTCGGCAAACTGGGTTCCCTTGTTGGGCTGCGGCCGCTCATCGAGGCGCAGCGAATTCAGCGCCGGCCAGCCGCTCACGCTTACAAAGCCGCTTGCGGGGGCTTTGACGCTGACCGCCGCGGCGCTGATCTGCGCCACCGCCTCGTCGTAGCTGCGCCGCACCTCCCGGTATACCTTGATGCGGGCGGTGATCCGCTGCTGACCCTGCTGGTCGGCCGGTACGTTCACCAGGGTGTAAGAATTGATGAACTGGGAGTCGAGCAGGGACCACGTCGCGGGATAGCGGACAGAAAAACCCCAGCCCGTATCAAGCTGGCGATCAAGGTCGCCCTGGGCGAAAGTTGAAAAGGAAACACTAAAAGTCAGAACCAGCAACAGGCTGGAAAAAAAATGACTTGAAACTCGAAAAGCTGCTTTTTGCGGCATCATCACGACCCCTCCACGATAGCGTGAGCCCGTGGCACGTGGGTCGGCCTGAATTGTCCTTAGGAGGATCGAACGGTTGTCCGCGCGGGCGAACCCAGCACGTGCTTCCCGACATCCGTGACGATTAAATCCCTCCCGAAAACCGGTTGGCCACCCCTTGCGCCAACCTGTCTATTCAACCTAGGACACAAATGTGTCGTCGTCAAATCAAAGAAAAGTGCGGTTTTCGGCGCGGGCGTCAGCGCCAGCCAAAAACCACAGGTCGTCGGGGACCTCGGCGGGGCGCCTCGATGCGGGCCGCCATCAGCAGGCGGACTACGCGAAATGCCTGGCCGGCAAAGGGACGGAGCAGTTCGACCATTCGCGCGTCCGTACCCCGTGCCTCGCCCGCCAGGGCCCAGCACACCGTGTTTGGCAGGTGTAAATCGCCGGTGATAATCGGATCCGGGCGGCCGAGCCGCAGCCCCAGCGCCGAGGCGGCGGTCCAGGGCCCCACGCCCGGCACACACTGCAGCAACGCCTGCGCAGCTGGCGTGCGCAGCTGCGCAACACGTTTCAGCCTAGACGCAGCAAACGCCACCTCCAGCAGCGTTTTTGCCTGGGCCCGCGCCATGCCGAAGCGCATGAGCCGATTAATGCCGGCGCCGCGCAGGGCCTTGGGTGTCGGCGGCAGCGTGAGGCCGGCGGCCCCAGGTGCCGGCTCCCCGAGGCCGGCGCAAAGACGCCGCCAGGCGAATGCCGCTTCGTTCCAGGTGACGCGCTGCTGCAGCACTGTAACGAGCAACGCCTCGTAGACGTCCACCGAGTTGCAAAGCCTAAGGCCGGCGTGCTTCTTCCGCAGCCGGTCAATGAGGGGATGGGGCGGAAGTTCATCGTCACTTTCCCGCAGGCCGAGCCAAAGCGGCAGAGCCCTGGGCACATCGGAGGCGCCGGGCCCAAATGCGACAGCATGAATGGCGCCCTCGGCAGCTACCCGGACCCGGACCGTAACGGGGTTTCCCTCGATGTAAGCGCAGCGCCACAGGCCATCCGTTTCCCGGCGCAGGGTCGGATCGCCGCTGCCGGTGCGAAGGAGCCGGGTGGTTTCAAAGAAGTCGTACGCCGCGGGCGTTTCGAGTCTAAATTCCATACCCGTGAAGGATTTAGCAGACCAAACGTTGAGCAGGCATGAACGCCGCCCTCGCGGCCAAGCGCTTAAGCCACGCCAGAGCAACCGAAAGTGCGCCCGATTTCCACACATTCTTCACCGCCGAGAGTACAAATTGTTATCCGTTTTTTAGGATTTCGGATTCGCAATGCAGAGCATCAGTCAGTTTCTTGACCAGAAAGGCCGCCAAGTCTACAGCGTTCGCCAGAACGCCCCCGTGTTTAGCGCCCTCGAAGAGATGGCCGACAAAGATTGCGGCGCCCTCGTTGTGCTGGATGACCTGGACCATCTGGTTGGTGTGATTTCCGAGCGCGACTATGCGCGCAAGGTGATTCTGCAGCAGAAGGCGTCAAGCGATACGCCAGTCTCCGACATCATGACGGCCAACGTGGTGACGGTCGACGAACATCACACGGTGGACGAAGCGCTGGCGGTGATGGGTCACCACAACATTCGCCATCTCCCGGTGGTCGAGGGACGTAAGGTGGTTGGGGTGCTGGGTATCGGTGAGCTCGTCACGCTCAAAATGAGGGCAAAAGAAAGCGAAATTGAGTCTTTGACTACCTACATCAACGGCAACCTCGCCTACCGCTGATCGATTTTTACGACGCCGGCAGCGCCGGCGTCACTTCGTGCGAATTTCTTTTCGAACGGGTTAGGCGGGCCAACAGGGCTCAGCGCTTTGCTGTCCCAAGCTCCGCCAGCGTTTGGCGAATATGACTCCGCCGCGGCTCAAGAAACTGGGTGCGGTAATGCCAGAACGTCACGCCGACCAGTCCAAATACGCCACCCGCAGCAATCACAATCCCGATGCATTCGGCCAGCGTATCGACGCCGAGCCGATAGTCGATCCACTTATTCAGGCTGATAAACACCATGATCAGGAGCAGCGGTACGCTGGATCGAAGCGGCGAGAAGCTGGCGATTTCACGTTCCAGATCGACCTGGATTTCCCGTAGGCAGTCGCCCGGCGCAAGCTGACATGATTCCCGGCGATCCGCTTCCCGCCGAGCCTGGCGCCAGAGCGGATACTGGACCCCGGCGAGAATGACAAACAGGCTGCAGCGAATCAGGGCAATCCCAAGCGCCTCGCCCTGGGACCCAAAACTGAACCAGAAGGTGTGGCCAGCCATCGCCATGCTCAGCAGAAAAAAGGCGAGCATAGCGACAGCGTTAATTGCGCTGCGGCGACGGCTTCGCTGAACAATTTCTGTAGCGGTTTGCTGCGGCCGCGGGGTGGGCTGCTGATCCCAAAGGGTTTGCACGTCATTGATTTGCATCATTTAGTCTCCTGCGACATCGTCGGCCAGTTTCTTCCGCAGACGCGTCAGTCGCGCGCCCACGTTCGATTCAGTGAGGTTTAGCACCCGGGCAATCTCCCGGTAGGAAAGGTGGTCCAGATGCATCAGCACCAGGGACCGGTCCAGGTCGGACAGGCGGCGAATCGCGGCGTAAAGCTGCTTCAGCTGTTCCGGTGAGTCATCAGTGGCAGAAACGCGCGGTTCCCGCCGGAAAGCGTCCAGATACCGGGCATAGGTCTGGCGGCGGCGCTGCCAGGTGATGGCCCGATTCAAAGCGACGCGGTAAACAAAAGTCGATTCTTTGCCGCCCTTTTCCATGCGCGGCATCGCCTGCCACAGCGTGATGAACAGCTCCTGCACGAGATCCTGTTGATCATCAGGGCTATCGACAAACGCTCGCGCAATTTTCCAGCAGAGCGCCGTATATTTTTCCAGGAATTCCTGTGACATCGAGGCTATTTTTTCAGAAATTTGCCCCATGACACGCGCGCCACGGCAGATTCTTACAAACCGCGTGCGGAAACCTGCGCACTGGCGGTATGACACCGGTAGCGGGCTGTGCGAGGGTGGGACTGACGCAATGACGGAGCGGTTTGCGCGATGGGCATCAGAGATTGTGAGGTCGATGAAGCGCCGGCGGTCTGCGGAATCTACAACCACTACGTGGAGCGCTCGGTCGCCACGTTCGAAGTGTCTCCCATCGATCCCGCCGACATGGAGGAACGCATCCGGGCTACGACCGCCAGGTATCCGTGGCTGGTCTACGTAGATGCCGACAAGGTGATTGGCTATGCCTACGCCACGCCGTGGAAACCCCGGGCCGCCTATGGGCAGACCGTCGAGAGCACGGTGTATGTGGCGGATGAAGCCTGCGGAAGAGGCGTGGGCGCTGAGCTGATGTTGGCACTGCTGAAGCGTCTCGCCGAGCAGGACGTGCATGCGGTGCTGGCGGGCATCGCGCTGCCCAACGAGGCCAGCGTGCGGACGCATGAAAAGCTGGGTTTTTTCCAGGTGGCCCACTTTCGACAAACCGGACGGAAATTCGACCGGTGGATCGACATCGGTTACTGGCAGCGGATCCTCGAGGACCTGCCGGGCGAGCTGTCCGGCCAGATCTGACATCAGGAGCTTCGGGCACTGGTCTTAAGATCTGCAGCACCGCCGCCTTGGCCGTAACCTGACCTCGTCCGCAGCGTGGCGGAATTGCCCGGCAAATCCGATTGACTGATTTAGAACGCTGGGGCGCCCCAGCATCCCTTGTGTCGAATCAGGAGATCGAGAGTGACAAACCCCAAGTTAGCGGCGACAACCAAAGCGGAAGCCATTTTCCGATCCATCGATGCTGATGGTGACGGCACCATCAGCAAGGGCGAGCTTGTTGCGTGTCTGGCCAAATCCGGCATCGGCATCTCCGACGCCCGCCTAGCGGCCCTGCGCCAGCGCCTCGCTGCGATGGGAGATAAACCTCTCCCTCCGCAGGCGTTTGGTGAACTGATGGAAGATAGTGGCGAACTGGTGTCCCGGGCGGCCAGGGGTGACCTGGCTATCCCCGAGTTTGGCCGCTTTGCCGAGGAAATTGCGGGACTCCATGATGAGGTCAGCGGCCAACGCGATGGGCAGGTGGCCGACTACATTCCCCAGCTTGCCCGCGTGTCAGAGGAGGCGTTCGGCGTGTCCATCACCACTGTCGATGGGCAATCCTACTCGGTTGGCGAGTCGCATGTGGGGTTCACGCTGCAATCCAGCTGCAAGCCGTTTCTCTACGCCGCCGCCCTTGAGGAATGGGGTGAAGCGTCGGTGCATCGCCACGTTGGCCGGGAGCCAAGCGGTCTTTCCTTTAACGAACTGACGCTCAACAAAGACGGGCTGCCGCACAATCCCATGATCAACGCGGGCGCCATCATGACCAGCAGCCTGATTCGGCGTGCTGCGCCTACCGCCGATCGCATTGAGTTTCTGACGGATCTGGTTTCTGCCATGGCGGGGGGGCAACGTTGCCACGTCAATACGGCCATCTGGCACTCAGAGCGGGAAACGGCAGACCGGAACTTTGCGCTCGCACACCACATGCGCGAGAGAGGTGCTTTCCTGCCGGACACCCAGATTCAAGCAACGCTTGATTACTACTTTTCGGCGTGTTCGATTGAGATCAACACCGAGGCCATGGCAATGATCGGCTCCACGCTTGCCAACGGGGGCGTGTGTCCCACCACCGGCGTGCGGGTTTTCAAAGAAGAAACGGTCAAGAATTGCCTGTCGATGATGTACTCCTGCGGCATGTACGACTACTCCGGTGAGTTCGCGTTTTCGGTAGGCATTCCGGCAAAGTCTGCCGTTTCCGGCGTAATTCTCGCGGTGATCCCCAACGTCATGGGTATTGCGGTCTGGTCGCCCAGGCTCGACGCCTGCGGTAATAGCGTCCGCGGCGTTGCGTTTCTCAAAGAGCTTGTGGGCCGCTTTGCTTTCCACAACTACGACAGTCTGCTTTCGACAAGCAAAACCGATCCGCGAAGGTTTCGCAGTGCCGACGAATATGACCGAACCTGTCGAGCGATTCATGCTGCGAGCATCGGCGATATCGAGGATCTGAAGCGCCTGGTTGCCCACGGTCACGATCTCAATCGGGCTGACTATGATGGGAGGACGCCGCTTCACCTTGCGGCGTCAGAAGGGCAGGTTGATACAGTCCGCTATCTGATTCGCCAGGGAGTAGCTACCTCTTCGCTGGATCGCTGGGGCCATACGGCGCTGGACGACGCTCGCCGCCACATCCGGGAAGAGGTTGGTCAGCTACTGAGCTCACGCGCTCAAGGGGAGACTGTGGAAGTAATGGGTCGCCTGACGACCGCAGCATGACGGGTCGGGGAGCATGACCGGCTTCAGCCGGTTAATGGTCCTTGACTCGAGGCAGGTCATAGGTAGCCTTCGCGCCATGAGAAAAATAGCCTTGATCGCCGCCGCCCTGGTTGCTGGGATACTGGTTTCCGCACAGGGCCTTGCGGAAGAGAAGGACGGCCACTGGCTTTATGCCCAGATCGGCGCCTACGAGCACTACAGCGATGATGAGGACTTCCGGGGTACGCCGGTGATGGTGTCCTTCGAAGTCCACAATGCCCGCAACCGGTTCTACGGCCTTTCGTTGTTTGACAATTCGTTTGGTCAGTTTTCCCAGTTTGTTTACTACGGCTGGGAGTTTCCTTTACCCCGCCTGCATCGCTATGCCCGCGCCAAGCTGGCGCTGGGCATTGTCCACGGCTACCGGGGCGAGTTTGAAGACGAGCTTGCCCTCAACTTTGGCCGCTTTGCGCCCGGCCTTGTGCCCGCCATCGGTTTCAAGAAAGATGGCCTCGGTGTAGATCTACTGGTGCTGAGTAATGCCGCGCTGATGCTTAGCGTGGGTAAAGACTTCGATCTTTAGCCCAGCCGAAGCACACGGCGCCCGTCGCTCGGGGTAGGGTGGGTTAGCCGCCCGCCAGACCCACAGCCGCCAGCGCCAGGGCGTGCAGGCGATCGACAATCTCCGCGGGCGCAGCGTTGTCGCTGTTGGTGAGGACAACAACGCTTAGATCGTTGGTTTCATCAATTAGCAAATGAGAGCGATGCGCGGCAAACCACCCGCTGTGGCGCGCTACGGTCACACCATTGGCTTTCGCAATGCGTAAGCCCAACCCCCGGCCACCGGCTTGTCTGCGGCGTATTTTTTCCAGCAGGGATTGCGACAATAGCCCGGCGGCCCTGTGCCCCAGCAAAAATCGGGTCAGGCGCGACAGATCAAGGGCCGTGGTTTGAATGCCAAAAGCCGGCGTCATGGCGTTGGCATGATGGTATTCGCGCAGGTGGCGATCACCGACGCGGCGACCAACCCCGGCAAATGGCCGATTTTCACTCGGCAGCAGGCGGCCCACGGGGGAGTAGCCGCGCGCCAGCTCCGGCGCCGGTTTGCCGGTGCCGGATGCGTTCATGCTGAGCGGCCTCAGCACCGTCGACGCCAGCGCCTCGCCGTAGCTTTGGTTGCTGGCGGCGGCCGCCAACAGCCCAAGCGTGGCATAACCGATGTTTGAATAGCGACTCTCACTGCCCGGCGCCGTCCGCAGCGCTTCCGATCCCACGTAATCCTGCAATTCGCCATCGCTTGGGAATACGCCGCTGAACCAATATCCGAAGGAGCCTTCGCGATCCAGCCCCGAGGTGTGCGTGAGCAGCTGCTGGACAGAGATGCTGCCCGCCGCGCCGAGGTCCTGACCCAGCACGCCGTCCACGGTGTCGGAGAGCGTCAGTCGTTTCTGCTCGACGAGCCGCAACGCAAGGACCGCTGTGAATACCTTGCTCAGGGAGCCGCAATAGAGGACCGTCTCGGCGGTCATTGGCCGCCGGGTTTCAAGATCGGCGAACCCGCTGGCGCCGGCAAAGAGTACCTGGTCTCCCCGGGACACGACCGCGCTGACGCCCGGAATGTCCTGCGCAAGGCGGGTTTGATCCAGCTCCTGCTGGAAGCCAGCGTTGCTCGGCAACAGAACGGCGGCCAGCAGCATCGTCGCGGTCATTCAGGCACCTCTTTGGCAAAAAGATCAGATCGAAGCAGCGTCTGGGGTTTCAGCGGGTGTGATCCTCAATCTCGTCAAACGCTTCGACGGAAATACGCGTCGCCAGTTCCCGCATCGCCTTCATCGCTTCCGGATTGCGTTGACCGTAGAACTTTTTCCAGGACTCGAGCGTGTCCCACTTCGCGATCGTCAGAACCTCGGTGGGGTTTTCACTCGACCGCAGCAGAAAACTGCCCTGAGCCCCGGGAACCGTGTCATGGATGTGGTTGGTGGTTGCTCGCCAGGTCTCCTTAAATGCCTCAAAAGCTTCCGAAGGGACCTGCCAGCGATAAAGAACTCTGACGGTCAATGTACTGGTCCTACGTGGGTGTTCTCAGTCGATTGCTGCATGATGGTCAGTTGCTGGCAATCAATCAATTGGCCGCTAGGCTAATACGGAGTGGTAACACACCCACAGCTTCCAGCCCCGGCATGATTTGCTTTTGACTGTGCGCATCCGCCTGCTGCATGCGTTACCTACTTCTGAGGGCGGCAAAGTCCTCGTCGTCGGATCGCCAAACAGCAAGGAGGTTTTGCATGCAGATTCACCCCGTAGCCGTCGTGCTTGCTGGTTCCATCGCCACCGGAACCGCCCTGGCTCAGCCGGAAATGGTGCGGGACATATGGCCCGGACCGGATGGTCAGTCGCAGCTCGACGGCATCGTCAACGATGGACAGTTCTTTTTCCGCGCCGACAACGGCGCCGACGGAACCGAGCCCTGGATCAGTGATGGGACAACGGCAGGAACGCAGCAGCTCAGCGACCTGCGGATGGGACCGGATGGGTCGTTTCCCACCTTTCGGGGGAGCCTGAACAGCACCGCCTTTTTTAACGCCTTTGATGACGCTGTCGGCAGCGAGCTCTGGTCGGTGGCCGCGTTTCCGGGCATCCCGGCGGTGTTTGACATTCGCCCGGGCGAGCCCAGCTCCAGTCCTTCCTGGCTTGGGATCGTTGGTGGCCGCGTGCTGGTGACGGCCTCTGACGAGACCGGCGAGCGCGAGATCTGGTGGGTCAACGCTGGCAGTGGCCCGGTGCTCTACGTGGATATTAACGAAGATCAGGGCAGCTCCAACGCGAGCACGCTGACGCCGGTCGACGCCAACTCGGCCCTGCTCACCGCCCGGCCGCTGACGCCCCCGTCCATCGGCAACCGTCCGCATCGCCTCGTTGGCGATGTGGCCACGGAAATCCTCGGCCCCAATGACGTTCGCTTAAGCTTCAGCAACGGCTTCTGGCCCGTGAGCGGGGGGTGGCTGTTTATGGCCAGCGCGGAAGGCGAGGCGGACGGCAATGAACCCTGGCTTCTGCCCAACGGCAGCGATGTAGCCTCGCAGGTGGAGGACATCAATCCGGGCAACGGCAGCGGCTATGCGAGCACCTTCCTGTTTACCGGCGATGCCATCAATGGCGTGGTGTACTTTGCCGGCCAGACCGAGGACGACGGCGTCGAGCCGTGGCGCAGCGATGGGACCAGCGTGGGCACCTTCATGATTGCGGACGTGGCGCCGGGTAACCTCGACTCAGACCCAGAAAAGTTTGTCGAATTTGGCGGCCACGTGTATTTCGGCGCAAAGTCGCCGACCGGACCCCAGCTCTGGCGGGTTGCCGGCAGCAGCGCAGAACTGGTCGCGACCATCAGCAGCGACCCTAACGGAGCGGCTCCCAGACCGTGGATCGTGTTTGATAACCACCTGATATTCCGGGCCCAGACGCCCGAACATGGCTTTGAGTGGTGGGCCGCCAACGGCAGCGTCGGCGGTGTCGCGCTGATCAGCGATATCAATCCCGACGCGGCCGACGGCTCGCCCCGCGGGGAGGCCTGGGTGGTCAACAACGCGCTGCTGTTTGAAGCGGACAACGGCGTTGACGGTCGGGAGCTGTGGAAGCTGGATTCGGGATTCCTCGAGTCGCTGTTCACCCTGATCTTTCAGGATTCCTTCGAGTGCGTGCCGCCCCTTTGCCTCTAGCCTAAGCTCACCCGTTCGGTCGGATGATGATTTTGCCTTTGCGGTCTTTGCCGGTTCGCTGCTGGTGCGCGTAGGCTTCGAGGAAATTGTCCAGCGAATAGGTGCCGGCAATGGCGGCTTTGAGGTCGCCGCTGGCGATCAGGTCCGCCAGCTGCTGATAGATCTGCGTCAGCGCACCCGGCGAATACCCGTGGCGCATGTTCATCCCTTCCAGGGTGACCTCGCGCAGAAACAGGTCGTGAAACGCCATGTGGCAGGCCTCGCCGGTCATGAAGCCATAATTGATGACCCGGCCACCGGGGGCCAGGCTGCGGGCGATGGTGACGGTGGCGGCGCCGGCCACGCAGTCAATGCCGGCAACAACCGGTGCGCCGTCCGTTGCCCGACCCACCTGCTCGGCCATAGCGTCGGGGTCGCCGCTGTCGACCAGTACCACGTCCGCGCCAAGCGGCCGCAGCTCATCGATCAGCTCCGCCCGCCGGACCAGCGAGACGGTACGCACCCCCTTTCTTCGAGCCAGCGCCACCAGGTAGCGGCCGCAGCTGGAGTTCGCGCCGTTCTGAATGATCCACTCACCGGGTTTGGCGCGCGCGTAGTCGTTCAGCAGGAGAAACGCGGTCAGGCCGTTGACCATGGTCAGCGCAAGCTGCTCGGCGTCCCCCTCCGGCGCCTTCATCAGGTCAGCGGCGGGAACGCAGCCGCAGTCGCGAAAAGCGCCGACGCCCCGGGGCACAAACACCCGCTCACCCACTGTCAATCCCTCGACGTCGGGGCCAAGAGTTTCGATCCGCGCCACGCCCTCCTCGCCCATCCAGCGAGGCACGCCAAAAAAACGGAAGCCCGCCTCGCCGCTGACAAACTTCACGTCTGCCAGGTGCATCGCTGCTGCTTCCACGCGCAGCAGGGCCTCCCCGGGACCCGGCATTGGGTCGGCGGTCTCCACCAGCTCCACCACGTCCGCTGCTGCGCCAAAAGCGTTTTGCCTCAGTGCCCGCATTGTTGTTGCTCCAGTTCTAGTCCCGAATGGCGGCGGCGATCGCGCGAATGGCTGCGCTGAGATGTTCGTGATAGTCGGTGCCAACCGCGGCGGAGGCATTGCCGTGAGCGGCAATGACGATGTTGTCGACCGGGTCGATGTAAATCTGCTGGCCGAAAATGCCTCGGGCGACGTAGCGACCGTCGCCATCAAGCCACCAGAGGTAGCCGTAGAAGGGCGCTCCCTTTGACGGGCTGATGGATTCCGCCATCCAGCCCTCCGGCAGGACTCGCTTGCCGTCCGGCAAAACGCCGTCGTTAAGGGCAAACAGACCAAGCCTTACGTAGTCCCGCAGGGTGGCGCTGATGCAGCAGCCGCCGGTTTCGCCCGAACCGGGTCCGCCGGTCACCCAGTTGGCATCACTTTCCATACCGAACGGTTGCCAGATCTTGTGCGAAAGGTAGGTGGCGGCATTGTTGCCAATAGCAGCGCGCAGCACCTCACCCACCAGGTTGGTTTCCCCGGTGTTGTAGTTGAATACTTCGCCCGGCTCGTGCTCCCGCTCCAGCTGCCCGAGGTAGCGGACCAGTTCGATCCCATTCGCGCCGCCAGCGCGGGCCACATCGGATTGGGGGTCGGCGTAGTCCTCGTTCCAGGCAACCCCGGAGGACATCTGCAGAATGTTTCGAATCGTCGCGCCTTCATACCCCGTGCCGCGCAGGCGTGGAAGATAATGGGTGATCGGTTCATCCACGCTCTCGATGAAGCCGTCCTGGATGGCAGCACCAATCAGCATGGAGGTGACCGACTTGCTGACGGAGAACGACACCCACAAGCTGCCTGCGTCGTTGCCGGGGGCGTAGCGCTCAAGGACGATCGCGCCGTCTTTGACCACAATCAGGCCGATCTGCGCCGGCCTGTTTAGAAAGTCATCCAACCCGTAGGTAGTGCCTTCCACCTCATAGGTCACTGCGGACAGCTCCGCGGGTCTGTTCACCAGCAGGGAAGGTGCCGGCCCCGCCGATACCGGTCGCGTTGGCAGAATGCTATCCATGTGCTTGAAAGCCACCCGACGTTCCGCGGTGCTGAAAAACAGCAGTGCGGAGGCCTGGTCGCCGAGGCGGTCATTGGCAAGACGGGCGATCATGGCCGCCTCGTCGGGGATCGATTCGACGACGCCGGGCGGGGCCGTTGGCGGGGGCATGCAGCCGGCCAGCATCAGGGCAGCGGCGTAAATCAGCATTGGGGGTCGTCGCATAGGCTTTCTCAGCGTGTGGTTGCGCCGCGGCAATTCTACCGGTTCGGCGTCGGCAGCAGCAGGTCTTCGAGGCAGGGTGGGGCGGACGCTTCTCCTTCGTCGATTGCCTATCGGAACACGGCATGCCACGATGAGAGAAATAAGAATCATTAGCAATCACTGAGAGGCAGGACGCTGGCAGATCCGGGCCGCGAGCCGCCGACGCTGAGTCCACCTACGCCTATGTCTTTAGATCCTGCCTCGAAGCCTCCGCCCAGCGACCAAGACGCTTCGGCCGGGATCGGTGGCGTTCCTGACCCGACTGCTTCTGCGGAGGACCCGCCTGCGCTGGAGGCCAGCTACCGGGAGATGCTGAGGACTATAACGACGCTTCTGCGCAAATCCTTCGGCAGCGGGCCTCCAGATCCGGAAGATATTGCCCAGCAGGCCTATCGCAAGCTGCTGGAACGCAAACGGCTCGACGATATTGGGAATCTGGAAGCGTTTCTCTGGCGCACTGCTCGCAATCTGGTCTTCAAAGACTATCGGGCAAAAGCGGTCCGTTCCCGCTATGACTATGAGCTTGAGCAGCTGTATTTTCCTTCCCGGGGTTGTGATTTGGATCCCGAAAGGGTCGGAATAGCAAAAGAGCAGGTAAATCAGGTGAGGCAGGTCCTTCTAGCTATGCCCGAGCGTCGCCGTCGAGCTTTTGTTCTTCATCGAATCGAGGGACTGTCGATCGCCGAAACCGGCCGGCGACTGAAAATCAGCGCCACGGCGGCTGCGAAACATATTGCTCGCGCCATGGCCAGCATTGATCAACGGCTGTCGGACTACCATGATTGAGGCGCAAGAGCAGGACGTCATCCGGCAGGCGGCTCATGATTGGCGTACGCGGCTGTCCGGGCCCGACGTTTCACCCGCCGATCTGGAGCAGTTTCAGTCGTGGATCAGCGCCGACCTTCGCCACGAGGCAGCATTTGACCGGGCGCAAACCCTCTTCGAGGCCCTGGGTGCGCTCGACGCCGATGACCTGGGGCCCCGGCTGCGGCGCCGTTCTCTGTGGGAGCGTCTGCCAGATTTCTTTTTTGCCGCCGACGGTGGGCAGCTATCCCCCCTGCGCCTGGGCGCCGCAGCCCTGGCGTTGGTGGCATGCCTCGGCGTCGTCGCGCTCCTGTCGCAGGATGCCGGGCCGACCGCGCCGACACTGAGTCACGCGACGTCAACCCATGCAACGGGCGTTGGTGAAATCCGATCCGTGACGCTCGACGACGGCAGCGTGGTGACGCTGGGCGCAAAAACCGAGCTTGTGGTGACCTTGACGCCGGCAACACGGCGGGTGCGGATGACGTCCGGCGCGGCCTATTTTGACGTCACGCCCGATGCCGGCCGGGCATTCGTGGTGGAAGCCGGAGTGCTGGCGGTCACGGTGCTTGGAACCCGCTTCGACGTTCGCCACAACGGCGGCGTGTCGCGCGTTGGCGTTGCGGAGGGCGAGGTTGCCGTTCGCTTTCCGCAGGTGATCGCCGGGCAGCCGACAGCGCTGCGGGATACCGCCAGGCTGAACGCGGGAACCCGCATCGCGGCAACGATGGCTGAGGGGCTGCGCAGCGTCGAGGCGGTGGCCCCGGAGTCGGTGGCCGGGTGGAGGTCGAAGCGATTGGTATACGCCGGGGCCACGCTGGCGGAGCTGGTGGCTGATGCGCAGCGGTATCTGCCGCTTCAAATTTCCATCAGTGATCAGAGCGATGCGCTTGCTGCCGCCCGGGTCACCGCCTTCTTCGACGGCAATGACGTTGAGGGCATGATCGAGACGCTGCCCGCGATTCTGCCCGTCCAGCTGGTGAAAAAGCCCTCCGGAGCGATCGAAATCCTCCCGCTGCGCTAGGCGCAGCAACGACTCCTCTTTTTTTTCCGTCCCGGGTTTGGGTTTGGAGCCCTCAGGGGTCGTACCGGGTAAAGAGGCATCGCGGAACGCCGCTCATCGGCGCCCGTGACCTCATGTCTAACGAGGAAAAAGATGGCCAAATCTCTGTCTAACCTGGCGAAGGCTCGACGCGCCTTTGCTGTCCTGATCTGTGCACTGCAGCTAGGCGCGACCCACGCTCAGCCCATTGCCAGTCAGACCATTGATGTGTCGGCGGGCCAGCTTCGCGCTACGCTCGGAGCTATCTCAGAGGCCTATCAGGTCAACGTGATGGCAGCGGACAGTCTCGTAGCCGACAAAGCCGCGCCGCGCATCGCGGGGTCGCTAACGGTGCAGGAGGCGCTGCGCCGGGCTCTGGGCCAGGCCGGGCTGAGGGCAAAGCGGACAGCAACCGGCGCCTATGTGGTGGAAGCCCTCCCCGCCGGCGAGGACAGATCCAATGAAAATCCCGAGCGCGCCAACCCGGACGAGCCTGTCAAAGCCCTCGATGAAATTGTCGTGTTTGGCGAAAAGTTCGAACGCACGCTGCAGGACACCACTTCCAGCGTCGCTGTACTGGAAGGTGTGGTGCTAGACGCCAGCTATATCACCGACATGGAGCAGGTGTTGCAGCGGATCCCGAACGTCTCCACCGGCGGTGGCAACAGCCTGGCCATTCGGGGTATCCCGGAACGAGGGGTCGGGAGCGGCACCGGCGACACGGCTCAAACGTCGGCTATTTACGTGGACGGAGCTATTCAGTCGCAAAACGGTGCGGCCGGCGGGCTGCTGAGTACTTGGGATGTCGATCAGGTCGAGGTGTTTCGCGGAGCCCAGACCACCACTCAGGGTAGAGCGGCGCTGGGCGGCTCAGTCATCGTCAATACGGTAGACCCCAGCTTTGAGTGGACCGGCCGGGCGCGCCTGGCGGTGGGAGAATTTGGCAGCAGTCAATATGCGGCGGCTGTCGGTGGGCCCCTGATTGACGACATCCTCGCGTTTCGCATAGCGGCGGATCTGACCCGCAGCGACGGCTTCACCGAGTTTGAAACGGCGGCGGGTGAGGTGCTGGACGATATCGGGCGGGCCGAGCGCGATCTGTATCGTGGCAAGCTGCTATTTGCGCCCAGCGACGACCTGCGCGCCGAGCTGTCGATCACCCGGTCTGACAGTCGGGAGGCTCCCAATACGGTCAACGGTAGCGACTTCTTCCAGCGCCGTGCAACGGAGGTCATCAATGTCGCCGAAACCGACGTCACCTCATACGCTCTGAATATCGGCTACGACGTCAACGAGCGGCTGCAGTTTACGTCAGTCACCTCCTACACCGACCTGACCAACACCCTGAATCCCATCGCAGAAACGATCGGTGGCATGGGTGCTGGCACCGTGCTGACCGGGGCGGACGATACGATCACCCAGGAGTTTCGCCTGAACTACGATGCCGGCGGGCTGTTCCGTGGGCTGGCGGGGCTCTATTTCAACCGGTTCGACGAGGCGAGCCAGCGTACGGTTCAGGGTTCCCTGGCGGGCTCCAGTTTTCTGCTGAACGACGGCTACGACAACAGCTTTGACAACTACGCGCTGTTTGCCGAGGGCGAGTATCGATTCGCGGACGCCTGGACGCTGTTGCTGGGGGCTCGCTACGACGTGGAAGACTCCACGCGACAGGAAAACGCGTCGTTCATCGTCGATCCGCCGCTACCGTTTCTGCCAAACAACAGCACTAACTTTGAAGGGGATGCGAGCTTTAATGCGTTTCTGCCCAAGGTTGGTTTGACCTATCACTTTACCGACAACAGTGCCCTCAGCTTCACCTTCCAGCGCGCCTACCGTCCTGGCGGGGCTGATATCCGGCCCGACACGCAAGAGGCGATCGAGTTTTCTCCGGAATACACCAAAAACTATGAGCTGGCCTACCGTGGCCTTTTCCTCGACGGTGCACTGTCGGTAAGCGCCAACGCATTTTTTACCTAATATACGGATATGAAGATTCGCTTTTCGCCGGATCCGGCGACGCCCGTTATCCGGTTTATCGCCAACGCTGGCGAGTCAGAGCTCTATGGCCTCGAACTGGAGACGCTCTGGCGGGCAACGGACAACCTGTCGCTGTATGCCTCCGTCGGCCTCGCCGACTCTGAGTTTGGCGAGTTTCTGTTTCAGGGATCAAACCTTGACGGCAACGAGTTTCCTTTTCAGCCGGGCCTGAACGCCTCCTTCGGCGGCACCTATCGCCTGGCGTCGGGCTTTTCCCTGACGGTGGACAATATCTACTCCGGGGCCTATTTCAGCCAGGTGCAAAACGGCCCGGAGCTGGAGACCGATGCCTACTTTCTCACCAATATCCGCCTCGGCTACCAGCTTGGCCGGTGGAACGCGTTTCTGTATGGGCAAAATATCTTTGACGAAGAATATTTGGTGAGCGTCTTCAGATCTCCGGATCCGGCGGGTCTTTCGTCCGGTTCGCTGGGACAGCCGCAGTCCTTTGGCGTTGCCTTTGAGTGGTCCTTCTAACGCTCCCCGTTTCCATCGTCGCTCCATTGTGGAACAACCACGGCCGGGCCGGCCTGGCTGATGTACGCTGCAACCTCGGTTTCGATCAGCGTATCCCAGGCCGCGATGGCTTCGCGCCACTGCGGCTGAAGATCCGCAAAACGATCCCGCTGGCCCTGGGTGACCCCCAGCACGGCACTGTCGACCTGGCCGTAGAGATTGGCGAGGAACGCATCCAGCTTTGATGCAAAGTTGAGCACGTCCTGATTGTTGGTACGCTGCGGCGTGCTGACGCTGTTCTGCCAATCCGACAGGCTTTTCAGCAGTGCCTTGGCGGCTTCGGTCTGATCCTTATCTTTGGCCCTTTCCGCCAGCGTTTTACGCAGCTCCACCTGCTGCTTGATCGCCAGCAGCGTATTCAGGCGCCGGTAGAGTCCTTCGAGCATGCTGTACAGGTCGGACAACAGGGCCTGCTGGTCGCGCACTGCATCCGCGTCATAGGTGTTGATCGGATCCCAGTCCACTTTCACACTCGATTCCAGCGTTGTATCGCCGGTGGTCAAGCGCAGCCCATAGTTGCCCGGGCCGACCGTGTGTCCGCTGAAAGACTTGGCTCCCCGGGCAGCACCAAACAGGAAGCGGTAGTCAATCTCCGGCGTGGGGTTGCGACGCAGATCCCAGACGGCCCGGTTGATCCCTTTCTCCGCGGGTAATCGGTATTTCACGCCGTTGCCGCCCCCTTCAACGCCGGTTTTGGCATCCGTTTTCAGGGTGCGGATCACGTTGCCCGCCTCATCGAGCACCTCGAGCTTGACCGAGGCCTCCTTGAGATCAAGCTTTTCCGGGAGCGAGTAGTAGATGACCGCACCGCGCGGTGCGCTCGGGGCAAAACTCTCGCCGCCGCCATTGCGGCCCTGGGTTGGGGTGAGTCGATGGGCCAGCCGCGGAGTGTAAAGACGCACTTGCGATTCGTGGCCTTCGGCGTACTGCCGCAGCGGCGTGATGTCGTCGACCACCCAGAAGCCCCGCCCCTGGGTCGCCAGGACCAGGTCGCCGCGACGTACCATCAGGTCGGTAATGGGCACCACCGGCACGTTCAGCTGCAGCGGCTGCCAGTCGCCGCCGGCGTTGAAGGATACGTAGATGCCCCGCTCCAGACCCGCAAACAGCAGGCCCGCCTGCGCCGGGTCTTCCCGCACCACCCGCGCAAAGTGCTCCTGCGGCAGGCCGCGGCTGATTTCGCGCCAGCTGTTTCCGTAGTTGGCGGTGCGGTAAACGTAGGGTTGGTTGTCACCGGCTTTGTATTTCATGACCGTGACGTAGGCGACGGCCGGGTCGTGGGGCGACACGTCGATGGCGTTGATCAGGCCCCGACCAACACCCCGCGGCGTGACGTCTTCCCAGCTTTCGCCGCCGTCGCGGGTGATATGCAGCAGCCCATCGTCACTGCCCGCCCAGAGCGTGGCTGCGTCGTGGGGGCTCTCCTCAAGCGCAAGAATCGTGTTGTAAACCTCGATATTTTCGTTGGTGTAAGGACCGGAGCCGGCGCCCTGCTTGTCTTCCTCGTCGCGCGTGAGGTCCGGGCTGATCGTTTGCCAGGTAAAGCCGCGATCGGTCGAGCGAAGCACCACGTTGGCGGCGTGGTATATCACCGAACTGTCGTGCTCGGACACATGGATCGGGGCGTTCCAGTTGAAGCGCAGCTTCTGATCTTTGGCCTCCACACCCAGGCCCAGCTCTTCGTAAGCTTTGATTGACCGCGCGGTGCGCGTGACCGTATCAAACTCCTGGATCAGGCCCAGATAGCAGCCCGCGTAGGTGTATCTCGGATCGTCGGCGTCGAAGGAGATATGCGCGCTTTCGCAGCCCCCGTGGATCTCCCAGTCGTCCCGGCCAATGGTGCCGTCGCGGGAGCGGCTGCGGATCGCAACCGTCGAGTTGTCCTGCTGCCCGCCGTAGATGCGATATTCAAACAGGTTGTCGGTGTTGACCCGATAAAACTGCGCCGTAGGCTGATTGTCCTGCCGTGACCAGCTCGCGCCGCCGTCAAAAGAAACGTTGGCGCCGCCGTCATTGGCGTTGATCATGCGTTTTGAGTCGTCCGGGCTGACCCACAGATAGTGGTTGTCGCCGTGGGGCACCGGCACGTTGGCAAAGTTCTTGCCCCCGTCGACGGACTTCAGGAACGGGGCGTTCAGTACATACACCGTATCTGCGTCGCTGGGGTCGGCAAAAATGTGCATGTAGTACCAGGAGCGGGCGCGAAGCACGCGCTTTTTGTTGACCTGCTTCCAGCTGTCTCCGCCGTCGTCGGAGCGATAAAGACCGCCCTTGTCGCCTTCGGCTTCGACAATGGCCCAGACCAGGCCGGGTTTGGCCGGCGATGCGGCAACGCCAATTTTGCCCATCCCGTCGGGCAGGCCTTCGCTGAGGCGCTCCCACGTTTCGCCCTCATCGACCGAGCGCCAGATTCCGCTGCCGGCCCCGCCGGAGCGCAGCGCCCAGGCGGTGCGCTGGTTATCCCACAGGGCGGCGAAAAGCACCCGCGGATTGCGCATATCAAGGGCCAGGTCCACGGCCCCTGTCGATTCGTTTTCCGGCGTGAGCACGCGGCGCCAGCTGGCCCCGCCGTCAGTGCTCTTGTAGATCCCCGCGTCGTCCGCTGGCAGGTAAGTGTTGCCCTGGGCCGCCACCCAGACCGTGTCCGGATCATCCGGATGGACGCGAATCTCGCCGATCTGTTTGACGTTTCGGAAACCCACGTGGGTCCAGCTCTCCCCCGCATCCGTGGACCGGTAAACGCCGTCACCCTGGGATGACGCGATGTTGCGGATGGGCGACTCACCCATGCCGACGTAAAGCACATTGGGATCTGAAGGCGCCACCGCCAGGGCGCCGACCGCCGCCGTACCAAAATCATCGTCGGAGATGGCCTGCCAGCTCGCGCCGGCATTGGTGGTCTTCCACACGCCGCCGGTGGTGCCCATGTAGTAAGTGTGGGGGTTCTGGGCCACCCCCACCGCCACCATGGCCCGGCCGCCGCGGAACGGCCCGACCATGCGCGCTTCGATGCCGTCGAAAAACTGCCGCTCGTCCTCGGCCTCGGCGGCCGGGACACTCGCAATGCACGAAGCGAGCATGAGGCTCGCCACCGAATAGATGATCTTCATTGAGGTTACCCGAGTTGGTGACGGCGACCCTAACGGTGCCGGTCTTAAGTTTGCGCCAGTATAGAGGGCGGCCCCGGAGTCACCAAAGGCCTGCCGGCCGGTTAACCCGCAGCGGCCACGTTCAGGCCCAGCGTATCGCCAAACCGATTCGCGAGCAGCAGAAAAAAGATGGCCAGCGCGAACAGTTTGCCGAGCAGAGGCAGGCAGAAGCGCGCCCACGCGCTGTAGGGAATGCGGCCCAGGGCCAGGGTCCCCATCACGAGCGCGCTGGTTGGGACAATCATGTTGGTGAAGCCGTCACCAAACTGGTACGCCAGCACGGCAACCTGCTGCGGTACGTCGGTCAGCGTCGCCAGCGGCGACATGATCGGCATGGTGACAAACGCCTGGCCGCTGCCGGAGGGCACAAAAATATTGCACAGGGTTTGCACCACCAGCATGCCGATGGCGGCCACGTCGGAGCCGCTGCCCTCCAGCAGGCTGGAAATGGAGTGGACCACCGTATCGATAATCTGGCCCTCGGCCAGCACAACTTCGATGGTCCGGGCGAAACCGATGATCAGAGCAGCTGCAGTCATCTCCGACGCGCCGCGAATGAACGTTTGGCTGGCGTGCCCCGGGTTCATGCCGACAATGGCGGCGGCCAGGATGCCGAGCGCCAGAAAGGCCGCGTTCAGCTCGCCGATATACCAGCCTTTGGTGGCAACGCCGGTAACAAAGCCGACGATGGTGATCACAAACGCAATCAGTACGGCGACGCGTCTTCCGGTGAGGCGGGTATCTTCCGGGGCCGCAAAGCCGTCGGAATAATCCACGTGGGAGACGAGGGAACGCGACGGATCGCGCTGCACCCGCATCGCGTAGCGGTAGATGTGGTGGAAAGCGACCAGCAGAAAGCCGGCCATCATCACCAGACGAAACTGCCAACCGGAGGTAAGCGGCACACCGGCGATGTCCTGCGCAATCAATACGCCAAAGGGATTGGTGCCCGCGCAGGCCCAGCCGATGCCATAGGGCACCCAGACCATACCCATAGCCACGATGGAGTCCATCCGCATCGCCAGACACATCGATACCAGAATGGGTATCAGCGGTACGTACTCCTCGCCCATGCCGATGGTGTAAGACCCCAGGCTGAACATGAGCAGGCAGCCACCGATCAAAATCCACGGGCTGCCGCCGAGCCGATCCACCGCCGAGTGCAAAGCCGCATCGATGGCGCCGGTTTCCCGCAGCACCGCAATCACACCCCCGACGAGAAAGATCAGAAAAATGATTTCCTGCGCAGCGGCAAGACCCCGGGGGACGGCCAGCAGGAAATGCCAGGGCGCAAGGGTGACCTGAGCATCCTCGGTGGCGGTCTCATAGGTGCCGGCAACCACCATCTCCCGGGACGGGTTTTCCGGATAGGGGACTCGATCAAAGAGGCCCTGAGGGACAACGTAAGTGAGCAGCTGCGCTGCAATCACAAACGAAAAGATCAGCAGGAGCGGGTCGATCGACCAGCCCGGGCCTTTCGAGTTATCCATCTGCCAGTTTCCTGCTCAACGCTTTGCTGCTGTTCCTCATTTATATCGACAAATTCCGGGTCCGCTGATCACCCCTCTGAGTGTTGCATCAGCGGGCGGCATTTGCGAACCGCGTGTAGTCGGCGGCCAGGCCGCGCAGGGCCAGATCGAACAGTTTTTTACCGGCTTCGGGAGTCGCCAGAGAAGGGTTTGAACCGATGCGCCCGTCCGGGAAACGCCGCCGGTAGTCCGCTGCGTCGTAGATGGGGCCGGTGGGCGCGATGGGCGGGTCCAGCTCGGCCGACTTGATGCTGCCGGGATAGGCATATTGGGTGAGCGAGACTTCGCCGCAGGTGGCATGACTGCCGTCGGCGGAGCCGAACAGCTCCCTGCTCAACGCCATGACGCCATCCGCTTCCCACCAGTTTCGCAGGATGCAGGCGACACCGGCTTGCTTCTCCGGCTGCACACCCAGGCTGGCCTGGGCGTAGATTTCGGAAAACGCAGCAGTGACCGTTGCGACATTGCCGCCGTGGCCGTTCAAAAAGTAAAACCGCTTGAATCCGTGCTGGATCAGTGAGTTCACCATGTCCTGGATGACCAGGATCAGTGTGGACGGTCGCAGCGTAATGGAGCCCGCAAAGGCGAGGTGGTGCTGCGCCATGCCGACCGAGATGGTGGGCGCAATCAACGCACCGGTTCGTTTGCCCAGTTCAAGCGCCAGTGCCTCGGGACACAAGGCGTCGGTCCCGATCAGCCCATTGGGACCGTGCTGCTCGGTAGAGCCAATGGGCATGACGATCGCGTTGCTGCCTTGCAGGTAGCGGTCAACTTCCTGCCAGGTGCATAATCTGAGCTCCAAGACAGGTCTCCGGGTCCAGCGACCCCGTAGGGCCAGTGGTCACGATTCTACAGCCTGGAGATGGCCGCCCTTGCCTGGTCGTTTGATCTCAGGGCAGTGAGAAAGGAGAAAGTGCAGAGCACGTTGATGACGCCGCTGGCGCAGGGTTCATAGGCTTCGCAAAACGTACCGCCGATCTCGAGCACCCGCGTTGGCGGCGCAGCGCACTGGTTGATCTGCGTGGCGCAAAAGACAAATTGGGCGTCGTTCCGGCAACCGGGGTGAGCGGAGCCCGCAGCACAGAGCGCTGGTCCGCTGGCCACGTTTGAAGCCCCGCTCAGCAAAAACTGGCAGATGTCGTATGGTTAGTAAAACTCTTAAGGCTCACTATCCATGCTCCAGCGTTTACGCGCGGTGGCCGGCCTTGCGGTCGCGGCGCTGTTGGCCTCAGGATCCGCCACCGCCGGTGCCAATCAATACGGTTTCGAACGGCTGTGGCCGGTGCTTCAACAGCCCTGGTATTTCTACGCCTCCGGCCTGGCGGTGGACGACGATGGGTTTATTTATCTCGCCGATTTCACCGCCGCGCGGATCCAGAAGTTCACCCTGCAGGGGCAGTACATCACCCAGTGGGGCACCGCCGGTGACGGGCCCGGCGAGTTTGCCGCGCCGCAAAGCGTGGTGGTGGACTCGTCCGGCAACGTCTACGTGGCAGACCGCAGCAATAACCGCGTCCAGAAGTTCACGAGCAACGGGGAATACCTGACAGAGTTCGGTTCCGCGGGCAGCGGCCCGGGCGAAATTTCCCTGCCGCGGTTTATCGCTATCGATGGGCTGGACGCCATTTATGCGCTGGAGCTGGGCAATTCCCGCGTCTCCAAGTTTGTCCCGCCGGTCGGCGATGATCCGACCGTGCCCCATACCTATGATTTCAGCTTCGGCAGCCCGGGCCTCGGGCCGGGAGAGTTCACGACCATCGCCACCGCCCTGGTGAGCGAAACCGGTCAGATCTATGTGGCGTCGCACGGTGGTGACCGCATTCAGCGATTCAGCGCCGAGGGCGCATTTGAGCTTGAGTTCGGGTCTTTCGGTAACGGCCCGGGGGAGTTTGTAAACCCTCGCGGCCTTGCCGTGACTGCCGCGGACGAGCTGCTGGTAGGCGACAGTAACGATCGCATTCAGGTTTTTGACCTGGACGGAAACTACGTCCGGGAGATTGCGCCGGTGCTCGGCGGCAACCTTGCCGCGGGCGATATCGACATTCTCCCGTCCGGTGAGCTGGTGCTTGCCAACCTGTTTACCGGAGACATCGTCAAGACATCCCAGTCCGGCCAGGTGCAGGCCATTTTTTCTTCTCAGGGAGACGGTCCGGGCCGCTTCTCCGGCATTGCCGGTCTGGGTTTGAACCCCCAGGGACAGATCGTGACCACAGAAAACCCGGGGGTTGGGTCGCGGTTTCAGGTGTTCGACAGCGACGGCCGTTACCTTTCCGAATTTCAACTGGCCGAGAATGTGGCGTGGCTGGCCTATCGGTCCGACGGGCGCCTATACACCTTAAACGGCAACATCCTGAATGGATACGACCCGGCCGCCTCCGGGCTTCCGGAGGATCCGCCGGAGCTTGCGTTCAGCACCAGCGATCTCCGCCTGCCCGATGCCGCGGTGCTGGTGGGTAACAACGGCGCTGATCAGCTGCTGCAGCCCGACAGTCTCGAGTTTGGCACTCCCTCGCTGCTGCCCCTCAACACGCAGGTAGCGGTGACCCAGGCGTTGGCCCACGCCGACCTCGACGGTGACGGCCAGACGGATCTTGTCTTTGGCCGGGACGGCGAAAACGGCCTGCTGCTTGGTGACTTCCCGGCGTCTGCCAACACCACGGTTGCTTTGAACGCCCGCACGGACAACACCCGAGCGCTGGCGATGCTGGACGCCGACGGCAACGGCAGCCTGGATATTGTCGTCGGAAATGCGGACGCCCAGACTCGAGTGCTGATCAACAACGGCACCGGGGGATTCAGTGATGGGGCCGCGCTCGGCGCCGCGGGTGAGGTAACCCAGGCGCTGGCGGTGGCCGACGTGGACGGTAACGGCACGGCCGACATTTTTGTCGGCAATGCGGGGACCGGAAGCCGGATTCACTTCGGCGATGGGA
Organism: Pseudomonadota bacterium; assembly: GCA_039195135.1. Taxonomy (GTDB): domain Bacteria; phylum Pseudomonadota; class Gammaproteobacteria; order Xanthomonadales; family SZUA-38; genus JANQOZ01. The sequence continues at coordinate 6,896 of JBCCVP010000003.1, read as the reverse complement.
GCGGCAGCTTTACGCCGGGTCCGGAGCTTGCCGCGGGCACGGCCATTAACGCGGCCGGTTTTGCGGACCTCGACCGGGACGGAGACCCGGATCTCGTCGTCGGACGAAACGGGACCAACCAGGTGTACTTAAATGATGCTGGCGTGCTTGGCGCGCCGCAAAATCTGACCGGTGATGCGCACGATACGCGTGCCCTTGGGTTTGCCGATATTGACCTCGACGGCTTTGCGGACGTGGTTGTGGGTAACTTCAACCAGGTCAATCGGTATTACCTCAACCAGGGTGGTGGCTCCCCCTGGACCGGCGTCGATCTTTCCAGTGACGCTGAGCCCACAACGGCCCTGGCGGTCTATCTCGACAATATTTTTGCTGTAGTGATAGCGGGAAATGACGGGGCCCCCAACCGGGCGCACTACACCAGTCAGTTCGACACCACCTCGCCCCTTTCGCTAACCAGCCTCATGCCGGATGAGGGCGTCACCGGCACGCTGGCGCTGGCCCACGTGCCCGATCTGAGCGCAAAACGCCTGGGAGCCTTGTCCTTCGCCACTACATTTGCCCTGAGTAGTCAGAACCAGCTCTACGTGACGGACTCGACGCTCCGAAAGATTGTGCGATTCAATCAGGATGGTGTCGCGCTCGCGGAGTCCCGGCTGCCGTTCTCGCCGGGACTTGAGACGGGGCTGTTTGGGGCGGTGGCCGTGGATTCGGCCGAGCGACTGTTCGTGACCGACTTTTTCAATAACCGCGTTCACCGGTTTGTGCCGCCTGCGAGTCTGGCCGGCACCGATCCACACACGCTCGACCTGACCTTTGGCGAGTCGGGCACCGGTCCTGGGCAGCTTGATGGCGCAGGAGTGATCGAAGTGCTGGACAACGGAAACCTGGCGATCACGGACCGCCAGGACCGGGTGCAGATCTTTACTCCGGACGGTCAGTTCGTCGACTCGTTTGGCCAGTTCGGATCGATTCCCGGCGCTTTTGGCTCGATTGATCGAATCAAGGCACTGACGGATGGCCGTCTGGTGACGACGGACCGTTCCTTTAACCGGGTGCAGACCTTTCGCCCCCAGACCGTGGTCGACAACACCAAGGTGATCATGGTGGCCGGCGGTGGCCCCTACCCCGGCAACGCGCTGTGGGATGCGACGCAAAACAACGCCAATTTTGCCTACCGCGTGCTGGTAAGCCAGGGCTTCACCCGGGACACCATCTTTTATCTGTCCGACGATACGGACCTGGATCTGGACGGCAACGGCGAGGCGGACGACGTGGACGGTGCGGCGACCGTGGCAAACCTGCAGAGCGCGTTTGCCAATTTTGCCGCCGACGCAGAAAATCTGATTGTGTATCTCATCGACCACGGCGGGCTGGACACCTTCCGCATCAGCGGCACCGAGACGCTGGCGGCCGGTGAACTCGGTGCGCTGCTGGACAGCTGGCAGAGCTCCGACCCGGGACGCGGCGCGACGCTGATCTATGATGCCTGCCAGTCCGGCTCCTTTCTTGAGGAGACCCGATCAGAACTCTACGACCGGATTGTGATTGCCAGCTCCGGACCGGAAGAAAACGCCTATTTTGTGTCCCAGGGTGCGCTCTCGTTTTCCAATCAGTTCTGGACCCACATTTTTAACGGCCTGTCGATCGAGGATGCCTTTAACCTCGCCTCGCAGACCCAGTCCACGTCTTTTCCCGAGCAGACCCCGCTGGTGGACGCCGACGGCGATGGCATGGTCAACACCACTTTTGATCTCGCCCGCCTGGCGGGCCGCTTCATCGGTAACGGCACGCAGATTTTTGGCGAGGTGCCCGAGGTGGGCAGCGTCTCGGTCACCGCGTCCTCGGGGAGTTCGGCCACCGTTTCCGCCACCTCCGTGACGGACGACGATGGCATTGGCCGCGTGTGGATGGTGCTGCGGCCGCCCGGATTCAATCCCGGTTCGCCCGACAATCCGGTGCAGGACCTGCCGACGGTGGAGCTGGCTCGGGAGGCGGGCACCGATAACTTTGCCGCCACCTATAACAACTTCACCAACGCCGGCACTTATCAGATTACCGTTTACGCGCAGGACGCGGTGGGCAACACCGCCGTGCCCCAGGTGACCTTTCTTACGATCGATAATCCGCTGCGGCGCAAGGCGATCATTGTGGCCGCTGGCGAGGCGGCAGATGATGAAGCGGGGCCCATTCGGGTAAACGCCGATCTTGCCTACGCAGCGCTGCTGCAGCAGGGCTACGGGCCGGACGGCACCTCCTGTACGCAGACCCTGTGTGACGACGTTCAGTACTTAAGCAACATCGGCGTTGCCGGCCTGGATTCAGCGGCGATCCTCTCCAATCTCGAGTTTGCCATCACCGACTGGGCGCTCCGGGACGGGCAGGACCTGGTGGTGTACCTGGTGGGTACGCCGGATGCGGGCGGTCTGCGCCTCAATAGCGCAGAGGTGCTCACCGCACCGCAGCTGAACGAGTGGCTGGATACGGCCGGCGCCGCTTTGCCGGGCCCGCTGGTGGTGGTCTACGACGGTGAGCTATCCGGCGATTTTCTGCCGGTGCTCGCGCCTCCTGCTGGCGAGGAGCGGATTGTGATCGTGACGGACGGAGAAACTGAACGCTGCAACCTGGTGCTGGACGAGTCCTTAAGCTTCTCGCGCTACTTCTGGGGTCAGGTGCTCAATGGAGCAACGGTGCGCCAGGCGTTTAACCTGGCCCGGCAGGGCATCCGGTTTTCTGAGCGAAGTCAGCAGGCGCAGCTCGATGACAACGGCAACGGAGTGCCAAACGAATTTACCGATGGCCTGCTGGCGCGGAACTTTGCGCTGGGTTCCGGCGTGCTGCTGGCGGGCGACGAACCGCTGGTCGCATCCCTGAGTGCGCCGGACACGATCACCGGCGTTACCGCAGTGGATCTTGTCGCTGAAGGGGTAACCAGCACCGGCACCATCATGGCGGTCGAGGCCGTTGTGACGCTGCCCAGCTGTGAGGAGGTGCGGCTGCCGATGCAGGCGGAGGGGAACGGCCGCTACAGCGTGCAGACGCAGATTTTCAGCGAGCTGTCCGGATTTCATGACGTGGCGGTGATCGCCCGGGATGATGAGGGCTTGAGCTCCCTGCCCGTAGCCACGAGTATCGAACAACTCTCCGGCAGCCTACTGTTCTCCGACAGCTTCGAATCGGTCTTCTGATGTCAGCCAGCGCCATTTCAGCCTACCGCGGGGACGAGCCGTTCATCTTCATCAGCTACGCTCACCGCGATACGCGGCGCGTGCTTCCCGAGCTTGCCTACCTGGCTGACCTCGGTTTTCGGATCTACTACGACGAGGGCATTCAGCCCGGACGGGAGTGGCACGACGATCTTGCCGATGCTATCGAACGCTGCGGTCTATTCCTGTTTTTCGCCACCGAAAACTCGGTGCAGTCTCGCAACTGTCACCGGGAGATTGCGTTTGCCGTCGACAAGGAGCGGGAAATCCTCGCCGTTCATCTTGAACCGGTAGAGCTTCCGCGGGGTACACAGCTGGCCATAGGCAACCGGCAGGCCATTCTGAGCCACCAGTTTTCCACCGACGACTACCGTCGTCGCATCGTCGAAGCCCTGCGTCGCTATGTTGCCGAGCCGTCAGTAACCGTGGCGCAAAGCCAGGCTGCGCCTCCGCCAAGTCGAAGCGCCCATGCCGTCGGGTGGCTGGTGGCCCTGGCCATCACGCTCGCGGCGGCTGCCTATCTTTGGCTTCAGTCCGGCGAGCGCGCAGAGCAGGAGCGGCTGGCAGATCTCTACTCGCAGTTTGAAGGTGCCATTGCGCAGGATGACGCCATGCGGGCGTTCTATCTGCGGGATGGGCTCAGCGACGAGCAGACATCGACGGATGCTTTTCGGCGATTGTGGAATTCGGTGGTTTACGACATTGATCTGCTGGTGGGTACCCCGGATGCCAAGGTCGAGTTTCGACCTTACGGTACCCAGTATGCGGAGCTTAAGTGGAAAGATCTTGGCGTCACGCCGTTGGCTGGGGACCTGGAGCTGCCCCGCGGGACCATCCAGGTTCGCGTCACCCGAACGGGATACCGCACCGGAAACTATGCCGTTCACGTTCCGGGCCCGGTTGCCCAGGCCGACGAGGTCCGCTCGATCAAAATCCCCCCGGTGACGGTGAATCTGGCAGACGATTCAGGTGGGGCCGATGATTTTGTGCCCGTGCCCGAAACGAACTGGCCAATTTTTGTCAGCGGCGTTACCCGCACCTCTGTCGGCGACTACGTCCGGCGGGTGCCGGCGTTCGCGGTCAGCCGTCGGGAGGTCAGCAACGCGGAGTTTAAGCAGTTTGTTGATGAGGGGGGCTACCAGGAGCCGCGCTACTGGGAGGGCCTGGAGTTTCTCGACGGTGATCGGGAGCTTGCTTTTGCCGAAGCCCGGGAGCGCTTTGTGGATACCACCGGTGGACCCGGTCCCGCCGCCTGGAGTCTGGGCCACTATCCCGATGGTGAAGGTGACCTCCCCGTCACGGGCATCAGCTGGTACGAGGCCATGGCGTACGCCCGCTATCGCGACCTGGATCTGCCCACGCTTTATCACTGGACCCGATACGCGCAGGGACCTTTTGAGGGGCACGCGCACATCACCCCTGCGATTGTGAAAGACAGCAATTTCAACGAGCTGGGCCCGTTGCCGATCACCGCGGAGCGGGGGCTCGGCCCGTGGGGAACCTACGACACGGCCGGCAACGTGCGGGAGTGGATATTCAACCCCGTAAAGGGAGGCCGGCTGGCGATGGGTGGCGGTTTTCTGGATTTTGGCTCAGACGCCAATCGGGCGGGCGTGATGAACCCGATGGAGCGGCCCAGGTTTGTCGGTTTGCGGCTGGTGCGGCTCAGCTCGGAAGAGGGGCTCAGCGACGAGCTGCGGGCAGCGGTTCCCATGCGGGTGGATGACTGGGCAGCGGTGCGCCAGCCGATGTCGGACGAGGCGTTTGACGTGCTCCGCCTGCAGTTTACGTCCGACAAACGACAGCCGGTATCGGTGAGCATTGAGCCGCTGGAGTCGACCGACGCCTGGCGCCTGGAGCAGCACACGCTGAGCTATGAAGACGGCTCGAGCAAACGCATGTTCGTGATGTTGCCGACTCGCCACCTGCCGGAGTACCAGGCGGTTATCTACGGCCCCCACGGCGGGGCTTTTCTGCCTGGCCGGGACAATTCCCACGTGCTGTGGATGTTCGGGTTTGCGGAGCGGGTTGCCCGCACCGGAAGGATGGTCATTATGCCGGGCTGGGCCGGGTCGCTGGATCGATACCGGCAAAGCCCGCCGCGAGCAGCGGATCCGGAGGGGTCGGAGGCGTTCTGGCAGCGGCGCGTGGTGGAGTGGCACCAGGACTGTACCGATGCCCTGAGCTATATCGACACCTTGCCCAACGTGCGTAAAGACGGCATTGGCTATTTTGCGGAAAGCTATGGCACCACCGTCTTTGGGTTCATGTTGATGAGTACCCAGCCGCGACTTGAGGCAGGTATTTTTCTGGCCAGCGGTTTGGCGACCGATGGGGCGTTAACGGTGCTCGACGCGGTCCACTACGCCCCTCGCGTCAGCCAGCCCATGTTGATGATCAACGGCCGCTTTGACCCGACCTATCCCCACGAGCAATCTCAGCGCCCGCTGTTTGAGCTCCTGGGTACGCCGGAGCAGGACAAGCGAATGGTGCTGACCGACGGCGGCCATTTCCGCTATCCCGAGAGCATGTTATCTCGGGAAATTGCCCTATGGTTTAACCAGTACCTCGGGCCGGTACAGTAGGCGCAGCTCGACGACAACGGCAACGGGGTGCCGAACGAATTTCCCGACGGCCTGGGTTCGGCCATCTTGCGGGTTTTCTGCAAGGCTAGGGTGGCGACGTCAAGACAAATCGCACGCGGGAGTTGGTACGCCAGCAGTCGACGTTTGACTCGACGCAGAACGGCCGCTCCTCGCCGAAGGACACGGCCCGCAACTGATTCTCGCCAACACCCTGGGAGATCAGGAATTCCCGAACGGCATTCGATCGGGCCTGACCCAGCGCAAGGTTCGACTCATTGGTGCCGCACTCGGCGGTATTACCCTCCAGATTGTAGGCGGCGGCTGGGGCGTTCGAGAGCCCCGCTGCGACGACGTTGAGATACGCCCGGGCTCGATCATTAAGCTCCGCGCCGGTGCCCGACGTGGTGTTGGCGAAGTAGATCGACACGGGGTCGGTAGCCGGGTTGAAACTGCTGGGAATTGGGTCCGGCTGCGCCAGGGCGGTGAAATTGAGGCAGCGGTTTTCAAATCCGTCGGCAAATATCTCGGGCAGCGCAGCGCCGGCCTCGATCTCGCCGATCGGCGTTGAGGTATCGCTGGAGAACTTGGCAATCGCGTCGGCACAATTGAGCTCCAGGGACCGGGCCCAGCGAAGCATCTGGGTGCCGCCGGTGGGCAGGGCTTCAAGATCCAAGGTTGCGCTGCCGGTGAAGCCGGGCGTTGCACCGGGGACGCTGTCGTAGGCGCAGTCGAGACCCTGGTCATTCAATCCGATCACAATCTGAGAACGGCAGCTTGGGCACGCATCGTCGTTCCAAAGGGCATAATCCAGCGTAACCTGAAAGTCCTCACCAGCGGCGACCGTGGCGCGGTTGCCCTGGCCGTTGATGTTCACGTTTTTGACGACCGTCTCAAAACGATTGGGATCGCCCACCCGGATTCTGCCGAAGGTGGTCAGCGGCTGGTTCGGAAAGTTGGCAAGGGCGCCCGCGCAGTTGAATTGCAGGTCTCGGGTCCAGCGCAGGTCGTAAAAGCCCGGCGCCGCTGGCGTATCGATGAGCAGTGAAGCTGGCGCGAGAACACCGGGCGCCACACCGGGGATGGCGTCATAGACACAATCCTGGCCGGT
>JBCCVP010000002.1:0-103738 GCA_039195135.1 Pseudomonadota bacterium | reverse complement strand
GCCACCGCCGAGAAAGAGCTCCGGGCGGTCGAAAACATGAAGAAGTTGACGCCTTATGAAACGGCTCAGCTGTACAACTTCTACGCCTTTATCCGCTACTCCAACGAAGACTATCCGGGCGCCGCCCGGGCCTACGAGAAGGTGCTGGAACAGCCGGACCTGCCGGAAGGGATGGCCACTGCCACGCGCTACAGCCTGGCCCAGCTCTACTTCGTACAGGAAGATTACAGCCGCGCCGAAGGGATGCTGGAAGACTGGTTCGCACTGGTCACCAACCCCAACCCCCGGGCCTACGTGATGCTGAGCCAGTGCCGCTATTCCATGGACAAGTACCGGGAGGCGCTGGAGCCGCTAAGCACCGCCATCCAGCTGGCCGAAACCGGCGAGGAAGGCAAAGCGGAAGAAAACTGGTATTCGCTGCAGCGGGTGCTCTACTACGAGCTGGAAGACTACGAGAACACCGCCAAGGTGCTGGAGAAGCTGATCCGCCTTTACCCGCGGAAAGACTATTGGATGCAGCTGGCCGGCATGTTTGGTGAACTGGACGACCAGGCAAAGCAGCTGGTGGTACTGGATCTGGCTTACAAGCAGGGTTTCTTCTCCCGCGGGCCCGAGTACACCAACCTGGCGCAGCTCCTGATTCAGGACGAGATCCCTTATCGGGCTGCCCAGGTGCTGGAAGACGGCATTGAGAAGGGCCACGTCAAGCGCAACGTGAATAACCTGCGGCTGCTGTCCCAGGCTTACGTGGTAGCGGCGGAGGACGAGAAAGCCATCGATCCGCTGCGTGCCGCCGCCAAGCTGGACGACGACGGTGAGCTTTACATGCACCTGGCCAATTCGCTGTTCAACCTTGACCGCTTCGACGAGTCTGCAGAAGCTGCCCGCGAGGCGATCGACCGCGGTCTGAAGAAAGAGTCTGAGGCCCGCATCACGCTGGGCATGGCGCTCTACGAGCTGGACAAGCTGGAAGACTCGCGGAAGGAGTTCCTGAAGATCAAGAACAACAAGATGGCGTCTCAGTGGGTCAACTTCATTGAGAAAGAGCAGGCCCGGCTGAAACAGCTGGCTGATGCCATCGCCGCCAACCGGCGCGCTGCCCAGGCGCCCTAGCTGGATGCCCTAGGCGTCGCGCAGGCCCACGGCTGATCGCAGCCGCTCGGCCAGCGCTTCGGTGTTGCGGCGGCCTTTGAGGCCGCCGGCTAAAACCCGCGACTTTCCGTCGCGGGTTTTTAGTATCAGCCGGTAATAGCGGGTGTTGCCGGCCTGCATGCCGTCCGTCAGCTCGATGCCGCTGATTTCCGACAGCGGATAGAACCGGTCCCGCCCCAGCCACCAGCCGCGCCGCAGGGCCAGTTCGCCCACCCGGGTGCGCACTTCACTGCGCATCATCAGTTCATTCAGCCCAACCGCGGTGAATACGGTCCCGAGCAGGCCGCAGATGCCAATGGCAAACCAGGGCATTTTGCCCGAGGTGGCGCCCCCAGCAGCGATAGCTCCGGCGATCAGGCCGGCGCCGGTGAAACCGGCGCCCATCGCCAGGTGCCGGGCCGGCGGAAAGTAGTACCGCAGGCTGCCGCCCCGGTAGTCGGTCACCACCCCCGTGGCCTCCGGGTTACCGCTCTTCAGCACTTCTGCGGCGTCCGGCAGGGGATTCGGATCAGCTAACCCACCCAGATTCTGCAGCGGCGCGAGCATATCGCCCGGGAACACCGGCAGATCGAAGCTGGCCTTGAGATCCGGCCCGGGAACGCTGGCCTCGGCCTCCAGCGTCCATTCGATCTTGTGGCGGGAATCACTCACGTCCCGCGCCGGCTGGTCCGCCGGCAGCGGAAAATCCACCGCCGCGAGGCGTTGTCCCGCGGGACCGCGTGTAAGCCCAGCGGTTACCTCGTCCTGCCACAGCACCCGGGTGCTGGTACTTCGGTTCTTGCCGGACCCGCTGGTGCGGGATTCAAGGCAGCTGACTCGCAGCGCCACCTCATTGGCCGGCAACGCGTCGCTGATGCTGACCTGTCCCCGGAGCCGATCCCCCAGACGCGCTGGCAGGCTCTCCAGGACAAAAGTCGTGCGGCCATAGCGGCGCCAGCGCAGTACCTCCACGATGGCCCAGGCGGCCAGTCCCAGCCCCGCCAGCGGGAACACCAGCGCCACGAGCGCCACCCAATTTCCTGCCGCCAGCTCCGAGGGCAGAAACAACCAGACCGCGCTGCTGATGAGGTTCCAGAACACGGCAAACCCCACGGCAAACCACATCTTGCCTTTGCTGCTGCACGTGAGCTCGCCATGTTCCCAGTCCGGCTCCCAGCGCCAGGGCTCCTCCGGGTGGAGGTCCGCCAGCTGTTGGGATTCCGATTCTTTGCGCGAGCCCCAGATTCCTGCGCCGATAATCCCGGCGCCAACGCCGCCGAAGACCAGGAAAAAGACGCCGAGGAAAAGCACCAGGCCCCAGCGCAGACTGCGGATGACCACCGCCTGGGACGGATCCTCGGGGTCGACAAAAACCGTCAGGGCTTCCTCAGCGCTGAGCAGCGGGCGCAGCCGGTTGTAGTTGTCCTGATGGTAGTCGCCGATGTTGTCATGGCCGGAGACAAAGTCGATCTGATCGCTCTGGTAGGACTGCCCGTCAAAGCGATAGCGAAACCGGCCCTGAAGCTGGTAGGTCTGGCCGTCGTCAGACGTGGAAACGTCTACCGCAACCTGGGTCAGCGTGCCGCGGGTCGGCACCCAGTCCCGGGCCTGCCAGGCCTTGAGAATCATCAGGCCGGCGAAGATGCCGGGAACCAGTCCGCCGAGCAAAAATACGCTGCCAAACAGCGTCAGGCAGCCACCCCCCATCTTGCCGGAAGACTTCTGCGCAGCGTCCGCCATAGACAATCAGCTCTCGATGACCACCGGTATCTTACCGATACGGGTCTGCCACTCCCGGGGACCGCTCTGATGCACCGATGCGCCCGTTGCGTCCACCGCCACCGTGACCGGCATATCCTCCACCACAAACTCGTGGATGGCCTCCATGCCCAGTTCCTCAAACGCCACGATCCTGGCTTCCCGAATGGCTTTGGAAACGAGGTAGGCAGCACCGCCGACGGCAATCAGGTACACCGCGCCGTGATTTTTGATCGACTCGATGGCTATCGGCCCGCGCTCGGCCTTGCCGATCATGCCCACCAGGCCGGTGCTGGCCAGCATCTGATCGGTGAACTTGTCCATACGGGTCGCGGTGGTGGGGCCGGCCGGGCCAACCGCCTCGTCGCGTACCGCGTCCACCGGGCCGACGTAGTAGATCATCTTGTTGGTGAAGTTGACGGGCAGCTCCTCGCCCTTGTCGAGCAGCTCCACCAGGCGCTTGTGGGCCGCATCCCGTCCGGTGAGGAGCGTGCCGCTCAGCAGCAGCGTCTCCCCCGGCTTGAAGTCCGCCACGTTGTCCTGGGTAAGGGTGTCCAGGTTGACCCGACGGGCACTGTCGCCCGCGGACCAGACCACCTCAGGCCAGTCTTCCAGTTTTGGCGTGGGAAGCTGGGCCACGCCGCTGCCGTCGAGCACAAAGTGAATATGCCGGGTGGCGGCGCAGTTGGGAATCATGGCAACCGGCTTGGAGGCGGCATGCGTGGGATAGTCGAGGATTTTTACGTCCAGGACCGTAGTCAGGCCGCCAAGGCCCTGGGCGCCGATGCCCAGCGCGTTCACCTGATCGTGAAGCTCAATCCGCAGCTCTTCGATGCGATTGCGCGGACCCCGGGCTTTCAGTTCCGGCATATCGATCGGGTCCATCAGAGATTCCTTGGCCAGCACCATCGCTTTTTCCGCCGTGCCGCCGATGCCGATACCCAGCATGCCCGGCGGGCACCAGCCGGCGCCCATGGTTGGCACCGTTTTCAGCACCCAGTCCACGATCGAGTCGGAGGGATTGAGCATGACAAACTTGGATTTGTTCTCCGACCCACCGCCTTTGGCAGCCACCCTTACGTCCACCTTGTCACCCGGCACCAGCTCCGTATGAATCACCGCCGGCGTGTTGTCGCCGGTGTTTTTCCGCGCACCGGCGGGATCGGCCAGGATTGAGGCTCGGAGCTTGTTGTCCGGGTGCAGGTAGGCTTTGCGCACCCCTTCGTTCACCAGGTCCGCCAGGCTCGCGTCCGTGTCCCAGCGCACGTCCATACCCACCTTGACGAAGACGGTCACAATGCCTGTGTCCTGGCAGATCGGCCGTTTGCCCTCCGCGCACATGCGGGAGTTGATGAGGATCTGGGCCATGGCGTCTTTGGCGGCCTGGGATTGCTCCTGCTCGTAGGCCTTCCCGAGATTCTGGATGTAGTCCAGCGGATGGTAGTAGGAGATGTGCTGCAGCGCGTCGGCGACGCTCTGCACAAAATCGTGCCGGGTGATGGTGGTCATGCCAGTTTCCTTGCTGGAGATGGAGGGCCCGTGCCCAGGTCAGCGCATGGCATTATTGTAATCCTTGAGCGCTTAAGCGGGCAGGAAGACAACCAGATGAGCGAATTTCAGTGTTACCACTGCGGAAACACCCTGGCCGGGCTGATTCTTCCCCTGTCTCGGCGGGAAACCTGCCGAGCCTGTGAGCGCGAAATGCACGTTTGCCGCATGTGCCGGCATTTTCGAAGCCAGCGCCGGGACTGGTGCGGGGAGGAACGGGCGGAACAACCGGCGTCTGACGATATGGCCAATTTCTGCGATTACCATCACCTCAACCCCAACGCGTACCAGGGCGACGCGCAAAGCGAAACCGACGCCGCCCTCGACAAACTCAACGACCTCTTTAACTGACGGAGAGGGCCGGAGCGCGCGTCGCCCCGGGTCAGACGCTTTCGTAGTCTGACCCCAAGCGGGTCTCACCCGGCGACGGGCCAACCTGTCAACCATTTCCCAACAGCAACGTTGTAATTCAGTGAAAGCCCAAGTCACGGAGACAACGATGAAACACGGAATGCAGCAACTTTTGGCTTTAACCACAATCACCGCCGCCCTGCTGGTGAGCGGCACGGCCAGCGCCGGCACCTACTCCCCCGGGATCGACGCACGGCAGCACAACCAGGTCCACCGCATCGGCAATGGCGTCGCCACCGGCGCTCTCACGCGCCCCGAAACGGTGCGTCTGGTCAACCAGCAGCGCGCTATCCGCCAGACGGAGCGCGCCTTCAAAAGCGATGGGCACCTGGGCCGCTACGAACGGGTCACGCTGCGTCAGATGCAGAACGGCGCCAGCCGCAGCATCCATCGCCAGAAACACGACGCTCAGCGGCGTCGCTAACGCGCCTTGCCGGACGGTTTCCCCTTCCTGTCCGGCGCCCCACAACCCGGCCCCTGGGGCCGGGTTGCTCTTTTTCAGCGCCCAGGCACCAAATTCAACCCGCGGAATTTTTTTGAGCCGCCGGACCTTAGCGTTATCATGTCGCCGCCGACAGCTGAGGGGCTCACCATTGACTATTGCCGCTAACAACCCGGAATTGAAAAGCTGGGTCGAAATCCCTGCGCAAAGCGATTTTCCGATCCAGAACCTGCCCTTCGGCAGTATCCGGCCGGCGGGCAAGACGCCGCGGGCGGGCGTGGCGATTGGTCACTACGTGTTGGATCTTTACGAATTGTCCCGGCACGGGCTGCTGTCGGAACTGGGTTTTCCCAAAGCCTGCTACGGTTCGCGGCATCTGAACGCGCTGATGCAGGCCGCCGGCAAGGACGGCATGCGGGCCCTGCGCCAGCGGGTCTCGGACCTGCTGAACGCCGATAACGACGAGCTTAAGGGCAACGACCAGATCCGCACCGCGGCGCTGATCCCCAGCGAGCATGTGGACCTGCTGATGCCGGTGCGCGTGCGCGACTACACCGACTTCTACGCCAGCGAACAGCATGCGTTCAACGTGGGCGCCATGTTCCGCGATCCTGACAACGCGCTGCTGCCCAACTGGAAGCGCCTGCCCGTGGGCTATCACGGCCGGGCCTCAAGCATCGTGGCCTCCGGCGTACCGGTGCGCCGCCCGAAAGGCCAGCGCAAGCCGCCGGATGCTGATGAGCCGGTGTTTGGTCCCAGCCAGCGGCTGGACTTTGAGCTGGAGATGGCGTTTGTCACCTTCGCCGGCAAGCCGCTTGGGGAATCCATCAGCACCGGCGAAGCGGATGACTACATCTTCGGCCTGATGCTGTTTAACGACTGGTCGGCGCGGGACATCCAGGCCTGGGAGTACGTTCCGCTCGGCCCGTTTCTGGGCAAAAACTTTGGGTCCAGCGTCTCACCGTGGATTGTCACCCTCGACGCGCTGGAGCCGTTCCGGGTGGCGAGCCCGGAGCAGGATCCGCCGGTACTGCCTTACCTTCAGCAGGCTGGCGACGCGCACTACGACGTGGCGCTGGAGGTTTGTATCGAAACCCCGGCCGGCCAGGAAAACTGCGTGACGCGGTCCAATCTGCGCCACCTCTACTGGTCCATGCGCCAGCAGCTTGCGCATCACACGGTGAACGGCTGCAACATCAACGTGGCCGATATGCTCGCCTCCGGCACCATCAGCGGCAGCGAGCCCGAGGCCTACGGTTCGATGCTGGAGCTGTCCTGGGGCGGCAAAAACCCCATCACCCTGAGCGATGGCACCGAGCGCAGTTTCATCAACGACGGCGATACCGTCATCATGCGCGGCCACGCGGAGCGCGACGGCGTCCGAGTAGGGTTTGGCGAAGTGCGCAGCCAGGTGCTGCCGGCAAACTGATGGCCAAACCGCCCCCCAAACCGGTGACACTCCGACCGCTGGCCAACTCCATGCCAATGAGCCTGCTGCGGGCGAGGGAAGCGGTGATGGCCGAATTCCGCCCGATGCTCAACGAGCATGACCTGACGGAGCAGCAGTGGCGGGTGCTGCGGGTGCTGATGGAGCACCCGGAGATCAGCGTGACGGAGCTCGCCCGGGAGGCGGTGATTCTGCCCCCCAGCCTGTCGCGCATCCTGCGCGGTCTCACCGACCGCGGGCTGGTGCGGCGCAAGGCGGAGCGGGCTGACCAGCGGCGCTCCCGAGTGATGATCAGCGCTGCCGGCAAAAAGCTGTTCCACAAGGTGGCGCCCAGCTCCGCCTCCATCTACGCCCGGCTGGAACGACGCCTGGGCAAGCGTCGGCTTCAGGAGCTGAATAAACTCCTGAACGCCATCGAAAAAGACCTGCTCGCGCCGGACTGACCCGGCTACCGAAGCTCTGACATGACCTGGTTGAGCTCGATGACAAAGCCATCGGGATCGGTCAGCACACTCACTTTGACGTCAATCGCCGGCCCGCCGTTGTAGCCGGGATAGGTCGTCAGCGTTGGCTGGGACAGCACCCGTACCCCCAGGGTACTGGCAGCTTTTTCGAACGTGCTGTCCAGGTCCGCGGCATTAAACAGCAGCACCGAAGACCCGGGCGTGAACGGCTCAAGCCCCTGATGCAGCGCGGGCTTGCGCGGTTTGCGGTACTGAAGCAGCCCCAGCACGCCGACGTAGTCGTCGTTGGCCCGCAGAAAGACCAGCCGCCGGGCCAGCGTCGACTCCTCGTCCGACGCGGCGTCCCGGGGATTGCGAATGTCACGATCGTAGATCACCTTCATACCCAGCGCATCGCGATAGAACTTCAGCGACGCGTCGATATCCCGCACTACCAGCGTGGTCCGGCGAAGATCAATCGGCAATCGATCCTCTTCGGGTACCGGTGCGGCGGCGAGCGGCAGGGCCCAGGTCATGGCCAAGGCCAGGGTTATGGCCAGCGCCAGCGTCAGCAGGCAAAGGGTCGAATTCCATCGGGTCATAGACGCATCCGCTGTCGGAATAAAGAGGCTCCTATCATACGCGCGGCGGTTGCGCCGAAGGCGCCTTCGGCGTCACAATCAGGGTATGTTTCGACACATCGAGAGTTACGTTCACGGCGGGCGCATCGGCGTGCTGGTGGAGCTGGAAACGGCTGACGATTTCACCGTGCGCACGGACGAATTTGCGCGGCTGGCTCGGGATCTGGCGGTGCATATCGCCGCGATGGATCCGATCGGCATTTCCCAGGCCAACCTGGACCGCTTTCTGCGGGCCTGGCCCCATGCTGAGCCGGTGGATGAAGATACCTTGCTGATGAGCCAGCGCTTTGTGCGTGACGATGATCAAACCGTTGCCGAGCGCATCAAAGAGGCCGAGGCCCGGCTGGGCACTCGCATCACCGTGCGGCGCTTTGTGCGCTGGGCAAACGACGAGTAGCCGCGCCCGCGGCAGAACATTCTCAGGACGATTCGTCCAGCCGCTGTTCCAGTGCTTCCACCCGCGCGGTCAGCTCCTCAATCCGTTCCGCAAGGATGTCTCGGGAGGAAGACCGGGGCGCGGGGGTTGGTAGCGCCGCCAGATCCGGTTCGCCACACAGCAAGTGCAAGTGACGATCATCTTTCTGGCCCGGGCCCCGCGGAATGGTCATCGCCAGCGGTACATGGCGCTGCTTCAGCCGTTCCAGCACGTAGTGCAGGTCGTCGAGGTCATCAAATTCGTGGATACGGCTGCAGCGGGTGCGGATCTCGCCGGCCGTCTGGGGCCCCCGCAGCATCAGCACGCAAAGCACCGCCATCTCCTTTTTCAGCAGGTCCACCACTTCCTGCGTGTGGTGCTTATAGCGGGCGGCCCGGGGCGCTGAGATCTCACTCACGAGGCGCAGGTCCCCCAGCTGCCGCAGCGCATGGCCGATCTCGCCTTCCTCGTAGTCGGTCACCGGAAAACGGCTGGACTTCTGGTTACACGCCGTGCGCAGGGCATTCAGCGTCAGCGGGTACTGATCGGGTGTGGTGGCTTCCTTTTCGATCAGGCACCCGATGATGCGGGCCTCGATGTCGGTAAGCATTCTTTCCATTGGCATGGCAGATTCCTGGTGAGACGGTTGGCATTATAGGGCGCAGGCCCGGCTCTCAAGGTAACGGCAGCTTCGGCAAATCTCTTAAAATCACCAAAAAAGGAGGAGGTCGCTCCATGGCCGAAATGCAGATCCGGATGGATCACATCGATCAGGTGCGCTGGCGCGAGCCGGCCACGGAGGCGCTCGCGCCAGGCCGGGTGCGGTGCCGGGTAGACCATTTTGCCTTTACCGCCAACAACATCAGCTACGCGGATCATGGCAAACGACTGGGCTATTGGCATTTCTTTCCCGCGGCGGACGGCGGCGGAGAATGGGGCATCGTGCCGGTCTGGGGTTTTGCGGAGGTCACCGAATCCACGTGTGACGAGCTGCCGCCGGGGGAGCGGTTATTTGGCTACTGGCCCATGGCGGGCGAGTGCGTGCTGTCCGTGGGCGAGGTTTCCAAGGGAACGGTGATGGAAAACAGCCTGCACCGGGCCTCGCTTGCGCCGGCCTACAATCGCTATAACCGGACCAGCGCCGACCCAACCTGGAGCCCGGAAGCAGAGCCCCTGCAGGCGCTGCTGCGGCCGCTGTTCCTAACGGCCTTTGTGGCCGACGACTTTATTGCGCAGCATGAGTTTTTTGGCGCCACCCGCGTGCTGATCTCAAGCGCCTCCGCCAAGACAGCGCTGGCGATTGGGTTTCAGCTGCGCCAGCGGGACGGCATCGCCGTGACCGGCCTCACTTCCGATGGCAATCGGGCGTTCGCCGAATCGCTGGACGTCTACGATAATGTCGTCACCTACGCCGACATTGCTTCCCTGAACGCTGACGATCGCTGGGTTTATGTGGATATTGCCGGTAGCACGGCAATTCGCAACCAGGTGCATGGCCATCTGAAAGACCAGCTCCGGCACAGCTGTGCGATCGGCGGCAGTCACTGGCAAGACCGCACCGATGAGCCGCTCCCGGCCGGTCCGGAGCCCAAATTTCTGTTTGCCCCGGCGCATATCGACCAGCGCATCAGCGACTGGGGCGCGGCGGGTTTTCAGCAGCGCTTTGGGGCCGCCTGGGTCAACTTTGCAGCCACCGCCAATGGCTGGCTCGAAGTCACGGAGGTGGCGGGGCCACAGGCGGTGGAACAGCTTTACGCAGACATGCTCTCTGGTTCGGCCGATCCCCGGCGGGGCTACATGGCGAGATTGCCATGACGGACGACGCGAGCCTGCCGCCGCTGGTGTACTGGGGCGACGATGCGCTGATGGCAGCCCAGCCGGCGGTCACCGCTGAGGACCTCGCGGCCGCCGACTGGTCAGCGCGACTGGAAATTCTCGCTGCGGCCATGGACCACTACGGCGGCATTGGCATTGCCGCTCCGCAGATCGGCTGGGCAGCTCGCGTGTTCTGCTACGGCATCGCCGACGGCAATCCCCGCTATCCGGACGCCGGAGATCTCCAGTTTCGCTACTGGATCAATCCCCGGGTTGTGGCGAGCCGGGGCACCAACTGGGCCTGGGAAGGCTGCCTGTCGGTACCCGGCCTGCGCGGCTGGATCGGCCGGCCGGCGGAGGTGGACGTCGTGGGGCAGGATGAGACGGGCGCTGTGCAGGAGCAGTCCCTGACGGGCTGGGCTGCTCGCGTCTTTCAACATGAGCTGGATCATCTCGACGGAGTGCTGATGCCGCGCCGGGTGGTGGACCCGGTCTACGTCATGTCCGACGCGCTGATGGCGGAGCAGGCCGGCTGGCGGACCGACTGGCCGTCACCGGGGGCCTATGCCAGCGGGTCCGGTGAGCTGTGCGACGTTCGCTAGTCCGTCGCTGGCCCGGCAGCGACACCAGACAGCTGCCGGGAGCCTATTGCTACCAGCGCCACCACCGTCCGGGGACCACGCTGCTCTGCCAGTCAGCTTAACGAGCGGTCTTGCAAATGGGCCCGGTCCTGACCGAGCCCATCTGGGCCACGAAGTCGATGCCGGCTCAGCTGACGTTGTTCAACCAACCCCCATCGACCACCAGTTCCTCACCGTTGATAAACCCCGCACGACCGCTCAGCAGAAAACCGGTCGCCTCGGCGATGTCATCGCCAGAACCGAATCGCTTGAGCGGCACGCGGCTCGCCACGTTCTCTGCGAAGCCGTCGAGTTCTGCCTGATCCATCCCCAGCTTGCCGTAGAGTGGCGTCTCTATCGGGCCGGGCGCAACCGCGTTGACCCGGATTCCTCTTTCCGCTAGCTCAACTGACAGTGATCGCACGATGGATCGGAGGGCGCCTTTGGTGCCGCCGTAGGCCGCCGCGTTGCCCATGCCCATCTCGTGCACCATCGAGGTATTGAAGACCAGGGATCCGCCCACGTTCAGCAGCGGTGCCAGTTTCTGAGCCAGGAAAAACGGGCCTTTCACATTGGTATCAAACAGACGGTCGAATTGATCCTCGGTCCACGCTTCAAGTGGCGCAAAGGGCGCAACGCCCGCATTGATAAACACGCCATCAATCTTGCCGTAAGTTGTTTCAATGTACGCAGCCAACGCATCAATGGCTTTGACGTCGCTGGCGTCGGAAGCCCGGTACTCCACATTAGGCGGTGCGGCGTCTCTGGCCGCATCCAGCGTTTTCTGTGACTGCCCGGTTGCGATGACCCGAGCCCCCGCCTCCGCCAAATGGGCAACCGTTGCCGCGCCAATACCCGTGGTGCCACCAGTGACCAGATAGATTTTGTTTGTATGTGTCGCGCTCATTAGTTATCTCCTTGCAATGTTCTGAGTATTAAAAACCGAAGCCACTCTAGGCTGTGCTTATTCGCGAGTAAATGAGTATCATTGCAATATAAATGTGCGTTTTTGCACATATCTTATCGCTGTGAATTGGGACGACATCCGCATATTTTTGGCCGTATGCCGCGAGGGTTCGGTCAGCCAGGCGGGCAAGGCGCTCGGCGTGAATCACACCACGGTGGCCCGGCGCATCGCCGCGTTTGAGCAGCGCCTGGGCGCTCGCCTGTTCGATCGCACCCGGGACGGATACGCTATGACCCAGGCCGCCGAGAACATGTACGACAAGGCCGTTGAAATCG
Organism: Pseudomonadota bacterium; assembly: GCA_039195135.1. GTDB lineage: Bacteria > Pseudomonadota > Gammaproteobacteria > Xanthomonadales > SZUA-38 > JANQOZ01. The sequence continues at coordinate 91,825 of JBCCVP010000002.1, read as the reverse complement.
AATCCAATGCGCTGGCTATCGACCGTGCCATAGCAGGTCGCGATGCGGAGCTGGAGGGCTTGCTGAAGTTAACCGTGCCTTATGATTTTGCCAACCGGGTCATTGCGCCCGCGCTGCCGGATTTCTGCCGTCAATACCCGTTGATCGAACTTGAGCTTCTGACCACCACCGGCCTGATCGACCTCGCCGCCCGGGAAGCCGATATCGCGGTACGCATGACCGCGAAACCCCCTGAGTACCTTGTCGGGCGAAAGCTCATGCCGTTGCTGCATGGCATCTATGGCGCTCCTGAGTATTTTGCCGCCCCGCCGAAGCAACCTGCGGTCATCCTGTTTCGAAGTGAAAGGGATTTGCCTGAGTGGGTCCAACAGCACTATCCCAATGCCAATGTCGTGTTGCGAACCGACAACCTGACGACGATGCGTTCGGCCGTCGCTTCAGGCCTCGGCCTCGCTCGCATGCCTTGTTTTGAAGGGGATTCAGAACCCGCCATTCGGCGGGCCGATCTGCCACTCACTCCGTCAACCTGGGGACTTTGGATCCTGAGCCACGTTGACCTAAGGTCCACGGCGCGCGTGCGCGTCTGCCGGGAGTTTCTGGCCGAAGTCGTGCTGGGCCGGAGCGATCTGATACTTGGCAACCGGTCGCGATACATCGAGAAGTGACTTCTAACGGCGTCAATCGGACCCGCAAGATACGCTGTTCCAGACGCAGCACCAGAAAATCAGCTTCGGGAATAGCCGCAGCTAGCGGGTTGTTGCCTGCAGACGCGTCGCTTCGGCGATCACAAATTGACGAATGGCTTCCGCGTCAGCGTCCGTCAGCCAGTCACCGAAAGGACCCATGCCCTGTGCCGACAAGGCACCGTCGCGGACCACCGCGCGCCAGGAAGGGTCGCTCTGCAGATAGCCGGAGCGGCGCAGATCCGGGATCACGCCGGAGCTGATCGCGTTTGCGCCGTGGCACTGCCAGCAAAAGTAGCCATAGAGGTCCCGGCCGTAGGCCAGCTGCTCTTCTGTTGCTTCGATCGGCGGCGGCGTTGGGAACACGGTTGCTGGCACGACCGGTTCCGGCAATCGGGCGCTCCCGTCCAGCTTATAAACGAAGACACGGCCGTTCTGATCCGGCACGGCCTCCGGCATCAGCACGCCGAGGGCAAGAAAGACGATCGATCCAAAACCCCCCGGTACGGCAACGTACTGCTCACCATCGATGGCGTAGGCAATGGGGCCGGCGAGGGTGGCGGTACCGGTCTCGTGCTGCCAGAGTTTTTTGCCGCTGAGCGCGTCATAGGCCACCAGTCGCCCATCGGCGGTCCCCTGAAAAACTAGCCCGCCGGCCGTGGACAGCACACCGCCGTTCCACGGCCCGACCAGCTCAGCGTCCCAGACCGCCCGCTGTTTCACCGGATCCCAGGCCCGCAGATAGCTGCGTGCGCTTGCCTTGATCTGACTCAGGATCTCGGGATCCGGCGGAAAAGCGGGGCCGGGATTGCCCGTGTTCCACCAGCCCGGAATATATCGGTAGGCCGGGTCCACGGACCGGGGCGTCGCGGTGTCAATGGCGGGAATGTACACGAGGCCGGTTTGCGGACTGTAGGACATGGGCTGCCAGTTGTGCCCGCCAAACACGGCCGGCTTCAGCATCGCCGTGCCCGACTCATAGCGAGCATTCTCGGTCTCCTGCGGTCGCCCGGTTCTGGGGTCGACGTGGGTGGCCCAGGTGACCCCAGTGTAGGGTTCTGCAGAAATCAGTTCGCCGTTCGTCCGGTCGAGCATATAGAAAAAGCCGTTCTTGGGCGCTTGCCACAGTACCTTTCGCAAATCGCCGTGCACGACCACGTCTGCCAGCACAATCTGCTGCGTGGCGGTAAAGTCCCACGTGTCGCCGGGAGTGGTCTGATAGTGCCAGCGGTACTCGCCTGAGTCGGCGTCCACCGCCACGATGGATGATAGAAACAGGTTGTCACCACCCTCCGGTGACCGGATGTTTCGGTCGTGGGGTGAGCCGTTGCCCACGCCAAAAATCAGAAAATTGGTGGACGGGTCAAAGACGATGGCATCCCACACGGTGCCACCGCCGCCAAACCGCCACCACTCACCGGTCCAGGTGGGCCGGGCAATCTCTCGCAGCGGCCGGTCCGATGCGGCACCGTCGCGGGCCCGGGATGGATCGCCGGGCACCGTGTAAAAACGCCACACCAGCTCGCCGCTGTTGACGTCGTAGGCTGAGACATAACCGCGCACCCCGTAATCGGCGCCGCCGTTGCCGATGTAAACCTTGTTGTTCGCAGTCCGGGGGGCTCCGGTAATCGAGTAGGGCTGGGATTGATCGACAGTGAGCGTTTCCCAGATCACCCGCCCATCGGCAGCGTTCAGCGCCAGCAGCCGACCGTCCAGGGTGCCCAGGAAAACCTTGCCGGCATCAAAGGCAACGCCGCGGTTGACGACATCGCAGCACACCTTTTGGCCCCAGATTTTGGGGACCTGCGGATCGTGGACCCAGAGCTCCTCGCCGGTTGCTGCATCCAGGGCATAGACGATGCTCCAGGCGCCGGTCACGTACATCACGCCGTCCACCACCAGCGGCGTTGCCTCGACGCCGCGGTCGGTGCGCAATTCGTAAGACCAGGCGAGACCTAGCCGGGCAATCGTGTCCCGGTTGATCTGCGCCAGCGGACTGAATCGTTCCTCGTTGGGTGTTCCGCCGTGATAGCGCCATTCAGCTCGGGGTGGCCCGGACGTTTGTTCCGGCGGTGGGCGCCGTTCGTTGCAGGCCACGACCACAATGGCAATGGCAATAAGGGTTGCCCTAGATGAGCGACCATAGCAAATCATCCTCGACTAGAACTCCCAGCGGCTGGCGAGGTACCACTGAAACCCCCGATCGTAGATCCGTTCCGCGTGGCCGATCGCCTCGTTGAGGTAGCCGGTCAGCACATATTCTTCGTCGGTGATGTTTTTGGCGCCGAGCGTCACGGACCAGGTGCCGGCGGCGGCGAGCCAGCGCAATGAGGCGTTCACCAGTGTCACGTTCGGCGTGAATATCGATAGGCTGTTGTCCGGATCGTTGGCATAGTCGCTGGAGTGATTAGCGTCGATGCGCCCCACCAGGCTGGAACCGTTGCCCAGAGAAAACTCCCGCGACAGAGCGGCGGCGATATTGTGCTCCGGGACGTGATCGAATGAATCGTCGATGCTGACGGTGGACCGCAGCGGTGCCTCCACCCGAATAGCGGTGTACTCGGCGTCGGTGTAGCCGTAGGAAAACTCCAGCACGGTGTCTGGGGAAAGCTGCAGCACCGATTCCAGTTCGATGCCAGAGATCTCCGCGTCGCCGATATTGTCTTCCAGTTCACCGACAAAGCCCGGGCGCTCGGTGCGCACCTGGATGTCGGTGTAGTCGGTGAAGAATGCCGCGGCGTTAAACAGAAAACGACCGTCGTTGCTCTCAAACTTGTAACCCAGCTCAAAGGAGTCGACAAACTCCGGGCCAAAATCCGGCACCTCCGGCAGCGGCGGAAATACCCGCTGAACAAACCCGCCGGAGCGGAATCCTTCGGAATACGTCGCGTAGATTAAACTGGTGTCGCCGACGCGGTAGGCGAGGTTGACCATCGGGTTGAACTCGTTGGTCTTGCGCGAATTCGGGCCCAGGGGAAGATTGCGCACCGGGCAGGCGGCCGCCGGAATATCCACAATCAGGCCCGGCGTGCCGGCGGCCAGGTTGGCCGGCTCATCTTGCGCCACGCAGCTGCCGCTGCTGTCGAGGTACGGAATACCAATAAAATTTGGGCCCACAATCTGGTCGGGGTTAAACCGCTTTTCCTCCCGCGTGTAGCGGCCCCCCAGGGTGATATCAAAGCGGTCGGTGACTCCAATGGTGGCCTGGCTGAACAGGGCGCGCGATTCGGTTTCAAAGTCGGCGCCGCTCTGAAAGTTGGCGATCGCAAATTCCAGCAGGTTGAGATTGCTGCCCTCCTCGTCGAAATAGTAAAGCCCGTTGATCCACTCCACGCGGTCGTCCCACAGGCTGGCCGACAGCTGCAGCTCCTGAGACAACTGCTCGGACTGGAAGTCATCAAAAAAATGGACCAGCGTATTGGGTGAGGCGTCAGAATCACGGGCGAACTGAGCGTCGAGATCCCGCACGGCCGTGATCGAGCGCAGTCCGAGGGTGTCGGAAAGAGTCCAGTCGAGGCCCAGGCGCACGCCCCAGGTTGTGGTGTCGCTGAAAGTGGGCGCTGTCCCGAGGTTGACCGAATCAGAAACGTACTGATCGTTGTAGCAGATCGGATCCGTTGAACTCAGTCCGCCGGGATAGGCGCAGCGGCCAGGGTTCAGCACGTTGTTATAAAACCCGGAAAAGCCTCCGGGCGCCAGAGTACCGGCGTCGTGCAGCGTAAACGCGGGGCCGTTGTCGTCTTCCTGGCTTAGGTCTGCGATTAGCGATAGGGTCACCCGATCGCTCAGGTCCGCTTCGAGGACGGCCCGCCCAGCCTGCACGTTTCTGTTACCCAGGTCGTCGCCGGCCGGGCGGTCTACGTAGCCGTCCTGACGACCGTAAAGTGCCGAAAACTGGGTGCGCACCCGCTCGTTGATGGGCGCATCGATAGACGCCCTAACCCGAAACAGCCCGTCCGTTCCCACCTGACCATCGATGTAGCCCCGTCGCTGCGAGTCCGGTCTGCGCGTGTGTACGTTGACCGATCCGCCGACGTTGTTACGACCAAACAGCGTGCCCTGCGGGCCCCGGAGTACCTCGACCCGGTCGATCTCAAGCAGGTCGATCACTGCGCCGACGGTGCGCGCGATCAGCACGTCGTCAACATAGAAACCAACGCCGTTGTCGATGGTGCCCAGAAAGTCCCGCTGACCGATACCCCGGATGTAAACTGTTGCGACCGACGAGGAGCCGCCGGCCACTGGATTGTTCTGGTAGTTCATATTGGGCGTAATCCGGCCAATCTCTGACACGTTCACGATGCCGCGAACGTCCAGGCTCGCCCCGGTGAAGGCAGAAACGGCCACCGGAATATCCTGCTGGCTTTCCTGTCGCTTACGAGCCGTGACTACCACCTCCTCCAAAAGTGAGGACAGCGCGCCACCTTCCGACTCCTGCGCCGTCGCCGGCGCGCTTAACGCGCCCGCCATGACCAGTGCGGCCGAAAGAGATAGACAGTTGGTTGGGGGCTTGTGACTCATCGTGCGCTCCAGCGGCTGCTGACCTCGTCTAGCCCGCACCATGCCGTTGGTGTTTCGTGTTCGCTATCCAAATGTGGCAGACTTTTAGCCGTTTTCGGCAACGGCGTCTGACGCAGCATGAGTCACCTGACCGGCTACGCTGTTATGCAAGACATCACATCGGATCTGTCCGGTGGGCCGGCGAACTTTGATGTTTTTTCCTCGGAAGACTGGGAAGAGACCAGGTATTTTGCGAGTCGCCTGTTTTGTCCCCACGATTTCAAACTCGATGCCCGGGAACGGCGCTTGGCAGCCAAAATCGCCAGCGCCAACATTGCCGGTCTGGGTTTTTCCAGTGTTCAGTACGGTGCTCGCACAACGGTCGATCCGGGCCGGCTGAAAGACTTTTACCTGGCGCAAATCACCACCGCCGGTCGTATCGACGTGAGGTGTGGTCAGCAGCGGGATTGGGCGACGGCGCAAAACGCAACGTTTCTGTCCCCCACCGAGCCGAGCCATATGCAGTGGAGAAATGGCGCGACCATTTTGTCCGTGCAAATTCCTCGGCTGGCGCTGGAGCGCCAGCTCGAGGAACTGATGGATAAGCCATTGGCTGAGCCGGTGGTCTTTCGTCTTGGCCTGGATCTGACCAGCAAGGAAGCCCAACCCTGGCTGGGCGTGGTTTCGGCGCTGTATCGCCATTGTCGGTATGCCGACTGGCTCCAAACCGATCCGCTGGCTGCCGAATCCCTGGAGCGCTGGCTGCTGACGACTCTGCTTCATACCCAGCCCCACAACTATACTGAGCAGCTGAAATCGGCCCGTTTACGGCGTTTGCCTGAGCGTTTGAGCCACGCTCTTCGACTCACCAAGAACAACCTGGCAAGCCCGCCAACCCTGCGGCAGCTGGCAAAGTCCGTTGGCGCGTCGGAGCGACAGCTGCGCGGCTGGTTTCGCGAGCACCTCGGGCAAACGCACAAGCAGTACATGTTGAGGCTACGGCTTGAGCAGGTGAGGAGACTGCTTCGTGCAGCGGTCCCGGGAACCCAGGTGACCCGCATCCTCTGGGACTGTGGGGTGACCCACCACAGCCGATTCACGGCGGAATACCGGAAACGGTTTGGAGAGACACCTTCGCAAACGCTCAGGGAAAACGGTCCCGCCTCTTCGCCAAGCTGAGAATCGAGTGATCCCGGCCCGGCGACCTGAGGCGCCCGGAAAAAAAACGACAGGCCCGGCGACGAAGAATAGTCACATACGAATGGGAGGCAGGTTGGCGGGCCGACGGGCCGTCGCCGGGTGCCTTTTGGCACATCATAAGGGAACATCAATTTCGTACGTTAACGTTCGTACGAAATGGATATTTCATCATCTTTAAGCTCTGAGACACTGGCTCAAGATTTTGTGAGCCTGTTTCGATCCTGTTCGAGTCAGCATTGATGACTCGCTCGACGCCATCCACGTTGAGCTACGGCGAATTCCTCAAACGGCCTCTTCAGGATTGGCACCTTCGAGAGTTCAATCCGCGCCTGATGAAAGGACGGTTGATCAGAATGTCCCGGGAGAACTACCGCCGCAGCAGCTTCCTGGATGATCGGATCGAAAGAGCGGATCGATTCGATAAGCACGTTATTTTCGATAGAACCGCCGGCGCAAAAGCTCGCTCCAGACCGAAGCTGAATTTCATTTTTCACGTCTCATTTTGCGGTTCAACGCTGCTGTCGCGCTGTCTCGACATGCCTCGCCAGCGGCTGGTCTTACGCGAGCCATTTGTTTTACGGCAGATCTGGGAAGTGGGATTGCTGTATCCGCAGGAGTTTGATGTCAACCGGCAGAGAAAACTGCTGAAACTGGTTTTGCCGCTCTTGGCAAAACCCAGCGAGCCAGGCGAAACCGTCTGCATCAAGCCGTCGAATCTTTTGACTGATCTAGCCGAACCGATGCTGCAAACAACGCAAGGCAAGGCCATTTGTTTGTACGTGCCTGCGGAGTCATTTTTGCTTTCGATGGCCGATAAGCAGGCGGAGACGATTCGGCGCGTCGTCGAGATTGCGGCGCATTGGTCCCGGGATCTTCAGCTGCCAAAGCCTGCGACCATTTTTCAATCCGCGGCCCTGTTCTGGTATCACCAGATCCGACGAATGCACGCGGCCATGAGCCGGTACCCGCAGCGTACCGCTTCACTGGATTTTGAAACGTTCGTCAAGGCGCCCCGACGTCACCTGCGACGCGTTTGCGCCTTCTTCGGTGAAGATGAAATGGCTTTCCAGCTGGCGCCGCTGCAAACCAATGCCAAGGCGCCTTGGAAACGATTCACCCTTGAGGACCGGCTTGCGGCGCAGCGGGATAGTAGAAAAACGCATGGTGCGGACATCAGCGCTGCTCTGGTGTGGCTGGAAAAACACACCGGCTCGGATCTAGGCGCATCGCCGCTTGGGGCTCCGCTGGCGCCTTTGACCCTAAGCCAGGCGAACTGACGAGGTCCTTAACGCAATGCCCTGTCGTCGCTGGGCTCGATCCGGAACCGTCACGGCGATTTAGCCTTCTTCGGCTTTTCGTATCGCTTCGGCCTGCTTCTCTGCCTGCTCGTTGAGATACTCCTGCATGTCCTGACCGAACTGCTCCACGTCGCCCGGCGCCGTCGGCACTTGTGGCGCACTGGGATTGAGATCTCGTTCAAGCAGTGGATCCGGAGCGCGGGACCCTGCCCCGAGTTGCTGATTCACCAAGTAGGCGATCACCAGCAGTACCAACATTATCCCTATCGCACGCATGGCTTATCTCCCATCTCTTTGCCCTGGTTCAGGCACTATATCTCGTCGTGGAGTCTCGGCGGGCCAGTGCCTGGTCCGCTTTGTCCATTCTTTAGCCAGGTCCCTGGAGGCGAGCGCCTTCAAAGCCGTTGGCAAAGATGACGCCGCCGCCGGTCACCGTCAGCACTGCACCCTCGCCGGAAATGAGGTAGACCTCGCCGCTGAGATCCTGGCCGATGGAGATGATCGTGTCGGGGATCGGTACGCCGCCTGCGGCGGCCTCAAGGTCGCGAAAGATGCCGGTGCCCGGATCGCCGACAAACAGCCGCGCGCCGCTGGCGCCGGGACCCAGAAAGTCGCTGAATACGGCCTGGCCGGCCAGTTCCGGAATCTCGGTACCCCGGTAGATCACAATGCCGGTGACGGAAAGGCCCAGGCCGTGATCGTACTCAAACACCGGCGGCACGTAGCTGAAGCCGCTCGGTTCGCCGCCCCGGGCGCGGGTGCCCTCGAAGTAGGGCCAGCCCAGATTGTCGCCGGCAACCACCCGGTAAACCGACTCCCGGGAGCTGGCCCCGTTGCTGCTGACCCACAGGTCCGGTCCGTCGATATGAATCCGAAAGGGATTTCTTAAACCGAGGGCATAGGTCTCCGGCAGCGCGCCGGCGAGCATGCCAAAGGGATTGTCAACGGGGATTCGGTATGCGCCGTTGGCGCTGATCGGGTCGGCGCTGCCGGGCCGGCGGGCCGGGGCCAGGGGATCGATGCGCAGCATCGTGCCAAATACGTTGTCCAGCTCCTGCGCGCTGGCTTCTACCACCGTGTCGCCGACGGACATCAGCAGATACTGATCTTCGTCAAAAGCCAGGTCGTTCACGTCGTGCCCCCGCCGATGCTCGTGGATCCGCAGCACCTCGCGGCGGGCGCCGGCAAACACGTCCGCCTGGATGTCGTCCATGCAGTATTCATAGAGCACGCGATCATGCGCGGGGTTGCTGCCCCCGATGTCGGGTCGGATGCCGGGAAAATCCGGCGCGGGGCTGGTGCGCGTCACCTCCGGCTCCACCGTGTAGAAGCAACCGCTGCCTGGCTGCCCCGGTAGGGCAAAATTGGGATGAAACACCAACGTGGTCAGGCCAAAAGACGCGTTGCCATTGTTACCGTTCACCGTGTCGGCGCTAAACGTGTCGAGAAATGGCGTCGCCTGCAGCGTCTCGTCGATCAGGCGGATCGGTCCGCCGAGTGTGGTCACCAGCAACCGCCCGGAGCCGTCGGGAAACGCGGCAAGGTCAGAGCCGAAAATCTGCTCCGTGCCGCCCACGGCTTCATTGAGCCCCTCCGCCAGCGGGGTCAGCGTGACGGACACCCTGCTGCTGTCATCAAACGGGCCGCTCAGCAGCACCGCCGCGGCGATCACCTTCAACATAGCCCGGCCTCCTGGTGTGAGCGCCCATTAACCCCCACACCGCGCCACCGCGCTGTGACCGCCGCCCCAGTTTTGCTATGGTGCGGCGCCCCACCCAGGTAATACCGGTCGGATGCATTCAGCAGAGCCCATTTCCCGCGAGGGCCTCTCGGCGGCCGTGGCGGCGTACCTGCTGTGGGGGCTCATGCCGGCGTATTTCTTTGTGATGAAATCGGTGCCGGCGCTGGAGATGCTGGCGCACCGGATTTTCTGGGCGGTCCCGGTAGGCCTTTTGATCGTGCTCGTGCGGCGCCAGTGGGGCGAGTTCCGGGCGCTGCTGACCCAGCCAAAAAACCTGGGCTGGCTGACGCTGTCGGCCACCTGCATCGCCGTGAACTGGCTCGTCTACATCTGGGCGGTGCAGCGCGAGCAGGTGTTTCAGGCGTCCCTGGGCTATTACATCAACCCGCTGCTCTACGTGGTGATCGGGGTGCTGTTCTTGGGCGAGCGGCTGCGCCGGCCGCAGCTCATCGCCATCATCCTGGCGGCGATCGGCGTGGCGGTGCTCACGGTCAGCGGCGGCCAGGTGCCCTGGCTGGCAACGGGGCTGGCGATCTCCTTCACCATCTACGGCGTGATTCGCAGCCAGGTGGCGGTGGGGGCGATGCCGGGACTTCTGGTTGAGACGCTGGTGCTGCTTCCCGCTGCGCTCCTCTGGTTGGGCTGGCTGGCGGGCCAGGACGAGTTGTTTTTTGCCCACGCTGGCCCGGGAATCACCGTTGGTCTGGTGGCGGCTGGCGCGATCACCGTTCTGCCGCTGCTGGCTTTTGCCGTCGCGGCGCGCCGGCTGCCCTTGTCGACGATCGGGGTGCTGCAGTTTATGGCGCCGACGCTGCAGTTCCTGCTGGGGGTCGCCTTTGGTGAACCGCTAACGCCGGCGCACGTGATCTGCTTTGTGCTGATCTGGGTTGGGGTTGCGCTGTTTGCCTGGGATACCTGGCGGGCGCAGCGATCTCAGGTTCCGCAGAAGGTGACGTAGGGCGCCGGGGCGGCCGGTGCCTCGGCCAGCTCCGGGTGCGCCGCTGGCACCTCAAAGGGGTTTGCCAGCGCCGCCTGCAGCTGCTTGAACGGTTCAAGATCGTTGTCATGGGCTGCGCTCAGCGCCGCCTCCACCTGATGGTTGCGGGGAATCACGGCAGGGTTCATCTCGTTCATCGCTGCCGCGGCGGCCGCCGGGTCCGCCAGTCGCTTGCGCCAGCGTTCCAGCCACTCGGTAAAGCGTGGCTCAACGGAACCCATTACGGTTCGCAGCCGTTCCGGCACATCGCCGTCGGCGGCGGGGGCCAGATCCCGGAACAGCACCGTGTAGTCGGCACCGGCTTCCTGCGCGAGCGTGAGGAGATCCTGAATCAGTGGCCGGTCGGCTTCGCTGGCGTCGGTGAGGCCAAGTTTCTGTCCCATGCCGCGCAGCCAGACCTCGTGGAATGCCGCCGGAAACGCCTCGATCACCCCGTTGGCCAGCGTCAGTGCCCGGTCGCTGTCCGGGTCCAGCAGCTCCAGCAGCGTCTCGGCAAAGCGCGCGATATTCCAATGCGCCATGGACGGCTGACTCAGGTAGGCGTAGCGGCCGGCGTGATCAATGGAGCTGAAAACCGTCGTCGGGTCGTACGCGTCCATAAAGGCACACGGTCCGTAGTCGATGGTTTCGCCGGCAATGGCGGTGTTGTCCGTGTTCATCACGCCGTGCACAAAACCCACCATGAGCCACCGCGTCACCAGATGGATCTGTCGCTCCTGCACGGCGCTGATCAGGTCCAGGTAGGGTTGATCAGACGCCTTAAGCTCGGGGTAGTGACGCTCGATGACGTAATCCGCGAGGGTCTGCACCGCCGAACGGTCGTCCCGGGCGGCAAAATATTGAAACGTGCCCACCCGGATATGGCTGCTGGCAACGCGGGTCAGGATGGCGCCGGGCAGCATCGTGTCGCGATAGACCGGCTCGCCGGTGGCCACCGCGGCCAGGGCGCGGGTGGTGGGGATTCTCAGGGCGTGCATGGCCTCGCTGATCAGGTATTCCCGCAGCACCGGGCCCAGCGCAGCCCGGCCGTCACCACCTCGGGAGAAGCGGGTGCGGCCGCTGCCTTTGAGCTGCACGTCAAGGAGACGCCCGTCGGCCGTCTCCACCTCACCAAGCAGCAGGGCCCGGCCGTCGCCAAGCTGCGGCACAAACTGGCCAAACTGATGCCCCGCGTAGGCCATGGCGAGGGGCTGAGATCCCGGCAGCTGCTGCTGGCCGGAAAACGCCGCGAGCGCTTCTTCGGGGGTCAGGGACAGGCCGAGCTCTGCCGCCAGCGCTTCGTTGTAAAGCAGCATGGTGGGCTGTTTGCTGGCCTGCGCCTCGTGCCGCGCGTAGAAGTGGTCCGGCAGGCTGGCGTACGTTGCGGACAGTTGAGTCAAAGAGGTGCCCCGCTGTGGGTTGAGTGGTGATGCAGTGACTGGGATCATACCGCGATGACACCCACCGCGTACCTGGAAGATCTGACCGTTGGCGACGTGCGCTACTCGCAGCCGGCCAGTCTGAGCGAAGCAGAGATTGTGGAGTTTGCGACCCAGTGGGATCCGCAGTATTTCCACATGGATCCGGCCGCAGCCCGGGATCACACTTTTGGCCAGGTTGCGGCCTCGGGAATCCATATTCTGGCGCTGTGGCGACGGCTGGATCACGAGATATCCGGCGACATTCGCTGGGTCTGCGGCATCAGCTGGGAGCACCTGCGCTGGGCGCAGCCGCTGCATGCGGAAGTGGCGGTGCGGGCCTGCTTCGAGATCAAGTCGAAGCGCTACTCCTCCAAACCTGGCCGGGGCGTTGTTAACTGCGGCTACAGCCTGATCAAAGACGACGGTCAGCCGATTTTCTACTGCGACGCGGTTTCGCTGGTCGAGGCGCGCGGCGCGGCCAATCCGGTGGCTGGCTGAGAGGAGATGGCCGGCACCGCTCTACTCACGCTGGGGCGCCTGCCCAAAGCCCTAGATCTGGCGCGGGCGCTCGCCGGCGCCGGCTGGCGCGTGCTGGTGGCGGAGCCGGGCAAACGCCATCTCAGCGGCTACTCCCGGTCGGTTCATGCTTCTTTTCAGGTGGCGGCGCCGGTGCACGAGCCGGAGCGCTACCTTGATGACCTCGTCTCGCTGATCCAGCGCGAGGGCGTGGATCTGGTCGTGCCGGTATCGGAGGAATGTCTCCATACCTGCCAGCTGTACGGGCGGGTGCCGGACCACGTGCGCATCGCCTCCCTGCCGCCGGCGGAGCTGATCCCGCTCCACAGCAAGTGGGATTTTGTGCAGAGCTGTCAGCGCTTTGGCCTGGCGGTGCCGGAAACGGCCCGACTGGGCAGCGGCGAGGCCGAGACGTTGGTCCAGCGATTACCAGTTATCGTCAAGCGCGAGTATTCCTGCGCTGGGGTAGGCCTTGAGCGCGTGGCGAAAGGAGAAGCGCTGCCGGAACGGGAAGAGCCGGCTGAATGGCTGGTGCAGGAGCAGATAGACGGTACGGAGCTGTGCACCTTTTCCGTGGCTCATGAGGGCCGGGTGCTTGGCACGGTGCTGTACCGCGGCACGGTTGTCTCGGGAACGGTGGCCGTGTGTTTCGAACGCCTTGTTGCCGATGCCCGGGTCACCGAGTTTGTGGAGCGCTTTGTTGCCGGCTCCGGCGCAAGCGGTTTTGTTGCCTTTGATCTGATCCAGAACAGCGAAGGGGTGGTGCACGGTATCGAGTGCAATCCCCGGGCCACCAGCGGCGTGCACTTTATTGAGGCGGAGGACCTGGCGCTTGCGCTTACCGACCCGGCCAGTTGTCATGAGCTTAGGCTGCGCCCGCACCGGCTGATGCAGCAGTTCTATCCCTGCCTGACAGAGACGCAGCTGGCGTTTGGCAAGTGGCCCCGATTCCGGCGCTACCTGGGGCAGCTGATCCGGGCGAAAGAGGTGTGTTTTCAATGGCGTGATCCGCTGCCGTTCTGGCTGCTGCCGTATGCGGCCTGGCCGATTCTGTCGATGACGCTGTTTCAGGGGAAGTCGTTTGGCGAAGCGGCCACCTGGGATATTGAATGGGAGCCGCCCGCCTCATGAGCCTTTACCGCCCGCCGGCCCCGGTGCCCATGACGCCGCTTCGGTCCCTCCTGCGGGTGATTCGGGAAGGGGAGGGCAATCTGCTGAGCCTGGTGCCCAAGGCCGCCTACTCGGAGCGGATCACCCCGCTGGGTTATTCCCGCCGGTCGATTGTGCTGATCAATGACCCGGACGCCATCCGCGACGTGATGACCGATCCGCTGGATATCTATCCCAAGAACGACCTGTTTGTCGGTGCCCTGGAGCCGCTGGTGGGGGACTCCATTTTTGTCTCCAGCGGCGACACCTGGCGGCGCCAGCGGCGGATGATTGATCCGGCCTTTTCCCACATGCGCATCAATCAGGCGTTTCCCGCCATGGCCGCTGCGGTGGCCGACTTTCAGGAAACGCTGGATCAGCATGCCCGGGACGGCACACCCCTGTCGCTGGACGTGGCCATGGGGCAGCTGACGGCGGACGTGATCTGCCGTACCATTTTTTCCCAGTCTCTCGAGTCACGCCGGGCCCGGGAGGTGTTCACCTGCTTCGCCGAGTTTGAACGGGCGGTGGCCAGCGTGGAGCTGAAGCGGCTCATTTTTGGCAAAGCCTTTGAAAAGGTGCACCAGCCGGATCACGTACTTCGGGCCTGCGAGACTATCCGCAGCCATATCGCCGACATGCTCGCGCCCCGTCTGGGCGAAGAGGATGCCACCGACGATATTGTTGGCGCCATGATCCGGGCCCGCGATCCGGACACCGGAGCCGGTTTCACCCGGGAGGAACTGGTGGACCAGCTTGGCGTTTTCTTTCTTGCCGGCCACGAGACCACCGCCAGCGGCCTGACCTGGGCCTTTTACATCCTCTCGCGCCAGCCGGAGGCGCTTGCGGCGCTGCGCGAAGAGGTGGACCGGGAGGTGGGGGACGGGGCGATCGCGTTTGACCAGGTGAAGAAACTGGTGCTGGTGCGCAGTACGTTTCGTGAAGTGCTGCGGCTTTATCCGCCGATTACGTTTATTCCCCGCGTCTCGATGGAAAACACCAGCATCGCAGGGCGACGCATCAAAAAGGGCGCGATGGTGATGATTTCTCCCTGGACCACCCACCGCAACGCGCTGCTCTGGGATCATCCGGACCGCTTTATCCCGGGCCGGTTCCTGCCGGGGCAGGAATCGGACAAGCCCAACACCTTCCTGGCCTTCGGTCTGGGTCCGCGGATCTGCGTCGGCGCGGCTTTTGCCACCATCGAAAGCGCGCTGATTCTGGCCAGCCTGCTGCGGCGCTATGACTTTGAGCCGCTAGCGCCGGACCAGGTGCGGCCGGTCGCTCGCCTCACCACCCGGCCCGCGCGGGAAATCCTCTGCCGGGTAAGGCGACGGCATGGGTAGCCCACGGCACGTCATCGTGGTGGGGGCCGGCATGGGGGGCCTTGGGGCGGCGCTGGACCTTTCGATCCGGGGCTATCGGGTCACCCTGCTGGAACAGGCGGCGGCCCCCGGCGGCAAGATGCGGGAGGTGGCGGTGGGGGACCAGCGGGTGGACTCGGGCCCCACGGTGATGACCATGCGCTGGATCTTCGACGATCTGTTTGCCGCGGCGGGGCTGGATTTTGGCGACCGGGTGCACCTGCGTCGGGCCGAGGTGCTGGCCCGGCATCGCTGGCTGGACGGGGCGTCGCTGGACCTGTTTGCCGATCTGGAACAGTCGGTCACCGCAATTGAGCAGATGAGTGGTGCCGCTGATGCCGCGGCGTACCGGCAGTTTGTCAAAAAGTCCGGGGAGATCTTCGACACGCTGGACGCCTCCTTCATGCGCGCCGAGCGGCCCGGCTCCCTCAAGCTGCTGCAGCGGCTGGGATTGGCCGGCATTCCGCGGCTGCTTGCCACGCGGCCTTTCAAAACTCTGTGGAACGATCTGCGCGGCCGCTTTTCCGACCCGCGGCTCGTGCAGCTGTTTGCCCGCTACGCCACCTACTGCGGCTCCAATCCGTTTCAGGCGCCGGCCACGCTGATGCTGATTGCCGAAGCAGAGCGGCGCGGGGTCTGGACCATCGAGGGTGGGATGCAGCGGCTGGCGGATACGATGGCGCAGGTGACGCGGGAGTGTGGCGGGGAGATTCGGCTGGACTCGCCGGTGGCGGAAATTCAGGTGACCGACGGGAAAGCCAGTGGGGTGATGCTGGCGGACGGCCAGGTGCTGGCGGCGGACGCGGTGGTGTTTAACGGCGATACGCAGGCGCTGGCGGAACAGCTGCTGGGGCTCGCTGCGGCGCCGGCCGCGGATCTACGCCCGGCGGAAGGGTTCACCCTGTCGGCCATGACGGTGAGCGGGTATGGCCGGGCGCGGGGGTATCCGCTGGCGTATCACACGGTGCTGTTTGGGGATGACTACGCGGACGAGTTTGCGGCCATTTTTGAGCGCGGTGAGGTGACCGCGCGGCCGACCATCTACATCTGCGCTCAGGACCGGGCGGATCATGATGCTTCACCGGACAAGGAGCGGCTGTTTTTTCTGATGAACGCGCCGCCGCACCATCCGGGAGGGCCTGCGCCGGACTACGAGGCGGCGCGAATGCGGCTTTCGGAACATCTGCGGGCGCATCAGCTCGACGTCGAGCTGGAGCACGAAGTGGTGACCACGCCACCGGCGTTCGGGCAGCTGTTTCCCGGGTCCCGGGGAGCGCTTTACGGCCGGCCGGTGCACGGGCCCTGGGCGTCGTTTCAGCGCCCGGGCTCGCGGACGGCAATTATCGGCTTGTATGTCGCCGGCGGGAGTGTTCATCCCGGCGCCGGCGTGCCGATGGCGACCCAGTCCGGCCGCCTGGCCGCGGCCAGCGTGGCCGAGGATCTGGGCTAAAACTCGGCGGGTTGGTCTGACCCGGGCCCCTCGCGCGGATTTCTTTCGAGCGGCTGACGAACAAGATCCGTCGGAAACTTAACTCCGACGCTTGTCCTATATAGCGGCACTTTCGAGGGTCAGACCCCGAGAGGGTCTGACCCGGGCCTACGTCAGGAGGCCGCGGGATTTGTGCCAATACGCGAAGCCGATGGCGAACAGGCTCAGGGCTACGAAGGTGACTTCGATGCCTACGTGGGCCGGGCTCATGACGCTGGCGACGTCTGCCAGCCAAACGCGCGGAACAGGGCGACGGCAAAAAAGATGAGGGCGATGATATACAGCGGCAGCGCCCAGGCTTTGCGCAGCAACAGGCCAATCGCGCCGAGAAAGCGCGCTGCCGCGGCGATGAGTCCCGCACCGATGGCCCACCAGGGAATATTGGCCACGTACTGGGCATAGGCGTCCCGGTTGGCGGCGGTTTCGGCGGTCAGGGCAAATTCATCCGGGGTTTCGATGAAGTAGGCAACGTAGATGATGAGCCCGCCGATGCCCCACAGCAGAAGCACCACACCCACGGCGAGGTACGCGGCCTGGGACCAGGCGGACGGGGCAACGCGTTCGGTCATGGCAAGGCTCCCCGCGGGTTGGTCAGTCACTCAAATCCATTGCTGAACAAAACATCCTGGCCGCGGCAGAAGTCGAGCACCGCGCTCAGCGCTGCCCCCCCCTCGGCCGCTCCAGGAATGGCCGCCAGCGGAAAGCCGAGGAACAGGGATCGATAGCTGTCGGCGATCACCTGGATGCCCGCCGTGGCTTGGCCGTCGCCTTCAAATGCCACCTCGCCGCCGCCGGTAACGGTGAGTTCGTCTGCTGCGGAGCTCAATGATGCGCCGGCAAAATCAAGCAGATAAGTGCCGGAAGTGGGGAGCCCGGCAAAGGCGCTGGAGACCCCGGCAACGTTCTGCAGCCCGGCATTGGCGACGCCGCCGGCCACCCCGAGGTAGTCGCTCATCAGCGTCGTCGGCGTGGGTCCGCGGACGGCAAAATAATTCTGCGCGCTGAGCGCCAGACAGCCCCCGGCGTCGAGATAATCCGCCAGCGCCGCCTCACCGGCGGGGCCCGGTCCGGTGCCGGCGGCGGCGTTGTCGCCGGTAAACCACAGCACGGTGCTGTAGGGCGCGAGGTCACCGGCCTGCGGCTCGGCGTCCTCCCCACCCGTATTCCATACGGTGTAGGCGAACCCCAGCGTGTCCAGCAAACCGCCGTAAACCGGCGTCAGGTCCGGACTATTGCTGTCGTCGTCCACCAGCAGGATCCGGTCGCAGGGGTTGGTGGTGAAGGTGCGGGTGGCACCGAAAGCGGTCCCGGCGGTGTTGCTGCCGCGCACCCGGTAGCTGTACTGCTGGCCGCAGGCCAGGCCTTCCAGCCGGGCCGACTGGCTGACGGGGTCGCTGCCCTCAAGTGGACTTTCCAACGCCAGCGTTTCGTCGAGCAGGCCGGAAAGGCCGTAGTCAAAAAACACCTGGGTGCTGCTGCCATTGGGGTCGACCAGCGCATTTACCGTGGCGCTGGTTTGCCCGACGAGCGTGGCGGGGTCCGTCTGGACCTCGGGGAAATCGTCGGCGCAGTCCAGCGTGGTCAGCCCCTGGTCGGACCCTTCCGTGGTGCCGCCGCTGTTGCTGGCGCGGAAGCGGTACTGGTAGTCGCGGCCGCAATCCAGACTGCTGACGGTGACCGTCACCTGCTCCGAGGTGGCCACGGTGCCGGCGGTCTGCCAGGCGCCCGGCGCGTCGCCTACCGCGTTGATGCGGTACTCAACGCTCGCGGTGTCGCCGTTCGCGTCCACCGAGGCGCGCAGGTCCGCGCCGGTTTCGGTGATGTTCTGGGCCGCCAGCGTAACCACCGTCGGGGGCGTCTGTGGGCAGACCGCCGTGCTGAAATTCTGCACCGTCGATTCGGCGGTGCCGCCGGCGTTGCTGGCGCGCGCCTGGTAGTCGTAGACGGTGGCGCAGGTCAGGGTGTCGATGTTCAGGCCCGCCACCTGGGTCCCGCTGCCGGTGAGCACATCGGGCGAGTCCTGGTAGGGATTAAACACACCGCCCGCGGGGCGCCAGCGGAACGCGGTGATGGTTTCGCTGCCCACCGGATCCACCGACGCCTCCAGCCGGGCGGTCTCATCGCTAAGGTTGCTGGCGGTGACGGTGGTCAGCACCGGCGGCGCAACGCAGTCGGCGGTGCGCAGCGCTTCGCTGGCGCCGTTGCTGCTGCCCGTTGCGTTGCTGGCGGTGATCCGGAAGGTGTAGTCGGTTTCGCAGGTCAGGCCCGTAACCTGCGCCGCCGCGTCGCTCTGCGGGGCATCCCCCGCAACGTCCGGCGGCTGCGTGATCGCCGGGCCCGCCGGCAGGATTTCAAACACCACGGCGGTGAGCTCACCGTTGGGCGCCACCAGGCCGTTGAGGGTGGCGGTGGTCTGGGTAATGCCGGTGGCTTCGCCCGTCTGAACCGACGGCGCGGCGCCGCTGGGCTGAACCTGCAGCAGCCGCCAGGTGGTGAGGCTTTCGGAAACGGGCACGTTGTTTTCCGTGAGCGGCAGATATCCGGCCGGTGGCGTCACGGTCAGGCTGTAGGTGCCCGGGTTTTCCACCAGCTGGTATTCGCCGATCAGGTTGCTCGCGGCGGCGACGGTGCCGCTGGTGGCAATCAGGGCTCCCGGGACCGGTTCGCCCGTCAGGGCGTCTACCACGCTGCCCCGGACCGCGCCCGTCAGCGGCACCGCCGGACGGAACACCCGCACCGCGTAGCGCCCGCGTTGAGTACCGCTGGCGGCCAGCACCCGCAGGTAGTACTCACCTTCGCCTTCATCATAGGAATTGCCGGAAGACGGCCAGGTGAGGGAAACGCTGCCGCTGATCCCGCCCGTGGCGGTGGCCAGGGGAGAACCCGGCGGCGTGGTTGGCCCGTAGAGCTCCAGGGTAACGTTGTAGGTGCCGCCGGAGTAATCATCAATCTCCGACACCGAGAGCTCATAGGTCTGGGCCGATCCGCTGCGGTTCACGGCGTTGAAGGAGACAAAGTCGCTGTCATCATCCTCATGCAACGTGTGCCGCTGGGCGTCGGCGTCATCGACAAAGATCACCGACGCCTCGACCGGAATGTCGTCATCCTCCCACCCGTCCGGCCCCGCCGACTGCTCAACCCGCACCGTGTCGTGGAGCGCGATGTTGCCGCGCTGATCCCGAACATAGACGGTGACCAGATAAAACCCGGCGGCATAGCCACCGCCCGGCAAAGGCCCGAAGTTGGCGTAGGTGCCGTCGTACTGCCCGTTGCCGTTGCCATCCACAGTGACCGGCGCCAGCACAAACGTGTCAGAAGTCTGCTGCGGCGGTGGGCTTCCCACGATGGCGAACACCTCATCCACGCCGGAGGCGCTGGTGACGTTGTTCACCGTGATGGTGGCCTGGGTGACGCCGCCGGTGAGCTGGATGTCGGGCGTCAGGGCACCCGCGCTGGGTCCATTGATGTCCTGCACAATCCCGGCGCCGATGTCGTAGGTGCTGGCGACAAAACCATCTTCGGCGTCGTTGCCTTCGCCGTTGGCATTGTCATCAAGCTGCGGCGTCTGGTCGCCGGCGGAAAAACCTACCGCATCCCGAGCCGTCTCGAACGCCTCGAGCACCGTGGCACCGTTCAGCACCTGGTTCCAGAAAAACTGCGAGAAGCTTAAAGCTCCCTCCAGCAGAAAGCTGGCGCTTTCCGACGCGGCGGTGCTGGTCAGCAGGATTCGCCTGCCGGGATTTGGGGAGGTCAGCCGGGGCAGAAACGCGCCGGACCGGTTGCCGTCATACAGCACCACCAGCTTGCCGCTGATGCTGGCCTCCAGCATATCCAGATAGCCGCTCAGCTCAAGGGCGGTGAGCCGTTCACCGCTGGCGAGCCGCAGGGCGCCACTGCGAACCCCACCCACCAGGTAGACCACCACGTCCTGGGCCTGTTCGCCGGCCCAGGCAAAGGCGCCGGCAACCGTGGCGCTGCTGGCGACGTCATCGACACCGTCCGTTCCGCCGTTGGACAGGTAGCGAACGGTTTCCAGGCCCGCGTCGCTGTAGCCCTGGGCGGTGAGGGCGGCGTACGCGAAGGCGCCGTTGGCGCTGTAGGCAGACCAGCGCGGGTCGCTGGTTTCCCCGCCGACAATCAGCAGTGCCTTGCGCAGCTCCGGGTTGCCAGCGGTAACGGTAGTGGTCGCGGGGGCGGAGAGATTACCAAAACGATCCTGGGCGTAAACATTGATCGTATACGTCCCCTCGCTGCTGAAGCGGTCGAAGATCAGGGTGTAGTCGCTGCTTCCCGGTGCATCCGGCTCCAATTCGAAGCCGGGAAACGCCTGCACCGGCTGGTCGATGTCGCCGTCGACAAAATTGGGCGGCACAATTTCGGCATAGACGCGCGCCACGCCGTCGGGATCGGTCACGCCGAAGGCGCTTATCTGCGCCTCGTTTCCGTCGGCCAGCACCTGCGGATCGGAGACGCTGGCGATCACCGGCGCGCCGGGATCGAAATTGGTGCCGGCGCCAATAAACACGCCGCTGAGCGCGGTCAGGTCGTCGGCGCTTTCGTTCGGGTTGGCATCACCGTCGGCGTCCGCCAGCGGGGTCTGGTCGGAAAAAGACGTGGTCATGATCTGCGAGGCGCTGGCGTAGGCAGCCGCCAGATCAGCCCCGGTGAAGATCTGGGTCCAGAACTGGTTGGAGAAGCTCAAGATCCCGCCGGATACAAATTTGGCGCTTTCGTCGGCACCGGTGCTGGCCAGCACAATGCGGTTGAGCCCGGGGCTGGCCAGGTCGTCGACGAAGCTGCCGGCGCGGCAGGCATCGTAGATCAGGACAAGCTGGTCGACGGCGGTCGGGCCGCTCTGGGCGCTGTCGAGGGCCGCATCCAGCGCTGCGGCGTCGAGCACCGATTGGGGGCTCACCCGAAAGACATCTTCCGAGCCGTGGTCGGCAAGATAGACGACAAGCCGGTCCGCGCCGTCCGCCGCCATGCTGATGGCGGTCACCAGCGACGGGGCGCTGGCGGGAAAGTCCACGTCGGAGATGCCGTTGCCGTCGAGGTCTTCGTCGAGATTGGACGACAGGTAGGTAATGTCCTCGGCCCGCAGGCCCTGGTAGGCCAGCGCCAGGTAGGCGCCGTTGGTCAGCGCCTGGGTGGTTTCCCACAGGTTGTTTCCCGGGTAGGGACCACCGCCGGCCACCACTACGGCCCGGGTGATCTCCGCCGGCGGCACCGGGTCGAGCACCTGCACGTAGTTGTTGACCGAGTCGCTGATGTAGAGCAGCCCGTTGGGTGCAAAATCCAGCCCTGCCGGCGCCGCAAACGACCCGGGGAAATAGCCGTACTGGCCCACCGACTGCAGCAGCACGCCGTCCTGGCGGTAGATTTTGATGCGCGGCACGTCCGGCGCAATGTCCGGAATCTCCCCCAGCACAATCTTGCCGTCGCCGGCGACGCTCAAAGACGCGGGCGCGTTGAAGGTGGCCGGTAGAAAGGCAACAAAGTTGCCGAACCGGTCGTAGATCGCAAAGCCTTCCTGGCTCTGACCCTGCACGGTGAAGTAAAACAGGCCGTTGGGCGCCTGGGCCACCTGCAGAAACTGCGCGCCGGACGCCATCGGCTCCCAGGTGGCCAGCACCTCGCCCTGCGTTGACACCTTGACCGCGAGACCTGCGGCGGTGACCAGAAAGGCGGCGCCGCCGCTGCCGATTTCCATGTCGACGTAGTCGTCGTTGCCGGGCAGGGCGATGCTGTCAACAAAGTCGCCGCCGCTCGTGAAGCGCTGAATCCGATAGCCCGTGATGTTTTCGTCCAGCACGTGGGCGCGCAGTTCGCCCGCGATGGAACCGGTGCCGATAGCGATCATTCGGCCAAACTCGCCGTCCTCGTCACCTTCTTTGCCAAATGCGTTGAGCAGCTGCCCGGCTGGATCAAACTTCTGCACCCGATGATTGCCCGCATCAGCCACGTAAACGTTGCTGTTGGGTCCGGTGGCGAGATCAATCGGCTGCTGGAAAAACCCCACCCGGTCGTCGGCGCTGGAAAACGGCGTTGAGAAGTTCAGCGTCGAAGCGCCGGCGTCCACGTCGCCGACGCGGCGGAAGCGCGTTACCTGCGCCAGATCATTGCTGCCGAACGCCAGCCGCTCTGGCCCAAACTCCAGGCGCCGCAATACCTGGGCTTCGCTAGGCGCCACGTACTCATCCAGCGGCACACCCTGCGGCGAAAACGCCTGCACCCGGTTTGCGTCCGCCACGTAGACGCGCCCGGCTCCGTCCAGGGAGACATCCCCGGGACTGGCAAACTGCCCCGGCCCGCTGCCTGGTTCGCCAATTTCGGCAAGGAACTCGGGCGGGTCGATCAGCGCTGCGGCGGGCGAGGTGCGCAGAATAATCAGCTGGTCTTCCGCCTGATCCGTCAGGTAGACAAGGCCATCGGGACCCACCGTAAGGCCGCCGAGCTGCTGCACCGTACCGTTTTCGCACGGCGGGTCGGCGCAAAGGCCAAACCGGCTCAGAAACTGACCGTCTTCGCTGAATTTCAGCACCTCATCCGCAAGACCGACATAGACACAGCCGCCCAGCCGGCGGCAGCCTCTTTCGGTCGCTTCCAGAAACTGCGGCACCTGGCCCGCCAGCTCGTCAGCGCCGAAGCGGTCCAGGACTTCACCGTTCAGGCCCAGCTTGTAGATCTGGGGGTCCAGATCTCCGGCGGTAAAAACCGCGCGGGTGCTGGCGGCCAGTACGCGAGGCTTGCCCCGGGTGGCGGGGCCGCCGGGGCCGGGAATGAACAGGTTGCTGATGTGCTTCCCGGCCGGGCTGAAGCGCTGGATGCGGGAGAAGGTGGGGTTGGCGACAAACAGGGTGGAGCCATTGAAGCTTAAGTCGGGCGCGCTGGTGCCGAAGTACCAGGGCTGCTGCAGCACCGGCCAGAGGCGCTGAAAGCGAAAATCCGCCACCTCATCGTCCGCCACCACCAGGCGGAACGTGTCCTCCGCGCTGACGTCATCGTCGTCGGTGGCGGTGATTTCCACCGTGTAGGGACTGCCGGCGACATCGCCGGCCTCGATCGTGCCGCTGATGCGTCCGGTGGCCTCGTTGAGCGTCAGCGAGGCGGGCAGGCCGATGGCCTGGTAGAAGGCGTCGTCGCCGTCCGGATCGGTGAACGCGGACGACACGTCCATGAGGAAGCTGGTGCCGGCGCTGGTGAACTGGTCCGCCAGCGGTTCGGCCAACGTGATCGGCGTGTTGCCGCTGATGGCAAAACACAGGCCGCGCTCCTGGGTGACGGCCGAGCACTGCTCCCGGGTCACCCAGTCGGGGCAGTTGATGCCGCTGGCGTCGATATCGTCCGCCGCCCGCATCTGCCAATTCCCCTGCTGGTTTTCCGTGGACTGGTTCCAGTACCAGAACCGACCCTGGGCTGGATTCACGCCGATAGTCCCGAGAAAGGCGACAGAAAACCAGTAGTCGCCGGCGGACAGCTGGCAGGCCTGGGCGCCCCCGGGGAGCGTGATGTCAAACTGGCCACTGTTGGCCAGGGGACCAATTTCCGCGAGAGGGAATGAGTAGGTGCAGACCTGCGTTCCCGGCCCCGGGGAAGCGCCGTCGTTGGCAAATATGCGCACGTCGGCCCCCAGAGGGTTCACCTGGCTGCCGCTGAACGTTCCCTGCGCCTGGACGCTGTCCAGGCGCCAGTCCGGCCCGTCCGGGACGCGAAACCGATCGGCACTGCGCACGATCTGGCTTGTGCCCGGCGGATCAATATTTTGACTGAGACCCAGCAGCGGCGAGGTAACGCACTGGCCGGTCCGGTCGATGAGGTTGAAAGGCTGGGCGCCGGCGCCGGTGATCAGGCCAAGCGTGAGCCCGCAGGCCGAGATGAAGCTCAGCGCGCGACACGATTTGACCAATGATTTCTCAATCCGTCCTGGACTGACCACGGACTGCTTCCCGCTCCCTGCCCTCAAAAGGTATAGCACGCGCCCTGGCACCGCGCCAACGCGCCCCGAGTGCGGCACTGGCTCCTCAGCCGTGCGGGTTGATCTCCCGCCATTGCCCCGGCGCCAGGCCCGCAACGGTCCGGGTGCCGATTGCGTACCGCACCAGCCGCAGCGTCGGGTGCCCGACCGCGGCGGTCATGCGCCGGATCTGTCGGTTTCGACCCTCCCGCAGGATGATCTCCAGCCAGACGTCTTCGACGTTCTTGCGCTGCCGCACCGGCGGGTCCCGGGGCCAGAGATTGGGCGGGGCAAGTATGCGCCGGGCCTGCGCCGGTCGGGTCAGACCGTCTTTCAGCGGCACGCCTTGTCGCAGGTTTTGCAACGCGGCCTCCGTCGGCACCCGCTCCACCAGCACCCAGTAGGTTTTGGGCTGCTTGAAGCGGGGTGAGCTGATGCGCGCCTGCAGGCTGCCGTCGTCGGTGAGCAGCAGCAATCCCTCGGACTCTTTATCGAGCCGGCCGGCGGGATAGACGCCGGGTACATCGATATAGTCCGCTAGCGTTGCCCCCTCGCCGGAGAACTGGCAAAGCACGCCGCAGGGTTTGTTAAACGCGATGAGCATAGTCAACGGCAGGTCCCTTCAGCGATACAATAGCGCGGTTTCCGACCGCCCGGGCTTCCCATGTACGAACAGATCAGCGAAGCGCTGAACGCGATTCATCCGGCCCTGCTTCCCACCGCTGGGGTGGCTTTGCTGCTGCTGGTAGGCGCCATCGTCGACGTCATTGCCAAGTCGCTGCTGGTGCGCGGCGCCCGCGGTATTGCCCGGGCCACCGCCACGCGCTGGGACGACTTTCTGATCGAGCATCGATTTTTTGCCCGCATTGCTCACGTGCTTCCGGCCGGTGTGGTGTACGTCGGCGTCAGCCTGGTGCCGGGCCTGCCGGAGCTGGCGGCGACCATTCTCACTAACGTCAGCGCCGCCTACGCGGTGATTGCGCTGGTGATGGCGGTGAGCGCGCTGCTGTCCACCGCCAACAGCATCTACGAGCTGCGGCCGGAGGCGGTGCGGCGACCGATCAAAGGCTACGTGCAGGTGGCCAAGATTGTGCTGTACTGCCTCGGCGCCATTTTAGTGGTCTCGGCGCTGATCAATAAGTCGCCGGTGATTCTGCTGTCGGGCTTCGGCGCGCTGACGGCGGTGCTGCTGCTGGTATTCCGCGACACCATTTTGTCGCTGGTGGCCTCCATTCAGCTGTCCGGTAACGACATGGTGCGCCGGGGCGACTGGATCGAGATGCCCCAGTACAACGCCGACGGTGACGTGATCGACGTGGCATTGCACACGATCCGAGTGCAGAACTGGGATAAAACCATCACCACGATCCCAACCCACAAGCTCATCGCCGACTCGTTCCGAAACTGGCGCGGGATGTCCGAGTCCGGCGGCCGGCGCATCAAGCGGTCTATCACCATCGACATGCAGAGCGTTCGGTTCTTAACGCCGGACGAGATTGAGCACTTTCGCCGCTTTGCGCTCCTGCGGGACTACATCGACCGGAAAAGGGAGGAGCTCGAGCGCTACAACGCGGCGCTCGAGCTGCCGGTGGACGACGAGGTGAACCTGCGGCGCCTGACCAACCTCGGCACGTTCCGCGCCTACGTGGCGAACTATTTAGACCACCACCCCTCGATCCGCAAGGACATGACGCTGCTGGTGCGCCAGCTGGCGCCGGCGGCGGACGGTATCCCCATCGAGCTTTACTGCTTTACCAGCACCACCGCCTGGGGCGATTACGAGGCGATTCAGGGAGATCTGTTTGATCACCTGCTGGCGATTCTTGACGAGTTTGGATTGAAGGCGTATCAGCAGCCCAGCGGGACTGACCTTGCGGACTGGATGCAGCGGTTTGATCCGGCGACGGAAGACGCCGGCCGGGCCTGATCAGCAGCGGTCGTCAGTCCGCTTCCTCAAACCCGTCTGCAAACAGATTGACGGGGTCGACCCCGTCCACAACCTGGGCGCCGAGCATCGACACATCGCCAGCGGTGAATGTGAGGTCGAAGGTGTTGGTCGCGTCCACCACGGCGCCGCGCTCACTTTTGGTGCTGAGCTGCATCCAGACGTAGACTTCGTCGCCGGGATTCAGGGTGAAGTCCAGCGTGCCCTGGCTCAGATCCAGAGTTGGCAGCAAGAACAGCTGGGCCGTGGCCAGCACTTCGCCCTCGCTGGCTACTTCCTCCAGGATGAAAGAAGAAAAGTCGGTGCTGAAGCGGGCGTTTTCGTATCTGTACACCGCGGCCCGACCGCGAATCACTCCTTCGGAGTTGCTTGCCGGCTGCGCCACGGTGCCGCTTAACGATACCTGTACCGAGTAGTCCGCCGGTGCAGCCCCAAGATAGGTGTAGCCCTGCACCGCGGTGGCGATGGCATCGATCGCGTTGCCGGCGTCCACGGGCGTGCGGGAGCTCGACCGCAGCACCGGGCTGAACACGTCGCCGGTAAACGAGGCGGCCGCAAAGCCCCTTTGGGCGGGGTTGTAGGTCAGCGTGATGGCGGTGCCGGTGGAAAACTCTCCGCCGTTCACGGTCTGGTCGGTGAGCCCGCCCGGTCGCAGGCAAAGGGTGCGGCAGTCGTCGAAAAAGCCCACGTCCGCCACCGCGCCGAAGCCGCTGGTGATGGACGCCTGGGTAACGGGAACTGGTGCCAGGCAAAGCAGAAGAAAAGCGGGTCTTAGCAGCACAGTCATAAGGCTCCTCCTCGCCCCCCGGCAGTGTACCAAACCACTTTGCCCCGGAGCTTGGCAAATCGCTCGGTTCTGGTGGTACGGCCGCAGGACTTTATCTCGACCCTCTTGCTCGACCCGCCGGAGGCATGAACGCCGCCGGCCGACCGGAAATCGCAACAAAAGCGGTCCCGGTTTGCCCGGGCCGGTGCTATTCTCCTGAGTCCATCCTGCGCGGCCGAGCATCTCCGGCCGACCTTAGCCATCCGGGAAACTGCCATTAGCGAGACAGCGCCGAACGAAGCCATGGCCGAAGCGCCGCCAACCAGCGCGGCATTTGTTTTTCTCATGGTGACCGCGTTTATCAACTCCATGGGGATCGGTCTCACCACGCCGGTGATGCCGGCGCTGATTATGGAGATTTCCGGCGGCGATATCGCCGACGCATCCCGCTGGGGCGGGCTGGCGCTGGTGGTTTACGCGGTCATGCAGTTTGTGTTTTCACCGGTGGTCGGCGCGCTTTCCGACCGCTTCGGACGCCGGCCGGTGCTGCTCATCTCCCTGTCCGCGTTTGCCATTGATCTGTTCATTCTCGGGTTTGTCGGCACCATCTGGGGGTTTGTGCTGCTGCGGGCGTTTGCCGGCATCTTTGCGTCCACGTTTTCCACCACCAATGCCTACGTGGCGGACGTAACCCCGGCGGATAAACGGGGTACGCGTTTTGCGATGCTGGGCGCCGCCTTTGGCGCGGGCTTTATTTTTGGCCCCGGCATCGGCGGGATACTTGGGGACATCGACGTCCGGCTGCCCTTCTACGCGGGAGCGGCACTGGCGCTGGCAAACGCGCTGTACGGCTATTTTGTGGTTCGGGAGTCTCTGCCCGAGGCCAAGCGACGTCCCTTTGAGTGGGCCCGGGCCAATACCTTCGGCACGCTGCTGCGGCTGTTTCGTACGCCAGGGGTGGGTGCCCTGCTCCCGGTGTTTTTCCTCGCTGCGCTGTCAACCTGGGTGTATCCCACCGTCTGGGCCTACGTGGCAATAGAGAAGTTTGCGTGGACCGAGTCCCAGGTGGGGTATTCGATTGCCTACTACGGCGTCATCGCGTTTATTTCCCAGGCGCTGGTGATTCAGTTCCTGCTGCCCCGGCTGGGCGTTCGCCACGCCATCTGGATTGCGCTGGCGGTGGAGGCGGTGGCGCTTGCGGGTATCGGCTTTGCCACCCAGACCTGGTTCGTCTACGGGATGGTGACGTTGGCGCTGATTTCCATGATGCAGGACCCGGCCATTCGTCAGGACATGTCGGCGCGGGTGCCCGAGGATGCCCAGGGCGAACTGCAGGGTGGCCTGTCGGCGCTTGTCAGCGTGGCGATGATTCTGGCGCCGGTGGTTTACAACGGCCTGTTTACCCTCGCGGCGGACGACAAGGGACTTTATTTTCCCGGCGCACCTTTTGTGGTGGCCGCCGGCTTTTCGCTGCTCGCGGTGGCGCTTTACCTGCTGGTCTGTCGTCCCGCGCCGCCCCCGCCGGAGGCGACGCAAGACAGCCCACCCTGAGGCGTCAGCCGCTGGTGCCGCCGCTGCGCATCAACCGTCCTCCCCGGCGGCCTCCGGCTGCTCGTCGTAGCGGCCGAACCAGGCCACGATGTTGTCGATCTTGGCAATCAGATGGGATGGCCGCGCGGCGATGCCGTGGGAGGCTTCGGGAATGCGGATCAGCGCCGTGTCCACCTTTCTCAGCTTAAGCGCCTGGTAGTACTGCTCCGACTCGGAGATCGGCGTGCGGTAGTCGGCTTCGCCGGTCAGCAGGGCCGTGGGGGTAGTGACGTTGCCCACGAGCGAAAGCGGCGACCGCTTCCAGTAGGCCATCGGGTCATCCCAGGGAAATTTCTCAAACCAGTAGCGGGTGAAAAAGTGAGTGCCGTCCGCGGTGAGCGTAAAACTGATCCAGTTGATCACCGGTTTGGCCACCACGGCGGCGCGGAACCGCTGGGTTTTGCCGACGATCCAGGAGGTGAGCACCCCGCCGCCGGAGCCGCCGGTGACAAACAGCCGGTCCGGGTCCACCAGGCCGCGCTCAATGAGCGTATCGACGCCGGCCATGAGATCGTCGTAGTCCTCATTGGGGTAGTTGTGATGGATTTCGTTGGCAAACGCGTCCCCGTAGCTGGTGGATCCCCGCGGGTTGGCGTAGAAAACCAGATAGCCGGCGGTGGCAAACAGCTGTACCTCCGGGGAAAACTGGGGTCCGTAGGCGGCAAACGGTCCGCCGTGGATCTCCAGGATCATCGGGTAGCGCCGCTCCGGATCAAAGCCGGCCGGTTTGGCGATCCAGCCCTGAACTTCGTACTTGCCGTCTTTTGACGGCCAGGTGACCTCCTCGATGGCGGCGAGCTGCTTGTGACCCAGCGCGTCTTCGTTCAGATCCGTCAGGCGCTGGACCTTGCCGCGGCGGCCGGCGGCGAGGTCTGCCGGCCGGTCAGGCCGCCCGGCGGTGTAGGCGAAGACGCCGCCGCGGTTGACCATAAATCCGCCGGAGGTGTACGGGCGGCCCAGGGCTACCCCGCCCACATCGTTGGTCACCTCGGTGATCGTGCCGTCGAGCGTCAGCGTGGCCAGGTGGGTCTGGCCGCGGTCGTCGTACTGGATCATCAGGCGGTTGCGGCCGGCCCACTGGACGTCGTCAATCTGCCGGTCAAAGGTCTCCGTCAGGTTGCGGGACGTGCGGTCGCCTAAATCCAGCAGGTAGACGTCCGGGGACTGGTACCCCAGGCGCCGGTCATTAAATCCCAGGTAAGCGACGGTGTCTCCCCCGGGCGAGATTGTCGGCGCTGTGTCCGGTCCGTTCCGGTCGGTCAGGGCGGTCATCTCGCCGCTGGCAACGTCCACCGACCACAGCTCGCTCTCCACCGGGTCATGGTTGGCGTCGGGCTGCCGGTTGGCGGCCAGGATCAGCCGCGCCCCATCGCTGGTCCAGGCCAGGCGGCCGCCATGATTGTAGTTTCCCTGCGTCAGCTGCCGCGGCGTGCCGCCCTCCGCGGAAACCACAAACACCTGATTAAAACCCGGGTCCAGATAGCCGGCGCCGTCAAAGCGATAGGGCATCCGGTCGATGACCTTTACTGGCGGTGCCCACTTGGCGCCTTCCGGCTTCTTCGGCGGACTTGCGAGCGGCTTACCGTCCGCCTCCACAAACCGGCTGAAAGCCAGCTGCCGACCATCCGGCGACCAGGTGACCGAACCCGGCGCGGAGCGCACGTTGGTCACCACCGCCGTCTGCCCGGTATCCATCCAGCGAACGTGGATCTGTGGACCCCGACCCTCGACATTGCTGACGTACGCGAGGCGATCCCCGGACGGCGACCAGCGGGGGCTGCTGTAGGAGGCCGGGCCGGTCACCAGCGGGCGGTGCCGGTCGCCGTCCACATCGATGATCCAGATCTGTGATACCGGCCGATCGACCATCACGTTCATGGACCGGCGGGTGTAGGCAATGCGGGAGCCGTCCGGCGCGACCTGCGGGTCCGCCGCAACCTCCAGCTCAAAGACATCCAGCCCGGTGAAGGCAGTTGGGTCGGCCTCGGCCGCGAGCACGGCGGTGGGCAAAATCAGGAATAGAAACAGTCGTCGCATGACCTTTCCGGCGTTTTGGGGGGCGCCCATGATCGCAGTCGCCCCGGCCGTGAGCAAACCCCGCGGGGCCTGTGGGATACTGCGCTGGATTGTCCCAACAACCGGCCGCGCACGCCCATGTCAAAACCTGTCCTCCACATCTTTGCCATCTCCCACTACTGCGAGAAAGCCCGCTGGGCGCTGGACTACCGGGGCATCGATTACACGCTGAGTACGCTGGCGCCCGGGGCGCACATCAAGAAGGCCCGGTCTCTCGGCTTCAAGCGGGGCGCGCTGCCCATGATGGAAACCGGCGAAGCGGTGCTTCAGGGGTCAGCGGATATCGTCAGTTGGGCGGAGGAGCGGGAAGCACGCGGTCCGGCACTGAGCAGTGCGCAAAACCGGTCGGAGGCGCTGGCCATCGAAAAGCGCCTTGATGAAAAGATCGGCATTCACGTGCGCCGCTACTTCTACTCCGAGGCGCTGGTGAATCACTCCGAAACCGTGCGGCCGATTTTTCTGCGCCGCCAGCCGCTGCTGGAAAACCTGAAGGTGCGTCTGGGATGGAGCACCATCCGCAAGCTTATGATCAAGGCCATGGACCTGGGACCGGAGCAGCGTCTGGACTCAAAAGCGATTTTGGAAACGGAGCTGGACTGGCTGGATGGGCTGCTCAGCGACGGCAGGAAAGTGCTGCTGGGCGATACCTTCAGTCGCGCCGATCTTGCCGCCGCCAGCCTGCTGGCGCCGCTGGTGGATCCGGATAACCACCCGGAGTATGCGGACGTGGTGCTGCCGCCAGCCATCGCCGAGGATGTGAAAGGCTGGGCGGTGCGCCCGTCGCTGAATTACGTGCGCGACATTTACCGTCAATATCGCGCGTAGCGCTGCCGGCAAATGCCGAACCTCCCGCGAGAACGACCACCCCGAATTCCGGACTAGCGGGGCTTGCCCTCGGCCCGGCGGCGGTAATCCCCCGGCCAGCCGTCGTCGAGTTCGATCTGTTTCGGCGGATCCAGCGAGATACGGCCGGCGGTCTGCGCGCTGGCGACCTGATTGCGGCCGCGATCTTTGGCCTGGTAGAGCGCCGCGTCCGCGTTTTCGATCAGCTCGGCGGAGCTGCAGCTGTACGTGGGGCGGTGCACCGCCAGGCCGGCGCTGACGGTAACGTGAGGC
Source organism: Pseudomonadota bacterium (assembly GCA_039195135.1). Classification (GTDB taxonomy): domain Bacteria; phylum Pseudomonadota; class Gammaproteobacteria; order Xanthomonadales; family SZUA-38; genus JANQOZ01. The sequence continues at coordinate 60,041 of JBCCVP010000002.1, read as the reverse complement.
AAGCCGGTCCCGCTGGCCTCGTGGGGAATACCCGCGTCGGTAACCGCCTGCACCAGCGCGTGGCTGACGTCGCTGGCCTGCTTCAGCCCCGTGTCCGCCAGGATCACGACAAACTCTTCTCCCCCGTAGCGCGCCACGGTGGCGTCGGGGCCGGCGGTGGCCACGAGGATCTGCGCCACCCGCGTCAGGCAATCGTCGCCGCTGCGGTGACCATAATGATCGTTGAAGGGTTTGAAGTGGTCGATGTCCAGCAGGATCAGCGCGATGGGCTGGCGATGCCGGATCGCCTTGTCCCAGGTGCGCTCCAGCACCAGTTCAAAACGACGCCGATTAGGGATGCCGGTGAGGGAGTCGGTGGTGCTGAGCCGATCCAGCTCCGAGGCAAACGCCACGATGCGGTCCTGTTCCTCGAGCAGCCGTTCGTTGGCTTCGCCAAGCTGCTGCACCTTTTCCTCAAGCGCTGCGTTGAGCTCGGTGACCTGGGCGTTGCGTTGCTCAAGATCCCGGGCCAGGTCCTTATTCTCCAGCGACAGGGTGACCGAGTGGAGGTAGAACTCGCTGAACTTCCCGGCGCAAGATTTAAGAAACACGAACCACAGCCCCACCAGGGCGGCGGCAAAGTAAAGAGGCTCCGGCCGGGCGAGCATGCCGGCCATCACCGGCAGGCTCATGGCGGACGAGAAGAGCACGAACGTTTTTTCCCGGGAGGAATAGGCCAGCAGTCCGCCGGTCACCAGTCCGGTCATCAGGATGGTGACCACCACCAGCTGACCGGCATTGCCGATCATCGTCAGATGGGCCAGCAGCGCCCCCCAAAGCGCGCCGGTCATCAGCTGCATCCGGTCCATGCGTGTCAGCCAGGACTCCAGTTTCTCTGGATCCCGTGTCCGGGTCTTGGCGTACTCGGCCATCCGCAGATAGCGATAGGAAACGACCAGGCCATAAGCGATCGCCCAGCCGATCAACACCCAGCCGGGCACCACGTACCAGAATGCGATGCACACCATCACAAAGCAGGCGGCACCGCCGGCGGTGGCGGGTCCGTTCTGGGCAAAGATCATCTGCAAAGCGCGCCATGCCAGGCGGTCGTCATTCCGCGTGGGCGGATTCTCCGCTGGCGCGCTGCCGTGACCGGAATCCGGGGATTCGCTCAACATGACGTAAACCTGCGCATATCCACCGGATAGATCGGTCAAAACGCGCAAGCCTTGAGCTGACCCGCCGCGGAAGCGCCCGCCAGCGAGCCGGGCCCCCGGGTCTCACCCGGGGTGCTTCGGACTGGTCAGTCGCCGTAGCCTGCAAGTACCGCGGCGTAAAGGCCCACGGCGTCAAACAGGTTGGCCAGCCGCAGGTTTTCGTCCCGGCCGTGCTGATTATTGTCGTGGTTGGCGACCGGCAGGATGATGATCGGCAGCTTGAGCAGGTCCTCAAACAGATAGATGGGGAGGCTGCCGCCCATGGTCGGGGTAAGCAGGGGACGCTGGCCGTCGAACGCCTCGATCAGGCCCACCAGCTTTTTCGCCTCCGCGCCGTCCAGCCGGGTGCGAAAAGCCCGGTAGCCTTTTTCCCCGTAGTCGACCTTCAGCAGTTTCGGATGCGCCCGCCGCTGCCGCGGCGTGGGGTCCTCAAAGACCAGGTGGTAACCCTGGGCGCGAAAGTGCGCGTTCAGCGCCTGCTGCACGCCGAGGACCGTCTGACCGGGTGCCAGCCGCAGGTCCAGGGCAGCGGTGGCGCTGGAGATGATCACGTTGCGTGCCTGGCGGCCCACGCCGCCGGCCTGGAAGCCCTTGATGGTAATGGCGGGCTGCATCACCAGTTCCTCAAGACGGCGGCCGTCCCCCTCCAGCCGACCCAGATAAAGCTCATCACGCAGCTGGTCTTCGATGCGCGGCATAGCTGCCACCGCGGCCCGCTCCGCGTCGCTGACGGGCGTCATTTCCTCCGCGTAGCCCGGCACCAGAATGTTGCCCTGCTCGTCCTTCAGCGTGGCCAGCAAGCGGATCAGGCTGTCGGTGGGGTGGGGCGCCCAGTTACCGTAGTGGCCGGAATGCAGCGGCCGGATGGCGCCGTAGGTGGTGAGGTCGACGGCCGTGTCGCCGCGCACGCCGAACACCACCTGCCGCTGCCGGCTCTGATGCATGGGGCCGTCGCAGAACAGCATGAGGTCGGCTTCCAGTTCCTCCGCGTGGTTCTCCAATATGCCGCGCAGGGTGGGGCTGCCAAACTCCTCTTCGCCGTCCAGAAACAGCTTGATGTTGACGCTTAGCGGGATGCCGCCGGCGGCCAGCAGGTCGATGGCGTGCATCAGGGCGATGACCGGTGCCTTGTCGTCGCCGGCGGAGCGGGCGTAGATCCGCCACTCCGGATCGAGCGGGCCACTCAGCGCCTGCTCCCAGTCCAGTACCTCGGCGCCGTCCTTGAGCGTGGGCGTAAAAGGCGGCGTGGCCCAGTTGGGCGGCAGCACCGGCTGGCCGTCAAAGTGGGCGTAGATCAGCAGCGTGGGGGCCGAGTCGTCCACGTGGCGGTGGGCCAGCACGTAGGGGGAGCGGCCGGCCGATACCACTTTTGAGGTAAAACCCCGGCGCTCGATATAGTCGGTGATCCACGCTGCGTTGGCCTGCATGTCCTCCTCGCGGGTGGACACGTTGCGCAGGCTGAGAAACTCGCGAAACTCCCGCAGCATCTGAGCCCCGTTGGTGTGTGCGTAGCGGGCGGTCTCGGCATTCAGCGCCTTGAGGTCAGCCGCCTGGGCGTTGAGGCCCAGCAGACCGGTGGCGAGCAGCAGGCAGGACAGTTTCCGGGAAAAAGTCATAAGACTTCCTGGCGGTGACGGGAAGCTGAGGGTACGCGATGGACCCGTGATCCCGCCAGCTAACGATCGCCGAACGATGGCCAATGGTTGCCTAGTCGCGCAGGTCCTCGGGCAGCTCCGCCTCGCCGAGGTCGGGGCTGTCCTCGGCTTCGAACAGCTGTTGCAGCACTGTTTGCGGACCAGTCCCCAGGCGGCTGACGGTCTGCAGCCCCAGTTCCCGATAGGCCTCAAATTGCGCTTCGTCGTAGAACTGGTCCGAAGTCGGATCGTTGGGGAACGTTGGATGGTCGCGCCAGTAGGCGTAGAGGTCGGCCGACATGCCGCGGCACATCATCGGGCGGATGTACAGCAGCTGTCCCACGGCGCCGTCGGCGTAGATGACGCTGCCCAGCGCGTAGGACCGGTCCGCCAGGGATTTATCCAGCTCGTCGTAGAGCGCGTCTACGTTGAGCTCCACCTGAGCGCGGAAGTCGACCCGGGCCCGTTCGATGGCTTTGCCCAGTTCCGCCAGCGTGAGGCGCGGGTCTGCGCCGACGTCGGTGGCGATGATGTAGCGGCAGCGCCGGCGCAGCAGTTCGTACAGCCCCAGGTTGTCAAAGTGGGCACCGTCAGAAAGGTGAATGTGGCGGTGTTTTTCGCTCAAGGCCACGCCGAGCATCTCCCGGGTGATAAAGCGCAGCCATGCCGCGAGCGGCCGGCCGCCGCTTTCCTGGGGATGGTTGGTCCAGTAGCCGAGTCGGATATTGAGCAGCGCCATCAGAAACGCCAGCGGGCGGGACCGGGTCCGGCTGGTGTTCGGATCGACGGCGGCGCCCGATATGGTCAGCGCGGTGGACAGCTCAAGCGCACCCGCGAGGTAGCTTTCGGTACGTCGATAGCCGGTGGACCGGGCGCCGCAGTAAAGCGGCGACAGCACAAAGTTGTCACCACCGCGGCCCTGAAGCTTTACCGAGGGGGAGGTGGTGGTGTTCATCGTGGTGTTGATCAGATGCAGCGGTCCGCCGGAATCGGCGGTGATCTCGGCCAGGCGAAAAGCCATGGCCTGCCGGTCCGCGCTGCCGTTTGCGTCGCCGGCCCGGGTCGGCGGCAAAAACGCGTGCGCCAGGCGGCCGCGGTAGAAGTGGTGCATGGAATTGAGGTTCACGTCGCAGAACACGGCGAGGGTCAGCGACAGCAGCAGAAACGTGTTAAAGACCGGGTCCCAAAGCAGATCAAAGCGATCCACGAGGTGGTAGGTCAGCGCCAGACAGCCGTAGAGAAACAGACCAAGACCAATCGCCGCGCCGCTACCGGCCGCGCGGCGGGCACGCAGCAAGGTCAGCCCGCCGGCCAGCATCGGCAGCAAATAGGTGAGGTTGCGGGTCACCGCGGCCGCCAGCTCCGTATCGACAAAACGCACCGCGAGGGAATCCAGGCTGTGGAAGATCGGGACCATGCCAACGGCAAACAGCGCAACGGCCGCCAGGAGCAGATTGCCCATGAAGCGGCGCAGGCCCGTCAGGCCCCGGCCGGCCCGCCCGGGTGGCGTTGCGGTAATGCCGGCAAAAACCACAATCATCAGCAGAAAAGCCGCCCCCGCCGCGGCGGACAGGTACAGGGCCACGACAAACCCATCGTGACCGATCAGCGGATCGGCATCGTTGAGCAGCAGGAACGCGGGGAAACTCAGCGGCAGCCAATCCCGGGCCGCGAGCGCCACCAGCAGCAGCATCGGTGGCAGAAGCACCAGCAGGTTGAGCAGCACCACGGCGATGGTGGTGGCCAGCACCGTCCAGATCGACAGGCCTGGCTGGCTGATCAGGTACTTGCCGTGGTTGCGCAGCCAGTCCAGCACATGGCCCTCGTCGCCGCTCAGGGGAGCGTAGAAAGCCTGGTCATGGCTGGACCCCAGCCGATGGCGCAGCCAGGTCAGGGTGGCGCCGATGTAGCCGCCGCCGGAGACGGTGGAAAGGACATCCACCCGCTTCAGCAGGCCCAGCGATTCCAGCCCCTGCAGCACCCCCAGGTTGAATACCGCAGAACGGATCCCGCCGCCGGACAGGCTGAGGCCGAGCAGACCCTCACCCGGGCCGACGCCCGCGGCCTCGCGGCGGCGGGCAATCCAGGCCTGTTCGTCCGCCAGGACCTCGCTTACGTCTTCGGTGAAATCGCGTTGGCTCATCACTGGCTCACCATGGCTCATCCCGATTTGAGGCGACAGTCTCGACGCTTACCGGGACGCCGTTCAGTACCGCGTTGCCGGAAATGGGCTCCAGCTGCGCCGGATCGGTCAGATCGTTGCAGCTTGCGCCGGGATGCTGTGTCGCGATGCCCAGGCGCACCCAGGGCCGGTTATGGCCGAAGCCGTGGGGCAGGCTCACCACGCCGGGCATCATGTCTTCACTGGGTTCCAGCGTCACCTCCACCTGGCCAACCCGGGAGCGGACCCGAACGTTGCGGTCCGGGGTGAGACCGAGCTGGTCGATGTCCTGCGGGTGCATCAGGAGCGTGTCCCGCCGGGGGCCCTTCACCAGCCGGTGGTAGTTGTGCATCCAGGAGTTGTTGGAGCGCACGTGGCGCCGGCCGATCAGCAGCAGGGGCGCTTCGCTGGCAGCGGCCGAATCCATCAGCACGCGGCAGCGGTCGAGGTCCTCCAGCAGACGCGGGTGGTCGCAGGCAATCGTTTTGCCGTCGGTAAACAGGCGGTCGGGAAACTGCGGCTTAAGCGGTCCCAGGTCAATGCCGGACGGGTGCTGCTGCAACGTTGCTAAAGACAGCTTGTGGCTATCGGCGTAGGGACCGTGGCGCAGCGCCTGATCCGCCATCTGGTGCGGCGGGGGCAGCGATCGCGGCGTGCTTCCCAGTCGCTTCGCTACCCGTTCACCCAGGGCATTGAAAATCTCCCAGTCATGGAGCGCTCCCGGCGGCCGCTCGAGCACCGGCGGATTGAAGCGGGCGGTATTGCGGGTCGCAAGGGCAAGAAACGCCAGATCGTAGTGATCGTGTTCCAGCGCCGGCGTAGGAGGCAGGATCAGGTGAGCGTGGCGCGTGGTTTCGTTGATATAGGGATCCAGGCTCACCATGAACTCCAGCCCCGCCAGGGCGCGATCGAGGCGATTGCCGTCCGGCGTGGACAGCACAGGATTGCCAGCGCCGGTAAACAGAGCGCGAATCTGGTCGGGCCCCGGCGTCAGGGCTTCCTCCGCCAGGGTGGCCACCGGTAGTTCCCGGGCAAACTCCGGGAGTCCCCGAACGCGGCTCTGGTGCCGGCCAAAACCGCCTCGGCTGCCGGTTGTCAGCGTATCCCAGGCCGGCAGCGGCAGCATCATGCCGCCTTCCCGGTCGAGGTTGCCCGTCACGATGTTGAGCAGCTGAATCAGCCAGTGGTTAAGCGTGCCGAAGCGCTGCACCGAAAGGCCCATGCGGCCGTAGCAGGCCGCGCGGTCGGCGGTCGCAAAGGTCCGGGCAATGCGGCGCACGGCTGGCGCCGGAATGCCGGTGATCTCGGCCACGCGCTCCGGCGCAAACGCGGCCACGGCCTCGCGCACCGCATCGAGTCCGGTGACCACGGGTTCCAGGTGGCCGAGGTCATCAAGGTTTTCCTCGAAGATCACCTGAAGCATGGCAAGCAGGAACAGCGCGTCCGTGCCGGGGCGCACCGGCAGATAATCCGTTCCAATTTTTGCCGTTTCGGTGCGGCGCGGGTCAATCACCACCAGCTGGCCGCCGCGTTCTGTCAGCGCCCGGGCGCGCCGGGGAAACGCCGGTACGGTCCAGATACTGCCGTTGGACGCCATGGGGTTACCGCCGAGGATCAGCAGAAAGTCGGTGCGGTCGATGTCCGGGATCGGCAGCAGGTCCTTATGGCCGTAGAGCCACAGCGAGACAAGGTGATGCGGCAGCTGGTCAACGCTGGTTGCGGAAAACCGGTTGCGCGTTTTGAGGTGCGAAAACAGCGCCTTCTGATGGGTGAGCATGCCGTAGTTGTGCACGCTGGGGTTGCCGAAATAGACGCCAAGAGCATCGATACCATGGCGCTGCGTGATGCGCGCCAGCGCATCTGCCGCCTCGTCCAGCGCCTCGTCCCAGCTGACCGGTTCCCAGGTGGCCGCATCCCCCTCACCCCGCCGCCGGTGCGGCTGCCGCAGCCGGTCCGGATCGTTCTGGATATCCTGAAGGGCGATGGCTTTGGGGCATATATGACCCAGGCTCAGCGGGTCGTCCGGATCGGCTTCGATCTTCACCACCGCGTTGTCGCGGACGTGGAAGCGCAGGCCGCAGATGGCCTCGCAGAGATTGCAGGCGCGCCGAATCACCGTGGTTTCGGACATGGGTCAAGTTCCGCCGACTGATCTTTCAAGGATACCGCGCCGGCGAAGCGGCGGGAGGCCTGGATTTTTATCTAATTAAATCAGCTGGTTGGGTGTGCGTCATCCGTTTGGGGGACAGGTCTCACCCAATTGGGTGATGGACGGCGGCGCAAATTTTGGCCACCTTGGGGTCCCACTAACGCAACGGAGCCGCAGCGATGCAACTTGGCAGCTTTTCTTTGAGCCTTACCGTGAAAGACCTTTCCGTCTCCCTGGATTTTTACAAGAAACTCGGATTCCAGGCGATGGGCGGGGATGAATCCCAGGGCTGGCAGATCCTGCGCAACGGCGACTGCCTGATCGGTTTGTTTCAGGGGATGTTTGAAAAGAACATGCTGACCTTCAATCCCGGCTGGGACCAGGACGCGCAGCCGCTGGACAGCTTCACCGATGTGCGGGATCTGCAGAAACAGCTGCGGGCAGAAGGGATTGAGCTGTTGTCGGAGGCGGATGAAAACACCACGGGCCCGGCCAGCTTTGTGATTGCGGACCCGGACGGTAATCCCATCCTGATCGACCAGCACCGCTGACGGGACGTCTAATCGGGAAGCGCGGTCACCGGGTCCCCGCGGCGCACCACGCCGCCGCTTAAGACCCGGGCGCAGATGCCCCCGTGGCCCCGCAGCGCGTTGTAGCCGCCGGGCCCCAGCACCTCCTCCATGCGTGAGCAGGGGTGGCATTCGTCTGTATAGACCAGCGTTGCCGAACCGACGCGAAAGTGGCCCTCCTTCAGGGCCCGGAGATTGATGCCGCGAACTACGATATTGCGGCGCACCAGGGCCGGATCCAGCGTGTCCCGCCCGAGATAGCTCGCGGCGGCGGCAAGATGGGCCTCGTCAATCAGCGTCACCTGACGTTTGCTGGAGCGTCCGCCATAACGGTCGCCGACCAGGCCCTCCTGCGGGCTCAGGGTGGCCTCATCCACCACTTCGATGTCCGCCCGGCGGGCCGGACGCAGCCCGATCCAGATCACCTCGCCCGCGCGGGGAAACTGGCGCCGCAGCTCCGCGAGGGTAACCGTCACGCGTTCTTCTCCAGGCAGGGCATACACCGGGTCGATGTCGGATCGATCTCGAGTCGGCGCGGGTCGATCTCCTCCCCACGGGTCAGGCACTCGCCGTACTCACCGTTTTGGACCCGCCGAAGGGCCGCATCGATCTGCTGAATCCGCTGCCGGCGGCGCCGCGAGGCTGCGACCGCCATCTGCTGCGCCTGCAGGGCGTCCATGCGGGTGAGGCGGCCCTGCCGGGTCTGGTCCAGTTCCACCGTGGCGCTGGCTTCGCTGAAGGCCCGCTCTTCATCCACCAGTCGGGTGCGCAGGTTCTGAAGGATTTGTTCCGGCTTATCTGCCATGCTTCTGCTTCGGTTCGACCGCTCAGATCTTACTCGCAAACACGGCGTGAAAGCCGCGAGCGGTATCACGTGTCTTTTGTGCAATCGACGAAGCGAGATCAAGAATGAAAAAAATACTCATGCTGGTTGTCCTGCTGGGGGCTGCTGCCGCCGGCTGGTTTTTCCTGTCGCCGCTGTTTATTGATGAAACGGTGGATGAGCCGCTCTCGTTTGTACTGGCCGAGGGAGGTCTGGATATGACGGCCGTCGACGCCATGTCGGACGCCGATCGTTTGGCCAACCGCGACGCCATCATGGAGGCGGCGGCGGGCGCCCCGGACAAAAACGCAGCGGAGCCGATGCCGGCGGAGCCGATCGTTCTGGTGCAGGGTCAGTTTCGGGATGCCGATGCAATCCACAAGGGGTCCGGCAGCGCAACCGTCTATCGCCTGCCGGACGGCAAACGGGTGCTGCGGCTGGAGGACTTCCGCACCACCAATGGACCAGCGCTGGTGGTTTACGCCGCGCAGCACCGCGATCCGCAAAACGCTGATGACGTGACCAGCAGCGGTTTCGTCAATCTCGGCAAGCTAAAAGGCAACGTCGGCAATCAGAATTACGAGATTCCGGCAGACGTTGCCGACGGGGATCTTGGGTCAATCGTGATCTGGTGCGAACTGTTCGGCGTGCTCTTCAGCCCCGCGCCGCTGACGTCCGCGTAGCCTGGGTCAGACCCCGAGTGGATCTGACCCGGATCCGGCGGTTGGGCGGACCGTTTTACGGACCTCGGGCACGAGGTTTTCCAATACCTTGGCGGAGGAGATCACTCCTGGCATGCCCGCCCCGGGATGGGTGCCGGCGCCGACCAGATAAAGCCCGCGGATCTCCTCGCTGATGTTGTGCGGTCGGAACCAGGCGGTCTGGGTGAGGATGGGCTCCATGCCGAAGGCGGCGCCCTGCACGGAGCTCAGGCGATCCTTAAAGTCCTGCGGCGTCAGCAGGTGGGAGGTCACCAGGTTCTCGCCCAGGCCAGGCAGCACCGTCTCCTCCAGCGACTGCTGAATCGCGGCCCGGTAGGGTTCCCCCTGCGTCGTCCAGTCGATGCCCGATTGCAGGTTGGGCACCGGCGAAAGCACGTAAAACGCATCACAGCCTTCCGGCGCCATGCTCGGATCGGTGGCCGTGGGCCGGTGCAGATAGACGCTGAAGTCTTTCGCCAGCACCTTTCGTTTGAAAATATCCTTCAGCAGGCCTTCGTAGCGCGGCCCCAGCGAAATCAGGTGATGCGGCACGTCGGGATACTGCCGTCGGGTGCCGAAGTACCAGACGACCAGACTCATCGAATACCGGGTGCGCGCCAGCCGCCGGTCGGTCCAGCGGCGGCGGTGTTTCTCCGCCAGCAGGTCCCGATAGGTGGTGGCGCTGTCGGCGTTGGAAACAACCACGTCCGCTGTCAGCGTCTCGCCGTTTTTGAGCCGCACGCCCTGGGCCGCGCCTCCTTCGACAAGAATTTCCTCGACCGGAGCGCTGCAGCGCACGCTGCCGCCCTGCGTCTCGATCAGTTTGACCAGCCCCTGGACGATCGCCCCCGTGCCGCCCATGGCGTAGTGCACGCCGTGACTCCGCTCGAGGTGCGCAATCAGGAGATAAATGGCCGTGGTCGTCATCGGGTTGCCGCCGATCAGCAGCGGGTGAAAGCTGAACACCTGGCGAATCTTCGAATGCTTGAAGATGCTTTTCACCATGCCGTACACCGTTTTGTAGAACCGGGTGCGAAACAGGTCAGGCAGCGTTGTCAGCATTTTTTTGAAACGGTGGAACGACTCGTACATGAGGTCGTCAAAACCCACCTCGTAGAGGCGGCGGCTGATGCGCATGAACCCGTCGAAGGCGGCGGCATCCGCGGGGCTGAACTTGCTGATCTGCGCTTTCATCGCCTCGTCGTCGGCGCTGTAGTCAAAGTGGGTGCCATCGTGAAACCGGATTCGGTAGAACGGGTCCATGGGCACCAGGGTGACGTCATCAGCCATATTGCGACCGCTCAGCTGCCAGAGTTCTTCCAGCAGAAACGGGGCGGTGACAATGGTCGGGCCGGCATCAAAGGTGAAACCGTCCTGGCGATAGACGTAGGCCCGGCCGCCGGGGGCATCCAGCTGCTCGCACACCGTGACCTGGTAGCCCCGGGCCTGCAGCCGCACCGCCGCTGCGAGCCCGCCGAAGCCACTGCCAATGACGATGGCTTTGCTCACAATTAGCTCCTGTTTGACCTTTGGGGTGTCAGCAATAGAATGACACAAAGCAATGTAACGACGACTGGACATCAGCGCCAGGGGTTAGTGAGAATTTAGGTCAAATGGTGCAGCTTTTTCATGGGCTCGTGATCGCCCACATCGTGACCGGAACCGTCGGGTTGATCACGCTGTGGGTGCCGATCGTAGGCCGCAAGGGCAGCGTCAATCACAAACTTTGGGGCAAGGTTTTTGCGTGGTCTTTGCTGCTGACCGGCGGCTTTGCCGTGGGCATCAGCCTGTGCACGCTCGCTGCGCCGCTGGAAACGCACCCGTTCTGGGATGATGCGGCGCTGGTGCGCGGCGTGTTTGGCTGGATGATGCTGTATCTGGCCGTGATGACTATCAATCTGTCGCGCTACGGCCGGCTTTGTGTGCAGAACCGCGGTAACCATGCGGGTAACCGTACGCCCGGCAACCTGTTCTGGCAGGCTGCCACCTTCCTGACCGCTTTCAACTGCGCCGCGCAGGGCTGGTCCCTGAATCAGCCGCTGCTGATCGGCATGGCCATCGTGGGGCTCGCCGCGGGCGTGCTCAATACGCGATTTATTCTGCGCGAAAACCCGCCCATGAATGAGTGGCTGGTGCAGCACTCCCGGGGCCTGGTGGGCGCGGGTATTTCCGTTTACACGGCTTTTCTTGCCTTCGGCGCGGTGAACTACGTGCCCGCCCTGGCCTTCAGCCCGGCGGTTTGGGCAACCCCCTGTACGCTGGGGGTGATCTACCTCATTTACCACCAGGCCCGCATCATGCTGGCCCGGCGCCGGGTTGCGGCCCGCAAGGCCCGAGGGGCGACGGCGGTGGGTGATACCGCGACCGCAGCCCGCTAGGCCAGTATTGAGTCAGGGCGATTCCGCCGCGTCGAGAAAAGTCTCCACCGCTTCGACAAAAGCTGCCGGCCGCTCGGCAAACGGCAGGTGCCCGGCGCGTTCAATCATAGCCAGCCGCGAGCTGGGCAGCGCCTGGTGCAGTTCCCAGGAGGTTGCCGGCGCAATGATTGCGTCGAAGCGGCCGTGCACCACCAGCGCTGGCTTGTGGAAGCTGGCCAGCGTGTCGCTGAAATCCTGCCCGGCGAGATCCACGCGCAGGGCGTTGTTCACCTCGATGTTGTAGGTGTACCCGGCAATGGCAGCCAGAAAGCGGTCCCGGGCGTCCGGGTCGACAAATTCCATGCGGGTGAACACCTCGATGTCGGAGGCCTTAAAGCGGGGCGTCAGGTTCTGCCGCACCTCGCGCCACCGATCCACCCGGTCCGGAAACACGTCCGCCAGCAGCTGCTGCGTGCCCGCCAGCGTTGCGGCGGTGGAGTCCACCAGCGCCATGGACGCAATGTGGGTGGGGAACCGGCGCGCATAGTCCATCACCACCAGGCCGCCGAAGGAATGGCCCAGCAGATGCAGCGACGGCGCTTTTAGGGTCTGACGAACGGCTTCGACATCTTCGGTCCACTGCCGGAGCTTTGGCTCACCGCTGACCGGGCCTGATTTTGACGTGCCCCGCTGGTCAAACATGATTACCGCACGGTTCGCCGCCAGCCGCGCAAAGCTGCCGCCGACCCGCATATATCGGTGGTCGCTGCCGGGGCCGCCGGAAACCACCAGCAGCGGGGTTGCCGCTTTCAGGTTGCCAAGCACGTAGTAGGCGATCTGAGTCCCGTCCGGACTGTCGGCAAAACCCGATTTCCAATCTTCGGCGTGGCTTGGCTCGAAGCTGGCGGTCGCCAGCAGCGCGGCCAGGGCAAGCAGGCCGGTTCGCGTCACGTCACTTCTCCTCGAGTCTCGGTGATGACTGCATGGTACCTTCGTCAGGTGTTGTCGCCGTGCCAGCGGCAGACCAGGTCCGCGGTGTGAAATACCGCCGAAAGCACCAGCAGCGCCGCCGTGGTCCACCAGGGATAGGCATACAGCACGCTGCCCAGCGCGAGCATCAGGCTGGTGCCGGCGCCGAGGTTGGTGAGCAGCTTAAGCGGCGCGATGCCGCGGCCGGTGCGCCGGAAGTAGACGATCAGGGCCACGGCTTCCAGCGCCACCACCACGAGCATCAATATGACAATTGCGCCGCTTTCGATGAAGTTTTGCATCTATCGCGTCAGCCGCTTTTTTTGCAACAAGGGGACGACAATTCTATAGTCACCGCCGGATCTTCCGGCGCAGGTGCGCCTGTTGGCCGCCCGGTCGATGCCGACCGCCCCGCTGCAGCTTGGGGCGGCTGCTATCCCTAAGAGGAAACCACATTGAGAAACCTTACCTTCGCGGCGCTTCTGGCCGCCAGCCTGTCGGCGCCCGTGAGTGCGCAGGACAACCCCCTGACTTCCTACGCTGCGGGACTGAAATTCCGCGATATTGGGCCCGCCATCACTTCCGGCCGCATCAGTGATTTTGCGATGCATCCCGCCGGCTGGCACGTGTTCTACGCCGCCACCGCTTCCGGCGGGCTGTGGAAGACGAACAACGGCGGCATCACCTGGAAGCCGATCTTCGACAACGAAGGCTCCTATTCCATCGGCGTGGTGGAGCTGGACCCGGCCAATCCCAACGTGGTCTGGGTGGGGACCGGCGAAAACAACAGCCAGCGGTCGGTGGCCTACGGCGACGGCGTCTACAAATCGGTGGACGGCGGCGCCAGCTGGAAAAACGTGGGGTTGAAGGACTCCGAGCACATTGGCGACATCAGCATCCATCCGGATGATTCGAACGTGGTGTTTGTCGCGGCCCAGGGACCGCTGTGGAGCGAGGGCGGCGACCGGGGCGTTTATCGCACCCGGGACGGCGGCGAAACCTGGGACCAGGTGCTCTCGGTAGACGAACACACCGGCGCAAATGACGTGCTGATTCATCCGGACCGGCCCAACCTGGTGCTTGCGTCCACCTACCAGCGCCGACGCCACGTGTGGACCCTGATCAACGGCGGTCCCGGCAGCGGTGTTTACCGCTCCACCGATGGGGGCGAGACCTTCAGCGAGATTACCGCCGGATTGCCGCCGCACGATATGGGCCGGGTGGGGCTGGCCTTCGCGCCGTCGGCGCCCGACGTGGTGTACGCCATTATCGAGACTGACGATAAGCATGAAGGCGTTTACCGGTCGAGCGATTTTGGCGCCAGCTGGTCCAAGCAGTCGGACTACATGGCCAGCAGCCCCCAGTACTACAACGAGCTGGTGGTGGATCCGAAGAACCCCAACCGGCTCTTTTCCATGGACACATTCATGCGGGTGTCCAACGACGGCGGGAAAAGCTTTTCCCGGGTCGGCGGCGCCCACAAGCATGTGGATGAGCACGCGCTGTTTATCGATCCGGCCAACACGGCCCACCTGATTACCGGCAACGATGGCGGTATCTACGAATCCTGGGACGGCGGCGCTAACTGGCGGTTTGTGCAGAACCTGCCGATTACCCAGTTCTACCGCGCCACGCCGGACAACGATTTTCCCTTCTACAACGTGTACGGCGGCACCCAGGACAACTCTTCGCTTGGCGCACCGTCGCGCACGACGTTTTCCTACGGCATCGCCAACCAGGACTGGACCTTCACCCTGGGCGGTGACGGTTTTAAAACCCAGGTGGATCCCACCAACCCCGACACCGTTTACTCGCAGCTTCAGTACGGATCGCTCGCGCGTTTCGACCGGCAGAGTTTCGAGCGGGTGATCATCACTCCGATGCCGGCCGCCGACGAAAACAACTACAAGTGGAACTGGAACTCGGCGCTGCTCATCAGCCCGCATAACTCCCAGCGGCTCTACTACGCCGCGGAGAAGGTGTTTGTCAGCGACAACGGGGGCGCCAGCTGGCGAGCCATGTCGCCGGACCTGACCCGCCAGCTGGACCGCAACGCGCTCGAAGTGATGGGCAGGATCTGGGGTGTGGACGCGGTAGCCAAGAACGACTCCACCTCCATGTACGGCTCGATCATCTCGCTGGAGGAAAGCCCGCTGGAGGAAGGCCTGATGTACGTCGGCACCGACGACGGTCTGATCCAGGTGAGCGAAGACGGCGGCGAAAACTGGCGCCGGGAAGACCGCTTCGGCCGGGTGCCCGACATGACCTACGTCGGCGATATTGCGGTGTCGCAGCACAACGCAGATCGGGTCTACGCGGCGTTTGACAACCACAAGCAGGGCGACTTCAAACCCTATCTGCTGCGCAGCGACGACCGCGGCAACAGCTGGACCTCGATTGTCGGCAACCTGCCGGAGCGCGGCACCGTGCACACGGTTGTGGAAGACCACGTCAATCCCAACCTGCTGTTCGCAGGTACCGAATTTGGCGTGTATTACACGCAGGACGGTGGGGAAAACTGGGGTGAGCTCACCGGCGGCATGCCCACTATCGCCGTGCGCGACATGGAGCTTCAGCGCCGCGAAAACGACGTGGTGCTGGGCACCTTCGGCCGCGGCATCCGCATCCTTGATGACTACACGCCGCTGCGCGTCGCCCGGGATGAGGTGCAGGCCGGCGAAGGCTACCTATTCCCGGTGAAAGAAACCTGGCTCTACGCCGAAGACGACTACTTTGGCTATGGCCCGAAGGGGTTCCTCGGCGAGACGCACTTCGTGGCGCCCAACCCGCACTTCGGCGCGGTGTTTACGTACTACCTGAAGGACGGGCTGAAAACGCTGAACGCCCAGCGCCGGGACGCGGAACGCAAACGCCAGAAAGACGGCGAGGACAACCCGTATCCGTCCGTCGACGATCTGCGGGCCGAAGCGGCCGAGGACGACCCGGTCATCGAGTTCAGCATCTTTGACGCGGACAACAACCTGCTGCGGCGCATCACCGGCCCAGCGGGCAAAGGTATGCATCGCGTGGCCTGGAACCTGCGGCTGCCGGCGCCGGACAACGTAAACCTGAATCCGCCGGGCTTCCGGGCGCCGTGGGATTCGGGTCCCCGGGGACCGCTGGTAGCACCCGGGCAATACCGGGTACAGATGGCCAAGCGGCAGCTCGGCGAGGTGGTCGAAGTGGGCGAGGCCCAGACGTTTGTGGTGAAAACGCTCGAGCGCGGCCAGTTCCGGCCGGAGTCGGCCGAAGCGCACGCCCAGGAGATGGCGGCGGCGAACGATCTGGCCCGCGGCGTCAACAGCGCGGTGGGCTTCCACGGCGAACTCAGCGGCCGAATTAATCACCTGAAGGCGGCGCTGCGCGATGGGCCGGTGGGCGACACGGCGCTCTACACCCGGCTGGCGGCCGTGGAGGAGAGCCTCGATGCGGTGGCGCTCACGCTGCGTGGCGACCGGGTGGTGGCAGGCCTTGCCGAACCCACGCCCATGTCCATCGCCGGGCGGGTGGGTAACTTCCAGTTTGCCCACTGGGATGCGCTGGCGGCGGTCACGCCCAATCAGCGGGCATCGCTGGCTATCGCGGGCCAGCAGCTGGGCGAGGTCAAACAGCAGCTGGCGCAGGCCAACGCTGAGCTTGACGCGATCGACGCAGCGCTGGGAGCGGATGCACCCTGGACGCCGGGCCGCGCGCCGGCAGCAAATTGAGGACGAGTGCTATGAAAAATCTGATCGCTTTGATCGCCCTTGCTGTCTGCAGCCTCCCGGCGTTTGCGCAGGACGATAGCGAAGGCCCGCTGACTGCGGGCAACTTCAAGGGCATGAAGCTGCGCGGCATTGGGCCGGCCTTCATGTCCGGCCGCATTGCCGACATCGACCTGCATCCGCAAGATCCCAACACCTGGTACGTGGCGGTGGGCTCCGGCGGCGTGTGGAAAACCACCAACGCCGGTACCACCTGGTCGCCGGTGTTCGACAAGCAGAAGGTGTACTCGATCGGCGCCCTGACCATCGATCCGTCCGACCCCAACCGCATCTGGGTGGGTAGCGGCGAAGACGTGGGTGGTCGCCATGTCAGCTTCGGTGACGGCATTTACCTGAGCCGGGACGGCGGGGCCAACTGGGAAAACCGGGGACTGCCCGCCTCCGAGCACATCACGCAGATTATTGTGCACCCGGAAGACTCGGGCACGGTCTGGGTGGCTTCCCAGGGCCCGCTGTGGAATCCCGGCGGCGAGCGGGGCATTTACCTGACCACGGACGGCGGCGAAACCTGGGAACGCACGCTTGGCGACGATGCGTACACCGGTGCCGCGTCCCTGGTGATTGATCTGCGGGATCCGGACGTGCTCTACGCCGCTACCTGGCAGCACCACCGTACCGTGGCGGCTTACATGGGCGGCGGGCCAAAATCCCGCATCCACAAGTCGGAAGACGGGGGCAGAACCTGGGAGGAGCTCAAGCAGGGGCTGCCCAGCGGCAACATGGGCAAGATTGGACTGGCGATCTCCCCGCATAACCCCGACACCCTTTACGCGGCGATTGAGCTCGACCGGCGGGAGGGGGGCATCTACCGGTCTACCGATCGCGGCGCCACCTGGGAAAAGCGCTCCGACACGGTGTCCGGCGGCACCGGCCCGCATTATTACCAGGAGCTCTACGTGAGTCCGCACCATCCGGGGCGGCTCTACCTGATGAACAATAC
This sequence comes from Pseudomonadota bacterium, assembly GCA_039195135.1. Classification (GTDB taxonomy): domain Bacteria; phylum Pseudomonadota; class Gammaproteobacteria; order Xanthomonadales; family SZUA-38; genus JANQOZ01. The sequence continues at coordinate 42,778 of JBCCVP010000002.1, read as the reverse complement.
GAGTCAGATTTCCGACGACGGCGGCGTGACCTTCAAAGGCCTTAACAACGAAGGCAAACACGGTGATGATCACGCGATCGCTTTTCGTCCGGATAACCCGGACTACGTGATCTTCGGCAGCGACGGCGGTCTCTACGAGAGCTTCGATCACACCAAAACCTGGAAGTACGTCGGCAACCTGCCGATTACGCAGTACTACAAAGTGGCGGTGGATGACGCGGAGCCGTTCTATCACGTATTCGGCGGCACCCAGGACAACAACACCCAGGGCGGGCCCTCGCGCACCGACAACGTGAACGGGATCCGCAACGCCGACTGGTACGTCACGCTGTTTGGTGACGGCCACCAGCCGGCCACGGAACCGGGCAATCCGAACATCGTTTACTCCCAGTGGCAGCAGGGCAACCTGGTGCGGGTGCATCGGGATACCGGTGAAATGGTGTACATCAAGCCCCAGGCCCGGGCCGGCGATGCGCCGGAGCGGTTCAACTGGGATGCCCCGATTCTGGTGAGCCCCCACTCGCCCACGCGCATCTACCACGCCTCCCAGCGGGTTTGGCGGTCGGACAACCGCGGCGATGAGTGGACCGCCATCTCCGGAGACCTGACCCGGGATCAGCAGCGCGAAACGCTGCCGATCATGGGGCGCCGGCAGAGTGTGGACGCGCCCTGGGACATGTACGCCATGTCCCAGTACAACACCGTCACCTCGCTGGCGGAGTCGCCGCTCGTTGAAGGGCTGCTCTACGCCGGCACGGATGACGGGTTGATTCAGGTCAGTGAAAACGGCGGCGACAGCTGGCAGCAGATTGAGGTGGGCAGCCTGCCCGGGGTGCCGGACACGGCGTTTGTGAACGATATCAAGGCCGATCTGTTTGACGCCGACACGGTGTACGTGGCGCTCGACAACCACAAGTATGGCGACTACAAGCCGTACCTGCTGAAAAGCACCGACCGGGGCAAGCGCTGGCGCAGCATCGCCGCCAACCTGCCGGACCGGCACCTCGTCTGGCGTCTGGTGCAGGACCACGAGCAGGCCAGCCTGCTGTTTGTCGGGACCGAGTTTGGGGTGTTTTTCAGCCTGGACGGCGGCGCCCGCTGGGTCGAGCTGGATGGCGGCGTGCCGACCATTGCGTTCCGCGATCTGGCGATTCAGCGCCGGGAGAATGATCTGGTCGGCGCAACCTTTGGTCGAGGCTTTTACATCCTGGATGACTACTCACCGCTGCGCGGCCTGAGCGCCGACGCGCTGGACTCCCCGCAGCTGTTTAAACCCCGGGATGCCCGCTGGTATGTCGAGCGAACCCCGCTGGGGGGTGGCGGTACGGCGAGCCAGGGCAACTCGCTCTACATGGCGCCAAACCCGCCGTTTGGTGCGGTGATCACCTACTACCTGCCGGAAGATCTCAAGACCCGTAAGGCCGCCCGGAAGGCGCGGGAGAAAGCGCTGGAAGCGGATGAGGACGTACCGTTTCCGAGCTGGGAAGAAATCGCGGCGGAGCGCAGCGAGCGGGAGCCGACGATCATGCTGACCGTGCGCGACGCCGACGGCAACGTGGTGCGCCGCCTCGAGGGGCCGGCCAAGAAAGGGTTCCACCGCATTGCTTGGGATCTGCGTTTCCCCGCACCCCAGGCCGTAGGCGTCGGCGGGGACTACTTTTCCGACGCGGTAGGTTTTCTGGCGGCACCGGGCACCTATCAGGTGTCTATGAGCCAAGTTGTGGACGGCGAGTCCACCGGCCTGGGGTCGCCGGTAGATGTCGCGGTGGTGCCGCTTTATGCACCGGCGGGGGCCGACTACGACCAGGTGGCTGCGTTCTGGGATGAGCTGAGCGCTATGCAGCGCCAGAGCACCGCTGCGGGCCAGCTGCTCGGCGTTACGCGAGATCGGCTCAAAGGCCTGCGGGCAGCGCTGGGTCGGGCCCAGGCTGCCCCCGGAGCGCTGGATGCGGACCTCCACGGCCTGGACCAGGAGCTGGCAGACATCACGCTGGCACTGTCGGGGAGTCCCGACCGTAATACGTTTGGCTCGTTGACCGACCCCAGTGTTGGAGGCCGCCTGTTCCACGTGCTGCTCGGCACCGGGCGATCCACGCGTGGTCCCACGCCGGAGCACCGGGCAAGCCTGGACCTCGCAAAATCGCAGTTTGCCGAGCTGCGCACGCGCCTGAAGGCGTTAACGGAGGAACAGATTCCCGCGTTCGAGGGCAAGCTGCGCGACGCCGGCGCGCCCTGGTCCCCGGGCCAGCCGCTGCCCTAGGCCAACTCGGAGAGCCCACACCCCGCTGTATCGGGCGCCGCTTTGAAGTTTCCGACGGATGCCGGGTCAGACCCCAAGCGGGTCTGACCCAGCACATCACCACGCCGCATCACCAGGCCGTATCACTCGGGCCCATCACCCGGCACGGAGGTAGGGAAGCCCCCCGGTCTTGACGTAGAGGGTGCAACCGGTGCTGCTCATGGGCTGGTGCGACGCTCCCGCCGGCAGGCGCAGCCAGCTTCTCTGGGAATAGCTGCCAGCCTCATCCTCCAACGAACCTTCCAGCACAAAATACTCGACCCCGTCCGGAAACCTGCGCGCCGCGGCAGCGCCCGGCGCCCAGCGCTCCAGCGAAACCTGATCACTGAAGCCTGCCTGTTGATAGAGCGGCTTGCTTGAAATGCCCGGCTGCGAGGTTTCCTCCCAGCTCAGCTGATCGCTCGCGATCACCACGTGCTCCCGATCGATGCCGGGGAACTGGCGCAGCTTTACCAGCAGCAGGCACCCTGGTTTGGAAAAGGGGGCGTGGCGAAAGCCTTCCGGATTGAGGAGGTAGGTGCCGGCCGGCCAGTCGCCGTGCTCGTCGGAAAAGACCCCTTCGAGCACCAGGATTTCTTCACCCTCCGGATGATCGTGGGCCGGAAAACTCGAATCCGGCTGATAGCGCACTAACGAAGTCACCTGGCCGGCTTCGGGCGGGCCAACCAGGTGCACCCGCTTGCGCCAGACGGTGCCGCTCGGGCTGGGCGTAAAAGCCAGGGTCTCGGTGTCCACCGAGACCCTTTGGGTCAAATCACCGTTGATGGAGTCGTTGCTCATCTTGCGAGCATAACGCGTCCGGTTTCGGTGGTCAGTGGCCCATATCAAACACGAGCACTTCCGCCCGCTCGCCGTTTGCGAGGGTCACCGAATCGGGTGCTTCGAGTGCCAGTCCGTCACCTGCGGTGAGCCGTTGGCCGTTAACCTCGACAGCGCCCCGAGCGACCTGGACCCAGACCTTGCGGTCCGCTGCCAGGTCCAGCGTGGCCGTTTCGCTGCCGTCGAACAGACCGGCGTAGAGATTCACATCCTGGTGAATCACCACGGAGCCCTCGCGACCATCGCGGGAACCCACCAGACGCAGGCGACCGCGCTTCTCGGCTTCGCTGAACGTTTTCTGCTCGTAGCTCGGGTTCAACCCGTTGCGCTCCGGAATCACCCAGATCTGCAGAAAATGCACCGGGTTCGTGTCCGACGCGTTGTACTCGCTGTGCCGCACGCCGGTACCGGCGCTCATGCGCTGCACGTCGCCGGGGCGGATCACCGATCCGGTGCCCATGCTGTCTTGGTGTTCCAGCTCGCCGCTCAGCACGTAGGAAAGGATCTCCATGTCCTGGTGGCCGTGGGTGTCGAAACCTTTGGCGGGTTTGACCTGGTCCTCATTGATCACGCGCAGCGGGCCAAAGCCCATATGCGCCCGGTCAAAGTAATGGCCAAAAGAGAACGTATGACGGCTGCTAAGCCAACCGAAATTGGCCAGCCCGCGGTCGTTGGCCGCTCTTAGATTCATCATGGCTTGGCTCCTTATTTAGGTTTATCCGTTGAATGGTCGACAGTGTGCATCGGATTCCAAAAAGAGACAATTGGTTAATTTGTTGACATATTGTCTCCTAAAAAGAGACAAAAGATGTTCGGAAAGCCGCTCGGCTAAGGACGGAAAGTGTGATCCGCGTCACACGCCCGGTTAATCCGTGGTTAAGCCTCAGGTTGCTAGCCTGAAATGGATCCTGAGGCTGAAGAGACAACCCCATGAAAACCTCTCGCTTGATTGCTATTTCATTGATTATTGGCGTTTTTTCCGGGTGCACCACGATCAACCCCTACACCCGGGAGGACCAGACGGCCAAGGCGACCAAAGGGGCGGCGATCGGCGCCGCGGCGGGCGCGGTGGCCGGCATTTTGAGCGGTGACGACAGCCGCGAGCGGCGCAAACGGGCGCTCATTGGCGCCGGCGTCGGTGCGCTGGCCGGCGGTTCCATTGGCTACTACATGGACGTGCAGGAGGCGAAGCTGCGGCAGCAGCTTGAGGGCACCGGCGTGTCGGTCACCCGCGCCGGCGACCAGATCGTCCTCAACATGCCGGGCCACATCACCTTCGACGTGGACCGTGCGGCGCTGCGGCCGGAGTTTTCGTCGGTGCTGGATTCGGTCACGCTGGTGCTGGATGAGTATGATCAAACGCTGATTGAGGTGGTTGGTCACACCGACAGCACCGGCAGCGATCGGTACAACCAGCTGCTGTCCGAGCGGCGGGCCGAGTCGGTGGCCGGCTATCTGATGCGCGGTGGTGTGCTGCCGCGCCGCGTGGCCTCCGCCGGCTACGGCGAAGACTATCCGGTCGCCAGTAATGCCAGCTCCAGCGGCCGGGCAGCCAACCGCCGGGTGGAGCTAACGCTGGTGCCGATCACCAGCTAACGTCGGACGGTTGCCGTCAGACGAGCATTCAAAAACCGACGGCCGGGGCTCCGGGGCCCCGGCCGCCAGTCCGGGCGCAGCTAGCTCAGAGCTCAAAGTCCATCGAGTAACCCACGACGAATTTCACCTCGTCGTTGTCCAGGCCGTCGGGCCCTGCGTCGTCCAGATCAGTGCCGGTCAGCTTGATCGTGAAACCATCTTTGGACAGAGAAATCGCGTAATCCAGGTAACCCTCGGGCACGCCGTTAAACGCCTCGTTAAAGTCGCCGTCGTGGTAGCCGACGTGCAGACCGAGTTCGAGGCCTTCGCGAATCTCCGTGGCGTAGTCAGCGGAGAAGTAGAAGGTCTCACCAAACCCAAAGTCCTGGCCAGGTCCTTCGTCGGCTTCCGTATGCGCAAGGATGTTCAGCCCGAGGCTGAAGTCGCCGATGCCCACGGAGCCGTAGATTTCAGCAAAGTCGAATTCGGCTTCGTCATCGTAGTTGTAATACAGATAGCCAAAGTCGTAGCTGACACCGCTCGCCTCAAACGCGTAGCCGAAGTACATATCGTGCTCGTAGGAGAAGACGTCCCCCGGGGCGTAGCTGACATTGGATATCCAGGTACCTACGTAGGCACCGTTGTCCCAGGCGTAGTCGAGTCCACCGGATACGGCTACCTCGTTTTCCGTCTGGGTCAGGCCCCGCCAGATGTAGTTATTGTCGGCGGCGAAATTGGCGGTTAGCTGGGCATGAGAATTGCCGGCAGCCGCTAGCATGAGGGCAGCGGCAATCCAAAGCGCTCGCCTGCTGGTCTGGGTCATCGAGTATCTCCTCGCTCAATCAAAGTGAAGTCGCCGGCGCAGCCGGGACGGCACTCAAAGAGCAAGAGACGGGCCACTTTGCCCGGCAAAAAACGCGAGTCATGCTTAGATGGTTGATTGCTATAGAAAATATGGATTGCCGTTTCATGACAAAGGGAACAATTCCAGGCGCCAAAACGGCGTCGGCGCACCAATGTGGCCGGCGCACCTTCATTCCGCACCATCGCAGGGCGCGCCAGGTTGGGACGCCGGCTCAGTGGCCGCCGGAAGTGCTCAGGGAAAACTGGATCAGGTCAGCGCTCAGGAAACTGCGCAGCGCAAACACGATGGTCTGACCGTCTGGGGCGGCGGCCAGGTTGGTGGATTCCCGAAGCAGCGGCTGCGGCAGGCGGCGCAGGGTTCGGGATTGTCCGTTTGCCACATCGATGGCGACGAGGTCTGTGTCGCCGGAACTGTTGCCCAGGGCTGCCCAGACCTCATCTTCGACGAGCACCCAGTTTCCCCAGGACCAGGGCGGCAGGCGATCCGACAGCTGGGTCACCGCTCCTGTTGTAAGATCCTGGCGCCAGAGCCCCGGCTCATCCCGGCGAGAGAAAACGAGCAGGTCGCCGCGGCTGGCATGGCCATAACCCCCGCCGCGGGTCACCTGCCTCAGCGACTCATCCTCCAGCATTTGCTGCCAGATGTTCCAACTCCCGCTGCGATCGGAGGCGAGAAAAACTGATTGACCATCAGCAGCGAAAGATGGCGCTCGACTTTGTCCGTCCGGATTCGGCAGCTGCCGGAGGGTCCCGGACGACAGGTCGTACACGGCAACCTCACTGCGCTCGTTCCGGCGGCGTTCAAAAACGAGCTGCTGCCCGTCCGGGGAAAATTTGGGCGATTCGGCCTCGAAACCGTCCCCCGGATCAAGCCGTCGGATCACTCTGTTGTCGGCCAGACTGCCGATGTAGATTTCCGACCGCCCCCGGCGCGCGCTTACCCAGGCAACGCGCTCGCCGTCGGGCGCGAAGGTGGGGCTCAGGTCAAACCGGGTTGACGAAAGTACCCGCTGCGGCGCGTTGTCATTCGCCAGGGACAACCGCCACAGATCGGCGTCAGCGCTCCACGCTTCGGCAATCACCAGCCCCTGGTTGCTGATCGTGGGGTGACGGGGGATACCGGTGAACGTGCCCAGCGACACCGGCGCCGCTTTGCCGTCCCGGGAAATCAGGAGGGCAAACTCCCGCCCATCCGGATTGGCGAACCAGAGCAGATCGCGGTTGTACCAGGCCAGCCCCGTCACCTGCGTCTCCGCGGCACCGGGGGCCAGCGGCTCCGGGGTTTGCGCAAACTGGGCCTGATTCAGCCAGCCGTGCCAGACCCGGCCGCTGCCGGGCGTGATATAGGTCGTGGTGGCGGGAGCGCTGCTGGCGCGAAAGAAAGCCAGCCGGGTGCCGTCCGGAGAGGGTGTTGGATACAGATCGCCGACCGTGTCCGGAGCGGGACGGCTGATCGGGAGCGTCTCAGCGCCTGCAAAGTTGACGGCCTTAATCCGAAACGGGCCGCCGGCAGCGGTGCGATCGGAGAAGTACAGCCATTGCCCATCCGCTGACCAGGCCAGGCTGCCGTCGTTGCGGTCGAGGCACGGGGTCAGCCGGACCTGCTCGCCGGTGCGCTGATTGAGTCGGTTGATGGTGCAATCCCCGGTTGCGGTCTGGAAGGCGAGGTGAACCCCGTCGGGATGCGGCGCTACGCCGTCCGCTACCTGCTCAAGCACGGTTTCAATGACCGAGCCGCCGACGTCCCGGCGGCACAGGGCCACGCTGGTGCCGCTGCCCCGGTCCCCGGGGCTGCAGCCAAAGTAAACGGTGGATCCATCGGGGCTGAAGGCCGGATAGGTCTCCAGGCCAAGATCGGCGCTCAAAGGGCGGACCGTCCCCACCACCACCTGCGAGGGGCGCGAGAGCAGCAGCGCCGCTGCCGCCAGGACCACCAGCGCCGCTGCGGCGGCCGCGCCCCGGCGGCGCCACAGTGGCGTTTTCCGCTCCACCCACCGGTAGCCGACCCGGCGAATGGTTTCGATCGGCTCCCAACCCGGGTCCAGTTCCCGAAGCGTGCGACGCAGGTCGAAAATCAGCCGGTTGAGCGTATCGTCGCTGGCCTCGCCGCGGCCCCAGACCTCACGGAAGATGACCTCTCGGCGGACCACCTGGTTGCGCTGCGCCAGCAATACCGAAAGGACCTGCATGGCCCGAGGCTCAATCTGCAGCACCCGGGGCCCGCGGCTTAACTGGTACAGGGCCGGGTCGACGGTGATCTGTGCAACCTTGAGGGGGCCTGTTTTGGGCATCCCAAGCAAGTCCCAAGCTTAAATTCATGGTCAGAATGACAGGTTTGGGGCAGGCTGCAAGCCATGAGAAATCACTGGTTTTGGCGGGTTTTAGCCGCCGCCTCCCTGATCGTCGGCGCGCCGGCCGCGGCGGCTCAGGATCTTGTGCTGACGAACGTCCATGTCCTTACCATGGCCAGCGATCAGGTGCTGCTCAATCACACCGTGGTCGTCCGGGATGGGCTGATCGCGGAGATAACGCAGGAGGCGCAGCAGCCCGACGGGGTCTACGTGGTGGATGGCGCTGGAGCCTGGGTGGTGCCCGGGCTGATCGACGCCCACGTCCATATCGATCATCCGCAGGATCTGGAGGTTTTCCCGCTTTACGGCGTGACCACCGTGGTCAACATGCGCGGCCTGCCCTGGCATCTGACGCTGCGCGAGAAAGCCCGCGGCGGTGGGCTGATTGCTCCAGATTTCATCACCAGTGGTGATTATCTGGATGGTAATCCGCCCAACATGCTGCCCATGACGGTGTTGAGCTCCCCGGAGGATGCGCGGGAAACGGTCATCCGCGAAAAGCTTGCCGGCTACGACTTCATCAAGGTCTACAGCGAGCTGTCCCGGCCCCAGTATCAGGCAATCTGCGCCACCGCTCGGGAGGTTGGCCTCGCCGTGGCTGGCCATATCCCCGACGCCGTGTCTTTGGATGACGTTTTAACCTGCCCGCATCGCAACATCGCGCACGGAGAGCAGGCGTTCAAACTGCTTAATGACCGACAGGACCCGGAGGAAATCTCAGCACTGCTGGAGGCCCTTAAGCAAGCGGAGGTGACCCTCACGGCAAACCACCAGCTGCTGCGAATGACCGCCGCCATGCCGGCGGGGCTGGATGACCTGCTGGGGAATCCGGCGCGAGAGCTGCTTCACCCGGTATCGCTGCAGCCGTATCGCCCTGGATTCAATCGCTATGCCCGGCGCGATCAGGCGTGGGTGGGGCGAGCTCTGCGGTCGGCCGATGATGTGGCCGCAATCGCTGGTATCGCGGGAGCGCTGGCGCCCCAGCTGCTGATCGCCGGTACCGACACCCCGGTGCCCGGCGCCTACCCGGGAGCGTCGCTGGTGGGCGAGCTGCTGGCCTACGAGGCGGCAGGGCTCGATACCCGGACTGCGCTGAAAACCGCCACCGCCTATGCGGGCAAGCTGGTGGCGGCGCTCGCGCCGGATTTTCCCAGGGTAGGCGTGCTCGAGCCGGGCGCCCGAGCGGATCTGCTGATGATCGAAAAAGACCCGCGGGACGGTCTTGCGGCGCTCAAGACTCCCAAAGCCGTGGTGCTGCGCGGCCGTTGGCTTGGTGCAGAGGACCTGACCGCCCACCGCGACCGGCTGGCCCGGATCAACCGGGCCGCAGAGCCGAAGGTCAGCGCGCTGACAAAACTGATCTTCGCCGGAGATCCGGAGGCGGCCAATGCGCTGTTCGATGAGTATCGTGCGCAGGACCCGGCCGGCCGCTATTTCTCTCAGTACCCGGCCTTTTTCTACGGTTTTCGCTGGCTCTACGGCGAAGAGGGGTTGACCCGCGATCCCGCAGCGGCGGCGCTTGCCGTTCAGCATTACCGCCTCTACCGGAAGCAATATCCCGAGTTCCACAGCGCGCATCACGTCTACGGGCTGGCGCTGGAGGCAGCAGGGGATCTCAAGGCCGCGGCGACGGCGCAGCGCCGGGCGCTTGCGATTACCCCTCGCTACCATCCAGCGCTGGAGGCGCTTGAGCGGCTGGCGCTCAGGCCTTGAGCTGATCCCCCAGGGGCAGCGTTCGGATGCGTTTGCCGCTCGCGGCGAAAATGGCGTTGGTGAGGGCCGGCGCAACCGGTGGCAGGGGGATCTCCCCGACGCCGGTCGGGCGATCGTCCCAGGGTTTCAGATGCGCCTCGATGCGGCGCGGAATCTGCGCAATCGTCGCCAGCGGATAGTTGTGAAAGTTGCTCTGCTCCACCTCGCCGTCGCGCACCGTGATCTCGAGATTCAGCGCGGTACTCAATCCGTCTACCGTGCCTCCCTCCACCTGCGCCAGCGCCGCGTTCGGGTTCACCGCCAGGCCGCAGTCCATGGCGGCAACGATACGGTGAATGGCGAGGTCGCCGGTGTCGCTCACGCTCACCTCCACGGCGTGGGCGGCATAGCCGCCGAACGTGAAGTGGCAGGCCAGGCCAATGCCCCGGCCCGGAGGCAGGGAGCGGCCGTAGCCCGACTCTTCGGCCACAAACCTGAGCAGGCTGGCCAGCCGGCCCGGATTGAACGTGGGGCCGCCATGTTGTTCATAGGATAGATCTTCCGCTTCCCCCAGCAGGCGCAGCTGGAAGGTCAGCATGTCTTCGCCGTGCTGGTGGGCCAGCTCATCGATAAAACTCTGGATCACAAACGCGTTGGCCGTATGCGCTGGCGCGCGCCAGGACCCCCGCGGCACAAAAGACTTCACCGGAAAATACTCGCGGGTAAAGTTGGCCACGCGGCCCGCCGGGAAATCGTCCGCGTAAAGCTCCGGCTTCCACATGTCCTCGTCCGGCACGTTGGGACGGCGGTAGTATTTGCTCGCGCTTGCCAGCCGGTGTTTCCAGGCCACCACGGTACCGTCTTCGCCTAACCCCGCGGTGAGCTCGTGAAGCCCCGCCGGTCGGTAGAAGTCGTGACGCAGATCGTCCTCCCGCGTCCACACCAGCTGGATCGGATAACCGCTGGCCTTCGAGATCAGCGCCGCTTCGGCGGCGTAGTCCACGCTAAGCCGGCGACCGAAGCCCCCGCCCACCCGTGTCATCTGCACGCTGATTCGGTCTCGCTCCAGACCGGTGGCGTTGGCCACGGTGCGGGAAACGCCGGAAGGACTTTGGGTCGGCACGATGATCTTTGCCCCGTCCGCGGTGACGTGGGCAAAGCAGTTGGGTGGCTCCAGCGGGGCATGCGACACGAAGGGGATCGCGTAGCGGGCCGTAAGCGTGCGCTCGGCGCCTTTCAGGGCCGCGGCAGCGTCGCCGTCGTTGCGCACGATCTGTCCTTCTCCCGCCAGCAGCTGACGGCACTGCTCCTCAAAGCCCGAAGTGGACTCATCAGCACCCGGCCCTTTTTTCCAGGCGATCTCAAGCGCCTGCCGGCCCTTCAGCGCGGCCCAGGTGTTGTCGGCGATCACCGCGACCCCCGCCGCCAGGATGTGGTACGGCGCACCGGGTTCCGGCCCGGTGATCACCCGCACGTCCACCACGCCGGGCACCGCCCGGGCGGCGGCGGCGTCGACCGATTGAACGGAGCCGTCGAGGTGTGGGCAGCGCGCCAGCACCGCGTATTTCATGCCATTGATCCGCGTGTCCAGGCCGTAGCGGGCGCGGCCGGTGACCAGCTCATCAAGGTCTGTGGTGGGCTGGTGTTTTCCCGCGATGCGAAACGCGCTTACCGGCTTCAGTTCTGGTGCCGTTTCCGGCATCGGGTGCGCCGCGGCGTCTTCGATGAGGGCACTGTAGGGCAGCTTCTGCTGGCCGTCCGGGTGGACGACGAAGCTGTCGCGGCAGGTGACAGAACCCGCTTTGATGCCCCAGCGGTCCGCCGCCGCCTTTTCCAGCAGCACGCGGCATCGGGCCCCCACCTCGCGCATGAAATCAAAGTTGCTGGTCAGACCGGTGCTGCCGCCAACCCCCTGGCCGCCATATTTCCAGGTGTAGCCGTCGCCGCTGCGCACGATTCCCAGCGGCATCTGGCGGACGCTGACCCGGCTCCAGTCGGCTTCCAGCTCTTCGGCCACCAGCATCGGTAAGGTCGTGCGGATGCCCTGGCCGATCTCTGGCTGGTTGCTGCCGATAATCAGCGTATTGTCCTGGATGATGGTGACAAAAAAGCCCAGCTCGCGTTTGCCGTGGGCGGCTTTGCCGGACGCGGCCGGCACGCCGATGAGCAGCGCGCCGGTGGCGGTGAGGCCGCTGACCAGGAATCGCCGTCGCGAGGGCAGCTGCGGGGCGTTCATGGCGAATCGCTCAGTTCGGCGGCGCGGTGAATCGCCTTGCGGATTCGCACGTAGGTGCCGCAGCGGCATCGGTTCGTCAGGTTTTTGTCGATGGCGTCGTCGGTGGGGTTGGGATGGGTTTTGAGAAAAGCCGCCGTCGCCATGATCTGGCCCGCCTGGCAGTACCCGCACTGGGGCACGTCGATTTCTTTCCAGGCCGCCTGTACCGGATGATTGCCGTCATCCGACAGGCCCTCGATGGTGGTGATCTGGGTGTCTTGGACGCTGCTGACCGGCCGCATGCAGGAGCGCTGGGCCGCCCCATCTATGTGCACGGTGCAGGCGCCGCACTGGCCAATGCCGCAGCCGTATTTGGTGCCGGTGAGATTCAGGTGGTCCCGCAGTACCCAGAGCAGCGGCGTATCCTGCGGTCCGTCGAACTCAACGCGCTGGCCATTGACAGAAAAAGTCGCCATTTCATTCCCCTAGGCTGATCGCTGGCGTCAGGGTAGCGGGTGCGCCCGGCCCGGCGTGTGGCGGTAGTCACAGCGGCGGCAGGGCGAGAAGAAAACACGATGAGTCGAGGAGGCGTCGGCGGAGCGGGCGTGCGCTCCGGGTCAGACCCCGAGCGGGTCTGACCCTGAGCCAGGAATCTGTCGAGCGCGAAAGCTAGGTTTCCGCCGCCACTGGGTCAGACCCACTTGGGGTCTGACCCGGCACCTCGCGACTCGGTACGCCTGCCGAGGCTAGTCGCGCTCGGGGACTTTGACCTTGCCGGCGCGGACGTCGCGGAAGTAGGACCAGCTGGTCACGTTGCGGCGGTCATCGTCTAGCGGCGGCGCGTTGGTGTATTCCGGATAATGTTTACGGATTTCCGTTTTCAGCGTATCGCTGAGCTCATCCCAGCTGCGCAGCTTGGATCCGGCGGTGTGCATATAGATCATGCCGTCGCGCCCGCCCATCTTCATCCAGGGGAGCCAGTCCGACATGCGGGACCAACCCACACGGACGTCAGCGGATTTCACGTTCGGGTCCAGCAGATCCTCTTTGGGGCCAAAGAAGTTAAACATCTCCGTGGCGTGATAGGTGCCGCCAATCTCTGCCTGAAACTCGCTGGCCAGCGGATTGGGATAAAACAGCGGCACGGTGTTGCTCTGAAACCAGCCGTCGTTCTTAAACTCGCCCGACCACGTGGCGCCCTGGCCGTCCCGGCCCATCTCGTAGGACTGAAAATTCACCGGGTCGTTGGCCACGTGGAGCACGTCCACTTCCTCGCCAGTCCAGGGGTTTTCCCACTTGCTCAAAACCTCTCCGGTTTTCGGATCCTTGTAGAGCAGGATTTCCCGGGACACCAGCCGGTAACCGTTGCCTCGCTCCGGGTGGGTATCGGAGGTGCAGGCCCGCACGTTCATGCCCTCAACGAGGAACAGCAGCTTGTCCCGTTCCCCCATACGACGGGAATAGGCGCGACCGTGCCACCAGTAGGTTGCCTCGGCACCATCCTCGGTCGAGCACATGATTTTCCGCGCCAGCGTTATGGCGTCCGCCGGCTTGTTGGGGTCCAGCCCGTGGCCGTCTGCGGCCGCAGCGGCAGCGAACAGGGATAATGGCAGAATGAGCGCAAATTTCATGACGAGAGCCTCCGAAAAGCGATAGGCGCAAATGATATAATGTTAGGACATTATAACTATTGCCGGTGCCCCCTCAACGTGACCCGATTGCTTTGCCTCGCGCTGCTTCTTGCCGCGGCGCCGCTGCCCGCGGTGCGCGCCCAGACGGGCCTGGACATCGTCAACATGGCGACGGAGGCAGCGGGCGGTCACGGCTGGAAACGCCCGCAAACGCTTTACTTTGAGGGGCGCATGACCCTGTATCCGGAAGGGGATCCGGCAAAAAAAACCCTGGTAGACCGCTACCGCATGTGGCGACGGTTCCCCGCCGTGTCCGAGGCGGCCCACCGGGCGAACGGTAAAGTGCGGTTTGACGCGCGCAGCAGCAACGAGGTCGTTTTCCAGATCGCTTTCGATGGCGAAAAGACCTACAACGAGGCCGGCCTGGTGGAAGATGCCGTGGCCACCACCCAATGGTCCGCCGCGTTCGGCTTCGGCATTATCCGCTTCGCCGATTCCCCCGGCTTTTCGGTCCGGCGCCTGGCGGACGACCAGGTGGAGGGGTATCCGTGTTACTTCGTTGAGATCACCGACGCCGCCGGCGGCAGCACCATCTTCGGTATCGACCGGGACAGCTACGCAGTGCGTCAGGTGGGATTTGCCACGCCCCGGGGCTGGCACGAACGGATCTACTCGGCGTTTGCCTGGCACGAAAATCCCCGGTTTCGCCAGCCGCAGCGGGTGCGGCTTTATTACGACGGTCGCCTCACTAACGATATTTTCTGGCACACCTTTAAAATCAACGGTCCGGTAGACGACCAGATTTTTGTCATCGATCCGGCGAACCCTATCGACTGATAACCCGGGAGGCGTCGGCGTCGACCTAAGGCTGCCGCAGAAGGGTAACGGAGACCGATTCATGAGTCAGGCTGACCTTAAGGTGCGCAATCCCCGCACCGGCGAGGTGGATTACCACATCGAACCTTACACCGCCGATCAGCTCGCGCGGGTGGCCGACAGCCTGCGCGCGGCGCAGGTCGTCTGGAACGCCGGCGGCGTGCAGGGCCGGATCGAAAAACTCAGCGCCTGGGTTGAGGCGCTGCGCAATAGCGAGGCGGAGATTGTGGCGGCCCTGAGTGCCGACACGGGGCGCCGCGCGGTGGCCCGGGGCGAGTTTTTCGGCACCATCGCCGCGATCGAAAACTGGTGCCGGCTGGCGCCGGCGCTGCTCGAAACCGGGGCCCGGCCCAGCGTGGCGGTGCCGTCGGTGGAGCTACGGGAGCAGCGGGTCCCCTACGACCTGGTCGGCGTGATCAGCCCCTGGAACTTTCCGCTGACCCTTTCCCTCATCGACGCGATCCCGGCCCTGCTCGCCGGCTGCGCGGTCATGATCAAGCCCAGTGAGGTGACGCCGCGGTTTATTGAGCCGCTCAACGATACGCTCACCCAGGTGCCGGGGCTGGCGCGGGTGCTGGCGTTTACCCCCGGCGCGGCGGAGACTGGTCAGGCGCTGGTGGATCAGGTGTCCGCCGTGGTGTTTACCGGCAGCGTGGCGACGGGTCGCAAGGTGGGGGAAGCGGCAGCGCGCAACTTTATACCTGCGTTTTTGGAACTCGGCGGTAAGGACCCCGCTATTGTCCTTGAAGATGCTGATCTTGATCGAGCCTCCACCGCCCTGCTGCGCGCCAGCGTGGTGGCCACGGGCCAGGCGTGCCAGAGCATCGAGCGCATCTACGTGGCCCGGAGCGTATACGAGTCGTTTCTCACCATGCTGGTCGACAAGGCGCGGGCCGTCGAGCTGACGCACCCCGATCCGGACCAGGGTCATCTCGGGCCGTTTATTTTTGCGCCCCAGGCGGACAAGGTCGCGGCGCAGCTCGAGGCGGCGGTGGCGGCCGGCGCCACCATTCACTGCGGCGGCGAGATCCAGCATCATGGCGGCGGGCGCTGGCTTGCGCCAACGGTGGTGTCTGGCATTGACCACGACATGGCGCTGATGAGCGAGGAAACTTTTGGCCCGGTGCTGCCGGTGATGGCCTTCGACTCGGTGGACGAAGCGGTGGCGCTTGCTAACGACTCGATCTACGGCCTCTCCGGCTGCGTGTTTGGCGCCGACGAAACCCAGTGCCTGGACGTGGCCCAGCATATGAACGTGGGCGCCGTGAGCATCAACGACGCCGGTCTCACCACCATGATTTTTGAGTCGGAAAAAAACGCGTTCGGTGAATCCGGCCTGGGCGCCTCACGCATGGGCCCCACCGGCCTCACCCGTTTTCTGCGGACCAAGGCATTGTTTGTAAACCGGGGCGATGTGCGTCCCATTGACGCGATGAGGGAGGGCAGCTGATGCAGATTCGCCGCCGCACACTGATCACCGGGTTAGCCGGTGCTGCCACGCTGGGGCCGCTGGGCTGCGCTGTCAGATCGGTGCCCCAGCAGACCGACGTGCTGATCCTGGGCGCCGGTCTGTCCGGCCTGGCCGCCGCTGCGGCGCTCGAAGCCAAGGGCGCCCGAGTGGTTCTGCTGGAAGCCCGCAACCGGCCCGGCGGCCGCCTCTGGACCAACCGGGACCTGCCGGATCAGCCGGAGAACGGCGCGGTGCAGGCCGGCACCGGTTATGCGCGCCTGCTGGCGGCGGCCAAACGGGTGGGTGTGGCCTTTGGAGATCAGCCCGGCATGGAGAGTTTTCGCCGCGACGCCGCCGCTGAGGGCCTGGCGCTGCACGTAAACGGCGCCACGCTGAACTCCGCCGATTGGGCCGGGTCACCGGCAAACCCGCTGACCGGATCGCTGCGGGAGGTGCCGCCTTTCCGCCTGATGCACCACGTGCTGGCACCGCTGAATCCGCTCCAGGGCACCGAGGACTGGGCCAGCCAGGCATTTAGTCCACAGGATCAGTCGCTGCATCTTGCTCTGAAACAGGCTGGCGCATCCCCCGAGGCGCTGCGCCTGATGAATGTCAACGCCGATAACAACGGTCTCGGCACCGCGTCGGTGATTCGCACCTGGCGCAACCAGGTGCTGTTCCGCGGCCAACGGTCGACCCAGATTCAGGGCGGCAGCAGCCTGCTGCCGGAGGCGATGGCCGCGGCGCTGACCTCGCCGATTGAATACGCGGCGCGGGTGACTTCGATCAGTCAGGACAGCACCGGCGTGACCGCGGTTACCGCCGACGGCCGCCGCTGGCAGGCCGGCCATGCCATCTGCACCCTGCCGCTCCCGGCGCTGCGCGACGTGGCTATCGAAGCGCCGCTGAGCGCAGCCCAGCGGGATGCCATCTTTGCCGTGCCCTACACCCGCGTCAGCCACGTTTACGTCGATACGCAGGGCCGGTTTTTTGATGACGATGAAATGCCGGCCACCATGTGGACCGACACGCCGCTGGAACGCTGGTTTCCCCGGGTGGACGCGGCAGGCGAACTGGTGGGGTACAAGATCTGGATCAACGGCACGCGTTCCGCGGCCATCGATAACCTGAGCGAGGGCGAGGTGCGGACGCTGGTGGAGACGGAAATGCCCCGGATCCGGCCGTCGCTGAAAGGACGGGTGTCCTACGTTCGGCGCTTTTCCTGGGCGCAGCAGCCGGAAAACGGCGGCGCCTACGCCTACTGGCCCCCGGGCCAGACCGCGCGGCTGTCGAACGCGCTGCGCGAGCCGCTGGCGCGGTTACATTTTGCCGGCGAGCATACCGCGCTCACCGCCTCCGGCATGGAGGGGGCGATGGAGTCCGGCGAGCGGGCTGCCGCCGCGATCGTATGAAGCACACCGTATCCGTCCCCGAAGGTTGGGACATCGGCGGCAATACCAACGGCGGGGTGCTGATGATGCTGGCGCTCGAGCCTATGGCCGCCGCGTGCCAGCGCGATTGCGCCCTCAGCCTCACCGGTCATTTCCTCCGGCCGGTCTCCTTCGGCGAGGCGGAGGTGGTCACGGAGATCATCAAAGAGGGCCGCATGCTCGCGACCGTTGGGGCCGAAATGCAATTCAACGGCAAGCCGGCGCTGCGGCTGCTCGGCGCGTTTGGCGACAAACCCGAGGCCGAAGGTCTGGCCCGGTTTGCCGCCTCCGGCCCGCCGGCCCTGCCGCCGCTGAGCGAATGTCGCCAGGCGACGGTGCCGCCGATGGCCAGTCCGTTTTTTCGCAAGGTCGAGATCCGAACCGATCCGGCCGCTAAGTTCTTTCTATCCGGCGAACCCTCGGGTCGAGGCGACTACGCCTGCTGGATCAGCCCTCTGCCGGGTACCGATACTGTAGCGCTCAAGGACCTGCCCATCATGGCCGACGGTTTCCCGCCGCCGGTGTTTGATCTAAAGCTGCCGGTGAACTGGGTTCCTACAGTGGAACTGACGGTCCACGCGCGAGGGGTGCCGGCGCCGGGCTGGCTCCGGGCCCGGATACGCACGCGCTTCGTACAGTACGGCCTGCTGGAGGAAGAGGTGGAGCTGTGGGATGAAAGCGACCAGCTTGTCTGCCAGTCGCGGCAGCTGGCGCTGGTGCCGCGACCCCGGGCGGGTTGAACCTTCGGCGCCGCGCCCGGTCCTACGGTCACCGGTAGCAGGGCATTCCCGTCATGACGTCAAAGCAAGCCAGTCCCCAAGTGTCGGCAAAAAGAACCTGGGGTCAGCGCTTCAAAGACCACCTGCCGACGCTGTTTGTGCTGGTGGGCATCGCCACCTTCCGCACGGCGGTGGCGGACTGGTCCCACATTCCGAGTACGTCGATGGAGCCCAATTTTTTCCCCGGCGACTACATCTGGGTGGAGAAATTCAGCTACGGACCTTCCATCCCGCTGCTCAATCGGCGGCTGCCCGGCTGGGGCAGCCCCGAGCGCGGCGACATCGTCACGTTTCTTCCGCCCCACACCGACGACGTCTACATCAAGCGCGTGATCGGCGTGCCGGGGGACCAGGTGATGATTCGCGGGGCTGAGGTCTGGGTGAATGGGCAGCGGCTCCCGACCCGTTTCGAGCGGCAGCCGGACGGCGATATCGCCGCGACGCAGCGCCTCGGGGATCGTGAGTACAGCATCTATTACTCCGCCGAGCGGCCGATCCGCCCGGGCGAGCGGCGCTATGTCGTGCCACCGGGCCGGTACTTCATGATGGGTGACCACCGCAACAACAGCAAAGACTCGCGGGAGTGGGGTTTTGCCAGCGAGGATCGGATACTGGGGCGGGTTACGCACATCGCCGTGTCCTTTGCCGACGAACGGCCCTGGCGGGAGCGGTTTGCCCTGCGCGTCAGCGACTGATCCACCAGTCCTGCAGGTCGGCCGGGGTGCCCTCGTACACGACCCGTTCGGCCTTGCGCTCCATCTGATACTGATACATCGGGTCGTAGTATTCCTGCAGCAGCGGCTCGACCCACGCGCCGTGCTGCGTCACCCCGCCGCTGGCCCGCTGTGTTTTCAGCGCACCATCCAGCGCGTCTCTCAGCTGCCGGTGGCGCGCGCCGCCCAGGCGTTTTTGCACCCGATCCAGGCTGTCGCGCAGGCCCTGCTCAAACTGCTCCCGGGCATCCTCCGCGCCGCTCGCCTCCCAGTCCGCCAGATTGGTGACCACGTAGTCGCGGATGATCCGCTCAACCCTCTCGGCAAAAGGCACATTCAGCACTGCAACGGGGCTCTGAGTCAGTGATTCCCACAGCGTCGGCGGCAGCGACAGGCGCCCTACCAGCCGGCTTTCGTCTTCCATCATCACCCGGCCCGCGTCGCTCGCCTCGAGCTTCAGCCAGGCGAGCGTGAGCTCGTGCTCAAAGTTGATGGTGGTGGGCTGACCGCCAACGCGCCGGCCAAATGCTGAGCCGCGATGATTGGCAAGACCTTCGAGATCCACCGTGTCCGGCAGGTCGGCGATGACGTCGGTTTTGCCGCTGCCGGCGTAGCCGCCGAGCACCGTGATCGGCACGTCGCGGCAAAACGACTCCAGACGCTCCAGCACAAAACGCCGCGCCGCTTTGTACCCGCCGGCGACGCGCGGCAGCTGGCAGCCCGCTTCGGCGAGCCAGGCCTGGGCAATCTGCGATCGCTGACCGCCGCGAAAGCAGTAAAGCGACGCTGCCGGGTGTTGCCGGGCATACGCCAGCCACGCGCCAACACGCTCCTGCTTTACCGCGCCGGTCACCAGCTCGTGGCCCAGGGCCACGGCGGCATCGTTCCCGGCGTTTTTGTAGCGAATACCCACCGCTTCACGTTCGGCGTCGTTGAGCAGTGGCAGGTTCACCGCCCCCGGCAGGGCCCCCCGCGCAAACTCAACCGGGGCCCGCACGTCGAGCAGCGGCGTGCCGTCGAGCAGGAGCTGCTCGTAGTCGTCCCGGGTGTAGCTCACGAGAAGTGGATGGTCGCGCCGTCCCCGGCCGGGACCACCTCGCCGATCACGTCGGCGCCGGCGCCGTGGGTCGTGAGGATCTCCGTGACCTGCTCCACCGCCTGCGGGTCCACCGAGAGCAGCAGTCCGCCGCTGGTTTGCGGATCGCATACCATCTGCTGCCAGTGATCGGTCAGGGGGCTAAGCTGATAGCCGTAGCTGGCGTAGTTTCGGTGGCTGCCGCCGGGACTGGCGCCGGCATTGAGATAATCCTCTACGCCGGCCAGCAGCGGCAGCTGGTCCAAGTGGATCTGAGCCTGAAGCGCCCCCTTGGCCAGCATTTCCAGCAGATGCCCGGCGAGGCCAAACCCGGTCACATCCGTCATGGCGGTGACGCCGTCCACTGGGCCCAAATGCTGGCCTCCGCGATTGGGCTGACACATCACGTCCCGGGCCAGGCCCTGGTGCTGCGATGTCAGCAGGCCCTTCTTTTCCGCCGTGGTCAGAATGCCAATGCCCAGCGGCTTGGTCAGCAGCAGGCGATCACCCGGCCGGGCCCCGGTGTTTCGCTTCAGGTGCTTCAGGGTGACCCGACCGGTCACCGCCAGGCCAAAGATGGGCTCCGGCGAATCGATGCTGTGGCCGCCGGCCAGGGCCATATTCAGGTCTGCGCAGACCTGGCGACCGCCGTCCACCACGCGCTGGGCCACGGAGGCATCCAGCTTATCGACGGGCCATCCCAGGATGGCGATGGCCACCAGCGGGGTGCCCCCCATGGCGTAGATGTCGCTGATTGCGTTGGTGGCGGCAATGCGGCCGAAGTCGAACGGGTCATCCACGATGGGCATGAAAAAATCGGTGGTGCTGACCACGCCGGTGCCGTCGCCAAGGTCGTAGACCGCGGCATCGTCCCGGGTCTGGTGACCCACGATCAGGTTGGGGACATCCGGCAGGGTGAGCTCACTGCGTAGGATGGTCTCGAGAATGCCCGGAGCGATCTTGCAACCGCAGCCGGCGCCGTGGCTGAACTGGGTGAGACGAACGGTCATGGGGAGGGCTTTAACTAAAGCGGCTATTGTAGCGCCGCTCGTCCCCGGCGGGCGTTTTTGACGGCGCGGCGGCACCCGGGAACAATTGGCGAATGGCAGCTTGGCACAAAGCTAACGTTCGCCGGGTGGCGCTGGCGTTGCTGGCACTCGCCGGGCCCACCCAGGCTTATGAGATTGCATCCCTGGTGCCGGCCGGCACCGCGGAGTATCGCGGCTTTTCCCTGGTACCGTCACAAAATGGCCGCACGCCAACGCAGGCGGTGCAGGTGCCGGAGTTCAAGCCGGTCACCGTGGCGGGGCAGGCGGTGCTCGATTTCATTGAGCTGCGCGTGGCGACCGGCACAACACCGCCCGGCCAGCTGCTGGTCTACACAGAGATTCCTGCCGCGGCGGACGCCGCCACCGGGAACGGTGCCCTGGCCCAGGCCCCGCTTGAGTTTTGCGGCACGTTTCCGACCGGCGATGCCTGCCGCTACAACTTTGATCCGGTCGCCGTGCCGTTCGATGAGACGGCGTATATCGTCTTTTCGGAATGCGCGACCCTGGTGGTCAGCGCTATCCCCGGCGAAGACGACTATCCGGCCGGCGCGCCGCTCACCGACAGCCAGTGCAGCGACCCGGCCGCCGGCATCATCAGTCCGCAGCTTGGGGATGATAATGCGGCCTTCATCGCCGCATTTCTAAACCCCTCGCCAAATCTGGTGGCGGAGTATGTGGCGGGAAACAACGGGGAGAGCCTCATTCCAGGCGCGCCCGTTCTGCAGGGGTTCGGGCTGGCGCAGACCAGCAGCGCGATGATTGATGGTCGTCGGGTGACCACCCACCCGATGGGAGGCGGCCTGACACTGGACGTCGAAAATCTGCTGACCGGGATCAGCTATACCGTTGTGATGCTGGTCAAGCTGGACAGCGTGCGCGGTTTACAGAAGATGCTTGATCTGAATGCCGGCCGCAGCGATCTAGGCCTGTATGTTTTTGACGGCGGCTTGAACTTTGTCGACGTGGCGGCCGGAGATTTTGGCGTCATTCCTGTCGATACCTGGGTTCAGCTGGTGATTCAGCGCTCGAGGTTTCAGCTGACCGGCGTTATAGATGATGCGGAACAGTTCCGGTTTTTTGATGATGATGAGCGGGCGCTGGTCGGTGCCGATTCGGAGCTACGCTTTTTTGTCGATGACCTGGTGACCGGCGGGCGGCAAACGCCATCCGGGGAATGGGCGCGCATCCGGGTGTTTAACAGCTATCTGGAGCTAAACGAGCTCGAGAAGCTTTCGCGCCTGCGGCCGGTGGCGCAGGATCGGTTTGAAAACGATAACCGGCCGCTGCGGGCGGACCTGGGCACGGAGGGCTCCGACGGATTTTTCCGAACGTTTGACACCAGCACGGATGAAGACTGGATCTACGGCGGTGTGCCCTGCGATGTCGACAACGACTGGAGCAGCGTGTTTGTCGAAGGCCTGATGTTTCGCTCAGACGATTCCCGGTTTCAGCCGCTGATCGAAATCTACCCGCAGGAGGCCCTTGTGGTGCCCAATACCCCGCCGTCAATGACCCTGGGCCAATGTGGCCAGCCGGGCCCGCTGTTTGTCCCGGGGCTGCGGGACGCTTTCGCCCGGATCCGCAACTGTCCGGAGCAGGCCATTGATCCGTCGGAACCGCTGCGCTACCGCATTGATGGGGTGGGGCCGGATACCGTCGTCTGTGCGCCGGGTATCCGCATTTCCGGTGAGGTCACGGAGGCGAGCAGCAGCCTGCCCGTGGGCGGCGTTTTTGTGATCGGAGACGAAAACTCGGCCGGGTTTTCTGCCCCCGGCACCGGCCGCTACCAGATCCTGGTCACCGATTTTGAGGAAATGACCCTGAACGTGGTTTCGGAGCAGTGGGAAGCTGACCCCGTGGTGGTGCCCACCACGACCCCGGGCTTTGGCATTACCGTCGACATTCAGGTGGCGAGGAAAGGCGGTTTGTTTGACGACAGCTTTGAGATTCCGGATGACCCGTTTTCTCCCTGAGGGGCCAGAAGCTGCCACGCCTGCCTGACGCTGGATCGGAGCTCCCCGGCCTCAGTGAGCAGCAGCGCCGCGCCCTGTCCCGGATGCGTCGCCTGTCCTGGCTGCTGGATCAGTCCCTGCGCATCCCCGGCACCAGGTGGCGCTTTGGGCTGGATGGTCTCATCGGGCTGGTGCCGGGGGTGGGCGACGCCGCCGGTACCGTGCTCAGCCTGGTGATCTTCTGGCAGTCCTACGCGGTGCACCTGCCGCTTGCCACCCGGGCCCGCATGCTCGGCAATATTGGGCTCGACGCGCTGGTGGGTCTCGTGCCGGTACTGGGCGATATTCTGGACGTGGCCTATCGCGCCAACCGGCGCAACCTCACCCTCGTGATTCAGGCGCTGGAAAGCCGGCAGCAGCGTTCGCCGGAGCCGCGCCTCCAGCGCTGGGCCGGCGCTCTGCTGCCGCTCCTTTTTGTGGTGGCGATTGTGCTGGTGGGTTTTGGCCTGTTTCGGTGGCTTGCGGCGTGGCTGTGAAGTGGCGGTTTCCAAAAGCACACAAGCAGCTTTCCCCAATTAAGATTGGCGATCTGCCGAGGGGTTGGTAGCCTCTGGGAACAGGTCCGCCAGACCATCCAAGGAGACTCACCCCATGGCCACCGCCCTGAGCGAAACGCAGGCTCTCTCGGACGCCTTGCAACACAGCCCCGGCACGCACGTATTGGTGCTGGACGATTCGGATATCACCTTTCTAACCCACGATGTGTATCGCAGCGGCGAGCGGCCTTCAGCGGTCGTGCGGCCCGCCACGGTCGACGACCTCGTGGCCTGCGTCCAGACCGCGGTACGGACGGGTAGCCCGATCGTGGTGCGCGGCGGCGGCGCGTCCTACACCGACGGCTACCTGGCGACCCGTCCTGGCACGCTGCTGGTGGATACCTCCGCGCTGAAGCACATCAACGTGGACGAAACGAACAACCTGGTCACCGTCGAGGCCGGCGTCACGTGGGCGGAACTGAAAGAGGCGCTGGATCCGCTCGGGCTGCGAACGCCCTTTTTTGGCCCCTTTTCCGGGCTGGCCGCCACCGTTGCCGGTTCCGTCAGCCAGCACGCTATCAGCCACGGTACCGGCGCCTACGGCGCGTCCGCCGGATCGGTGGTGAGCCTCGACGTGGTCACCGGCCATGGTGAGCTGATCAGCACCGGCTCGGCGGCCACCGGGGGTAAGCCATTCTTCCGGCACTTTGGACCGGATCTCACCGGCTTGTTTACCGGCGACTGCGGCACGCTGGGCGTCAAAGCGAGGGTCACGCTGCCGCTGCAGCGCCGCTTCGAGCACTTCGAAGCCCTGTCGTTTGCCTTCCCGCACTTTGCCGCGCTGCACGCGGCGATGCGCATCGCCTCCCTGCAC
Organism: Pseudomonadota bacterium; assembly: GCA_039195135.1. Taxonomy (GTDB): domain Bacteria; phylum Pseudomonadota; class Gammaproteobacteria; order Xanthomonadales; family SZUA-38; genus JANQOZ01. The sequence goes on along the minus strand of JBCCVP010000002.1, from coordinate 18,598 downwards.
GGCCTGGACGACGAACACTTTGCGGTGGACGCGGCCCTGTCCCAGGGCCAGCTGGCGCGGGAGGAGCGGGCCGGCCGCAAAACCGAGGTAGCCGTTTCGGTGATCAAAAACGCCAGTTCCCTGGCGGGCGGGCTGAAACAGCTCGCCAAGATGGGCATCGCCGGAGATCGGGCGCTGAAGGAGGCGGAATATCTTTGCCACTTCATTATCGACGGCTCCGATCCGGCGGAAACCAAAGCCCGGGCCCGCCTGCTGCGGGAGCTGCTGGCAGAGCTGGGCAGCGAAGCACCCAACACGGTGCCGGCGGTGGTGCGCGGTCTGCCGTTTGCGCCGCTGTATAACGTGCTTGGTCCCCACGGTGAACGCTGGGCGCCGCTCCACGGGTTCCTGCCGCATGACGATGTGCTCAAGTTTCACGTGGCCTACGATGAGCTCCTCGAGCGCTTCCAGGCCGACTTTGATCGGCTCAAGATCTGGGTCGGGGCTATGTTCGAAGCGGTCGGGCCGAACAGTTTCCTTTACGAGGTGGCGATCTACTGGCCGGATGCCCAGTCGCCGTATCACCAGCGCGTGGTGGATGCGGACTACCTGGCCAATCTGCCCACGTATGACGACAACCCGGAGGCCCGGGACGTGGTGGAGCGGTTCCGCCAGGACCTGATAGCGCTGTACCGGTCCCACGGCGCCACCCACTTTCAGCTGGGCAAGGCGTATCCCTACTTCGAGCAGCTCCAGCCGCCCGCCCAGGCACTGGTGCAGGCGCTTAAGTCAGCGTTGGATCCGCAGGGCCTGATGAATCCTGGCGCCCTGGGCCTGCCCCCGACGGCCGGTTGACCGATGTGACGACTTCCGTGCTGGTGGTGGGCGCCGGCCTGGCCGGTCTGACCGCCACGCTGGCGCTGCAGCGCGCGGGCTTTTCCGTAGAGGTGCTGGAGCAGGCGCCGGAACTCTCGGAGGTGGGCGCCGGCATCTCCATCGCGCCCAACGCGGCGAAGGTGCTGCGGGCGCTGGCGGTGCCGCTGGACTCAGTCTCCAGCAAGCCGGAGAACGGGCAAGTACGGAGCGGGGCGAGCGGCGAGCTGCTGAACACGACGTCGTTCGGCGAAGCAGTACGTACCCGCTACGGCGACTACTACCACCAGCTGCACCGCGCTGACCTGCTGGACCTGCTGCTTGCGCAGGTGGACCAGGAGGCCATCCACACGGGCAAACGACTCACCGACATCCGCGAGGCGGACGCCGGCGCGGTCGCCCGCTGCGAGGACGGCAGCGAGTACCGGGCGGACGCGGTGCTCGCCGCTGACGGGCTGCGGTCGGTGGTGCGGCCCTACGTTGCCGGTCCCGATAAGGCCCGCTTCACCGGCTACGTGGCCTGGCGGGCGCTGGTGCCGATGGACCGGCTGCCGGCCCATTTTGCTGAACCCCGCTCGCGCATCTGGGTCGGTCCCCAGCGCAACATGGCCTGCTACCCCATCCGGGGAGAGGGGCTGCTCAACGTGGCGCTGTTTGCCGGTGACAGTGAATGGACCCAGGAAGGCTGGCGGGACCGGGCCGATCCGAGCGAGGTGCGGGCCGCGTTTTCCACCTACCAGGGCGACGCGCGAACGGTGGTGGAAGCCATCCCGGGGGACCAGCTGTTCAAATGGGCCCTGTTTGACCGGGAACCCATCACCCGCTGGGCCCGCGGCGCGGTGGCGCTGCTGGGAGATGCTGCGCACCCCATGCTCCCATTTCTGGGGCAGGGCGCCTCCATGGCGCTGGAAGACGCGGCGGTTCTGGCAGCGGCGCTCACTGAGCAAACGAGCGTAGCGGATGCCTATGAGCAGTACGCGAAAGCCCGGGTAGAGCGCGCCAACTGGGTGCTCCTGGACTCCCGGCGGGCCGGCGAGCGTTTTGCCAACGAAAAGCCCTCGCCGGACAACTTCCGGGGCGACCGGGCCATGCAGGCGGACCGGCTGTTCAGCTGGGAGCCGCCGGCTCTGGTTTAGCCTTTCGGCGGGACCTGATGAATTCGGGCTATACGATACGGGCCGCCGAGCGCAGCGATTTGCTGGCGCTGCTGAAACTGCTCGCGGACGACCCGCTGGGAAAAATGCGGGAACAGCCCGCTGATCCGATCCCGCAGGCGTACGTCGACGCCTTTGACACCATCACCCGGGACCCGCAGCAGCAGCTTGTGGTGCTGGCCGCGGGCGCCGAGCTGGTGGGCTGCCTTCAGCTGACCTTTATCCCCGGACTGTCCCGCCGGGGCATGTGGCGCAGCCAGATCGAGAGCGTGCGCATCGCCCGGCAGCAGCGCGGCCAGGGTCTGGGGCGGCGGCTGCTCGAGTGGGCTATCGAGCACAGCCGCCAGCGCGGCTGTGGTCTGGTGCAGTTGACCAGTGACAAAAGGCGCGGTGACGCGGCCGAGTTCTACGAGGCCCTGGGTTTCACAGCGAGCCACGAAGGCTTCAAACTGAGCCTCGACTGAGATGGGTCCGACATTGGCCTGGAGAAGCTCATGAGACAGTGTTTGCCGTGGTTGCTGCTGGGGTGCCTGTGTGGACCCGGCTGGGCGCAAGGCGTTTATCTGGGGGACCTCACCTGGCCCGAGGCGGAAAAGCGCCTGGCCGCTACCCCCGTGGTGGTGCTGCCGTTTGCCGGCGGCGCCAAGGAGCATGGGCGGCATCTGCCGCTGAACGCGGACCGGGTGCTGATGGAGCATCTGGTGGATTATGCGGTGCGCGAGCGGGACGTGATCGCGGCGCCGCCCATTCTCTACGGCTGGTTTCCCGCATTTCGCAATTTTCCGAGCACCGAGATCGAAGATCCGGCCGTGTTTCACGAGTACGTCTTTCTCGCCGCCAAATCGCTGGTGGCGAGCGGCGCGCAGCGAATTGTGTTTTTGAATACCGGCATCACGCGAGCGACGGGCCTGCCGATTGCTATCGCCGCCCGGGAAATCCGTGCCCAGTGCGGCGTCGCTACCCTGGTAGTGTCCTGGGATGATCTGGAAACGGCGGAAGCGGACGCTATCGCGGAGCAGCCCTGGGGAGGCCACGGGGATGAGACGGAAACATCGGTCAATCTGGTGCTGCAGCCGGATCTTGTGAAGATGGACCGGGCGGAAACGGCGCTGGGGAGTCCTCCAAAGGACTATCCGGGCTACCGTCCCGGCCTGCTGCCCGGGACCAACGAGGCAGGGGAGCGGCAGGCCGGCATTCGCGGCGATCCAACGTTGGCCACAGCGGAAAAGGGCCGCAAAGTATTGGATCTGATGCAGCGCAACTGGCTGGCGGCGATCGACGGGTTCGCTGCCGAACCGCCGCTTAAGGACAGCAACAGCTGCCGCCCCTGACCGGGCCCAGGGTCAGTTGGGTTTTGGGTCCGCGGCGACCCGGTCGTAGAAGTCGAACCGGGAGCTGGTGACAAACGCCTCCAGCTTCTCAATTTCCCGGGCGACCTCCGCCTGGCTGCCGGCGTCGCCGTTCGCTTTGAGCTCGGCGATGCGCCGCCGCGCATTTTCGAGGTTTTCCCGGGTACCCTGAAGGCTGGGATCAATTTTCTCCCAGTCCACGCTGGACATGATGGTCACCAGCGTCTCGGTGCGCTCGGACAGTTTTTCCAGCTCATCCCGGGTGGTTTTCAGACCGGTAAGCTCTTCCATCTTGCGCGCTTCCCATTCGCGCCCGATCCAGAAAACGGTGGCGGCATGAATCGCCAGTCCGATACCCCAGCCCAGCAGCGGAAACACGAACCACCAGAAATCGGATCCGGTGATGAGATTGACCGCCATCAGGAACAGGTTGACCGAAGCGTAGGCCGTCAGGTGAGCGTAAAAGCCTTTCAGGTCCTTGATGCGTTTTTTGGCGTCTTTTCTATTCATGGCGCGGGTTCCGATCGGTCATATCCTCCTGCTCAGAAAGCAAGAGTTATACCATCGCCTGGTGGCTTTATAAATCAAACACTTAGCGCGGCTTCAGGGGCGAAGTGATCGCCGCTTGACCAACTGTTGGCGAATCCGCCCAGCGTCCCGGCGGAAGACCGTTCGGCGCGGGAGCCGCGTTTTTGGGTAAAGTACGCGCCGATGGCGACGCCCCTTTCCCAATTGAACAGCCCCTGCCGATGACGGCGGTGTGGTTCGCGCAGCTGTTCCTTCTGCCGGTGCAGATCGGCTGGGCCGCTTTGTACCTGTGGTCCGGGCGTCAGCAGCCGCGGCGCGGACTTGACCTCGGGGTGGTGCTTGCGGCGACCGGGTTGTGGCTGGCCCTTGTTTTCTGGCTCGGCCCCACCGCGCTGGAATACGACCGCATGTGGGCCGTCATCCTCACCACGACGGCGGGATTTCTGGGGTTCAATGCGGTCCTTGCGCTAGGCGCGGTCGCCAGGCGATATCTCGGCCCACAGGCCCAGGCTTCCAGCTAATCAGACCACCGCGCAGACGGTTTTCAGTTCCAGATAGTTGTCGACCGCCTGCTGGCCGCTTTCCCGGCCCCAGCCGGACTGTTTGAGCCCGCCGATCGGCAGCGCGGCATCAAACATGGAGTGGCAGTTGATCCAGACGGTGCCGGCTTCCAGATCTTCTTCCAGCTGGTGGGCAGTGCTCAGATTTTCGGTCCACACGCTGGCCGCCAGCCCGTACTGGCTGTCGTTGGCCCAGGTAACCACCTCGTCGATCTCGTCAAACGGGCTGCACACCAGCACCGGGCCGAAGATCTCGTCGCGGCACACGCTCATCTCCGGCGAGACGTCCGTCATCACGGTAGGCTCAACGAAAGCACCGGGCTGCTCAGCCCGGGCGCCGCCGCAGCGGATCTGCGCGCCGTCGGCGCGGCCCGCCTCCACATAACCCATGACCCGGTTGGCGTGGTGATCGCTGACCAGCGGGCCGCACTGCGTCTGCGGATCCAGACCCGGGCCCAGAGTCATCGCTCGCGCCGCCTGGGTGACCCCGTCGACCACCTGCTCGTACACGCTGCGGTGGGCATAAAGTCGGGAGCCGGCCACACAGACCTGGCCGCCGTTGAAAAAGATCGCGTTGGCGGCGCCGGCGATGGCGGGCTCAAGATCTGCGTCTGGCAGGATAATCACCGGCGATTTGCCGCCGAGCTCCAGCGTGACCCGCTTCATATTGGACGCGGAAGCCGCGAGGATGTGGCGGCCCACCTCGGTGGAGCCGGTAAACGCCACCTTGTCCACGTCGGGATGCTCCGCCAGCGCCACGCCGGTAACCTCGCCCCGGCCCGTAACGATGTTCACCACCCCCGGCGGGAATCCCGCTTCGAGGATCAGTTCGCCCAGCCGCAGGGCGGTCAGGGAGGTGTCCTCCGCCGGCTTGAGCACCACCGTGCAGCCGGCAGCCAGGGCCGGCGCAAGCTTCATGGCGGCCATGATCAGCGGCGAGTTCCAGGGGATGATGGCTGCGACCACGCCCACGGGCTGTTTCCGGGTGTAGGCCAGCATGCGCTTACCTTCCGGCTGGTAATTGATCGATGTGGGGATGGTCTGCCCCTCCAGACGCGTGCACTGTCCGGCAAAAAACCGAAACTGCGCGATGGCACCGGGAATCTCCGCCCAGCGGCCCACGCCCAGCGGCTTGCCCTGATCCAGCGTTTCCAGCTCTGCCAGGGAGTCGATGCTGGCCTCCATCAGGTCTGCCAGCCGCCAGAGCAGATTGGCCCGGTCAGCGCCGGTCAGTCCGCGCCAGCCCGGCGACTTGAGGGCGCTGCGGGCGGCGCCCACGGCCGCGTCCACATCCGCCTGCACCGCCTCCGGAATCTGCGCCAGCGGTTCGTTGTTGGCCGGGTTGAGGGAGGGAAACTTGTCCCCCGCCGCTGCGCGCCACTGGTTGTCGATCAGCAGCTGACGATCGGGTTTGGCCAGAAAAGTTTCGGTTTCGGTCTGCACAGAAAATGCGCCGGTGGCGGAGGTGCTCATAAAAGCTCCTGAAGGTGAGAGCAAGGGCTGACCAGTGTGGAACAGCTGCCGCCGCTGAGCCAGATCGATTTTGCTATCCCAGATATATCCCAGATGTATCGCTGGGCATAGGCGCTGCTCAAGGCAGGCTCTCGATAAAGTCACGTATGCCGTTGAGCAGCATCTGAGTGGCGAGGATCACAAGGATCATGCCCATGAGCCGTTCCAGGGCCCGGGAGCCGCGCTGGCCGATGAGGGCCAGGATCTGAGGCGACGCCACCAGCAGCACCGTCGTGCCCAGCCAGGCCAGCAGCAACGCAATCGCCCACTGGCTGAGCTGCTCCGGCTGGTTGGAGCTGAGCAGGAGTAATACGGCGATGGTGGAAGGGCCGGCGATCAGCGGCACGGCCAGGGGAACAATGAACGGATCGTCCGTCTCGTCGTCGTCCGCCGTGTGGCGGCCGGGAAAAATCATCCGCAGCGAGATGATAAACAGCAAAATCCCGCCGGCGATATTCAGCGACGACTGGGACAGCCCAAGGAAGGCCAGAATCGCATTGCCGGCAAACAGGAACCCCATCAGGAGCGCCAGCGCAATCGCCAGCTCCCGGGCGATAACCGGCAGGCGCTTTGTCGGTTCCACCTTGGCGATCACGGCGTTAAACACCGGAACGTTGCCAAGGGGGTCCATGATCAGAAACAGCGTTACCGCTGCGGAGGCAATTTCGGTCCAGTTCATCGCTACGTACTCAGCAGTGGTGGATCCTACGGTGAAGCGATTTCATCACTGGTGGATCAGAAAAACAAAAGTGGGACGGGGTTAAGGTGCGGCAGATGCAAGGCGGGTCAGGAGGGCGTTAACGTCGGAAATCAGCACCTCGGAGCTGAGGGTTTCCGCGCCGACGACCAGCGCCGGTCCGGCGCCGGCCGGGGCAAAGCCCAGTTTGCGGTAGAAGCGTTGGGCTCGGTGATTGGCGTCGGATACAACCAGCCAGAGATGGCTGTCGCCGGCCTCCCTCAGCACCTCGCAGCAGGCCACCATCAGCCCTTGGCCCAGGCCGGTGCCGAACGCGGATGACCGCACGTAGATCTGCTTTAATTCCTGCGCCGCCAGCTCCGGGTGTGCGTCGCAGCGCCGGTCCAGCAGCACCGCAAACCCGAGCGCCGCTCCCTCTTCCGCCTGGGCCAGCAGGCAGCAGTAGCCTGCCTCGGCCAGTGCTGTACGCACCACGTCTTCCCGATAGTGGGTCTGACAATAGGCTTCAATGTCGGCGGGTGAGTGCAGCGTTGCGTAAGCCTCGGCAAAGGTCTGCTGCATCAGCGTCGCGACCGTCCCGGCATCTTCGGCGGTCGCCCGGCGGACCTGCCAGGACACTAGCTGATCGTGACCGCGGTCAGGGCACTGATTTTTGCCGCGTCGTAGCCGAGATCGGCAAAAACCGCTTCCGTGTGTTCCCCCAGGGCCGGCGGCGCAAATCTCAGCCGGGCCGGCTCCTCGGCGAAATGAATCGGGTTGCCCACGTGGCGCAGCCCGTCAGCGTCCGTAAGGCTCATGCCCCGGGCTTCGGCGTGGGGGTCTTCGTGCGCTTCTTTTAGCGACAGCACCGGCGCGTAGCAGATATCCCGCTCGGCGAACCACGCGTTCCATTCGGCTTGCGTCTTTTCGATAAATCGGGACTGAAGGAACTCGATCACCGGCTGCTGGTGAGCGCCGGGTCCGCGGGCGCACAGGTCATAAAGGTCCATACGATCCCAGGCCTGAAGCAGGTTTTGCACAAACTTGGGCTCCTGCCCCGCCAGCGCGATGTGGCGGCCGTCGCTGGTTTCGTAAAGCTGATAGAACGCGGCGCCGCCCAGCGTGCGCTCCAGGCCCGGCCGGGGTGAACGCTGTTCGGCAAACACCGGTCCCAGCACGTTGGGGGCCCAGGCCAGCAGCGAATCCTGCATCGCGATGTCGACAAAATCGCCTTCGCCGGTTTGGGTACGGCGCAGCAGCGCCATCAGCACCGCCGCAAGGCCCAGGTGAGCGGCGGCCAGGTCCGCCGCCGGAATGGCTGGCATGACCGGCCGGCCCGCGGCGTCGGCGTTCATGGCGGCAAATCCCGTGAGGCTCTGGTTCGCCAGATCGTGGGCCGGTCGATCCCGGTACGGACCGGACTGGCCGAAGGCGCTGATGGAGCAGTAGACAATATCCGGCCGTACCGCTTTCACCGCCGCATAATCAACGCCCAGGCGGTGCATGACGCCGGGGCGAAAACCCTCGACAAACACATCGGCGGTGGCGCAGAGGTCCAGCAGGGCCTCGCGGCCAGCGGGGGATTTCAGGTTGAGGACCACACTTTTTTTGCCGCGGTTGGCGTTGCGGAAAAAGACCGAGTGGCCGGCAATTTTCTGTCCGATCTCGCGGCTTGGGTCTCCCCCGTTTGGGGGTTCGACCTTCACCACCTCCGCGCCGTGGTCCGCCAGCATCAGCGTGAGATAGGGCCCGGGCAGGAACAGCGACAGGTCCACGACCCGGATGCCGTCAAGCTTCATCGGCTTCAGGCGCCCTTGAGTTCGGCAATCACCTCGTCGGTGGTGAGCACCCGGCTCCACAGGCGCCGCAGCATGGTGAGGGTGGCGTTCTGCATCTCGTCGCTGTCGGTGCCCGTTGCGTCACTCACCATCACCACACCGTACTGATGGTCGCAGGCCTCCATGGCCGTCATGGCCACGCAGTTGTTGGTGGAAACGCCGGTCATCAGGACCGTTTCGATGCCCAGGGCCCGCAGACCGCTGTCGATGCCGGTGGAACTGAAAGCCCCCATGGACTTCTTGTTGAACACGAGGTCTCCCGGTTCGGGTGTGAGGGCCGTCACAATGTCGTGCTCCGGTCGGCCGACCCGGTTGTGCGTGGCCTTGACGATGCGCACCATGTGCTCTGGCATGTCACTATAGTCCTCCACCTCGGAGCCGTAGGTGATGTAGATGACGCGGGCGCCGGTTTCGCGGCAGGCGGCCGAAAGCTTCTGGATATTGGGTACCAGGAGATTGTTGATGCGCCGAAACCGATAGGTGGTGGACTCCGCTTTGCCTTCTTCGCTGAGCAGCCGCCCGAGGCCGAGGTCCGGATTACCGGTGGCATTTTGCATGTCCACCACCAGCAGCGCGGTGGTGGCGGGCACCAGATCGATCGGACGGGTATAGCGGTCGATAAAGGTCGGGTGCTGCTGACTCATCAAATCATCCCCTGAGGCTGAGGTTCGCTAGCATAACAGCGGGGCCGCGGCGGCAGCAGAGCAGCTTTTCGGCGGTAGCGACCGCACAAAACGGAGGCTGTGGCGCACCCATTGGTGTGGCCGGTGCGCTGCGTCGGGTCCAGCGCGCGTCAGGCAAAAACCTCGTCGATAAAATCGAAGCTGCCCTGCGAAGGAGCGTCTTCCCAGAATCTGAAGTCGGGGTCCGCAAACAGGGCGCCGGTATAGTCCGCCGCCGGTCCCGAGAACTCAATGGCGTAGGTTCGAAATCGCGCGGCGACCGGTGCGTAAAACGCATCGACTATCGATCGGTTTCCCAGCAGCCAGGGGCCCTGCTGACCGTAGCGCTCGCGCAGGCTGGTCCACAGGCTCAGCACCCGCCGGATATCCCGATGCGTCCCCTCCCGCAGGCTGTGGGCCTTGCAGCGGCGGTTGATGTTCATCGGCAGCTGGTCGCGCAGGTCGGGAAAGCCGGCGTGCATCTCACAGACCGCGCTGCGCGCCACGGCCCGGTGTGCCGGGTCCGCCGGCCAGAGCGCGGGCGCCTGTTCCGCCGCCCACTCGGCGATGGCCAGGCTGTCCCAGATGTGGGTATCTCCCGCGTGCAGCGCCGGCACCCGGCCGGTGGGCGACACGGCAAGGACCTCTTCAATCTCACCGGTGCCGTACCCTTCCTGGGCCAGAGAAATGAACTGATCCTCGAAGGAGATGTTTCCCCACCTCAGGCACAGCCAGGGGCGCAGGGACCAGCTGGAATAGTTCCAGTTGCCGAGGTAAAGGACAGGAGTCGGGTCAGACATGGCGTGAGTTCCTGGCGGTTTTGGAGAAGTTACCCAAGTCCCCGGCACGCCGACAGCATCAATCCTCCTGGATTTGGTCCACTACAGTTAATCAACCGGGACCCGGCTCTGACCCGGCTAGCGCTCCCAGGATTTGAGGGGATATACCGGCAGCGTCAGGGAATCCTGCGCGCCGTCGTCGGCCCGAAGTTCTTCAAGATCCCGCGCCAGGGTGCCGCGGAAATCCGCCAGCTCGGCCCAGCGCTCATCAAAGTCGTCCGGCCGCTGCCGGGTTTCGCCCAGCACCCGCAGCAGGGGCTGCAGCGCCTCATAACCCTTCGCCAGCCGGATCGCCTGTTCCTGTTCAAAGCGGCGAATCTGCGCAAGCCGCTCGGCGTTGCCGGTCTTGGGGTCTGCCGCTTGTCCCTGCGCCCTCGCCATGGTCTCAAAGTAGGCCACCGTGTTCGCCATGCTGACGTCGGCGGCGGCACCCCATTGGCGCCGGTTGTGGTTATTGATCACCTGGCGCGTAGCTGGATCCACGATCAGCACGGTGGGGGTGGCGTAGTAGATGGCTTCGCCCAGGTGCCGCATCACATCCTGGCCGTGCTCGTAGTAGCCGACGTCGACCACGGCGAGCTCGTAGCTGGCTTCCAGCACCTCTTTCAGCGGTGACTGGTCGAGCCGCGAGCCGAGGGCCCGGCTGTCGTGGCACCAGTTGGCGCCAAGAACCACCAGCGCAAGCCGGTCGTTTGCCCGGGCCGCGGCAATGGCTGCGTCCACCGTTGCGATGGCGTTTTCGTCCGGATGAAAAACCCGGCCGACGTTGGCCGGCGCCGCGCTCAAGCCGCAGGTCGCCAGACTGAGGATCAAAGTGGTAGTCAGTGTAATGGTCAGCTTCATTCGCTTATTATCGCCCAGGTCGGGTCCAGAAAGCGCCCGGACATCGGCGGCGCAGCCATGCAGCACACTGAGCGGAGATCGCTTTCGCCACGTGCAGGACGCGGTGCGCCACTACTTAAGCAATCGGGACAGCTGAACAGAATGGCTGGCGGTTTTGCCAAAGATGGAAACGTGCAGGAGCAGATCGATGCCACCATCGATGATGCGGTGCGACGTGCCCGGGACGCTATTCCCAAAGGGGCAAGTCGCCGGCACTGTGAGTCCTGCGGCGCGGCAATTCCCGAAGCCCGGCGCGCCGCCATGCCCGGGGTTCGGCTGTGCGTGCCCTGCCAGAGTGAGCGGGACGAGGAAGAAAAGTCACATGCGCTGTTTAACCGGCGCGGAAGCAAAGACAGTCAGCTTCGCTAGCAGCCAGCGCCGCTAGGACCGCTTGACGCGCACCACCTTCATCACCTCGATATCCATGCCGGCCACCGTTTCCGTGTCCGGGTAGTAGGTCAGGTTGACCCGGGCCCCGGCCAGGCTGCGATACTTTTTGCGCCGTTTGTATTTAAAAGGCGTAAGCACGCCCTCAAGCATCAGCGTATTCAGATACCAGTCGTCTTTCTGCCGCTGCACGTGGGAATCCACCTTGCGGTCTTCTGAGTGGGTGAGCTTCGGATGCTTCTTAAGCAGCTTGTTGATGTTGGCTTCGGTCATCGCGGCGGCCGACAGGTAGGCCCTAACGATACCGCGAAATCCCGTCTATCCGTTACGCCGCGTTGGCGTTAACCTCCGCTTCGCCCATATGCAGGCGATTGCGTCCGAGCCGCTTGGCCTCGTAAAGCGCGTCATCGGCGCGTTTGTAAAGTGCGTCCCGGGTTTCCCCTTGCGTGTACTCCGCAAGTCCAAGGGACGCAGTGACATAAAACGTATCGGCGCCGTCGGCGCCGCCGTAGGGCGTCTCCGAGATAGCGACGCGCAGGCGCTCTGCCAGCTTGCTGGCCTGCTTGAGGGTGGCTCCGGCCGCCACAATCACAAACTCCTCGCCGCCGGCCCGAAAACACGAATCGGTCGGCCGGATGTTGGCCTTGATGGTGGCGGCCACCTCCCGCAGCACCTCGTCGCCGGCGACATGGCCATGTACGTCGTTAACCGATTTGAAGTGATCCAGATCAAGCATCATCAGCACAAACGGCTGATTGTCGCTCTGCGCCTGCGCAATCACCTGGCTCAGCGTGCCGTCCATGGCGCGGCGGTTCCCGGTGCCGGTGAGCGGATCCATCAGCGTGATGGCGTGCAGTTCCCGCTGCTGCTCCGCAGTCAGGGCAGCAAAAGCGATAGACAGGGAGATGGTGACCGCCAGCGACGCAAGGAATATCGCGGTGTGTCCCGGGTCCGGAAGTCGAAGCACTACCGGCAGCACCGCCAAAATGGCGATCACCGAGGTCATCGCCGCCTCTTTGGGCTTGAGCAGATAGAACAGCGCGATAGTGGCCGGGTACATCCAGATGACCTGATTGCCTCCCCGAAGACTGACCGAGGTCACCGCGGTGATGACGGCGACCATGGCCATGCAGACGCTGGCGACGCGAACGGAGCGTTTGGCGTAAACCAGCCACGCGATGCTGGCAAATCCAAAGACGGCAAGCGCGTCTACCAGCGCGATGACGTAGCTGCCTTCCAGCAGGCGGAAAACGGCCATAGGACCGATGCCCAGGATGCCGGAGAAAGCAAGCAGGACCGGAGGGAGTTCTTGCAATGTGAGCTTGCGCAACTTCACGAGGAAGGTATCGGCTGAATTGGCTGCGGCTTTACCTTCGTGTCTTCCGATGCCGGGATAAAAACCCTTTTCAACGCAGGGAGTTAGGTGAACGGCACTTTCATAGCCCTTATGGGGCTGCAAATGACTGAATCGACATCTTTTGCCGGGGCCGGTCCGGCGGGCACCTGATGGGGCTCAGCCCTTGCGAAGCGCGTTGGGAGAAACGCCGAAATGGCTGCGAAACGCGCGGGAAAAGTTGCCCGTGTGGCGGTAGCCGCAGGCGCGGGCAATCTCGCTGACGGAGCGGCTGGAAGAAACCAGCAGCGACCGTCCCAGCGCCAACCGTCGGGTCACCAGGTATTGCTGCAGGGTCATGCCGGTGCGCTTGTGAAACTGCTCCGACAGCCGGCTGCGACCCAGGCCTGCCAGCTGCGCCAGCGCCTGCATGCTGGGGGGGTTGGCAACAGATCGGTCCAGTTCCGCTTTGACCACCGCGATGCGCTGCTGGATCCAGCTTGCCTGGCGCGGCGATTCTATCGGCGCTGCGTCCAGTCGATGGCTCAACAGCAAAGCCAGCTCGGCAAATCTGAGCTTCATCAGGCCGGCTCGCAGGGCCGGATCTGCAGACCGGTCCCAGATGGCCTCGGCCAATGCATCCAGCCGGGCATCCCGTTCAAAGATATGGCCGGCGGGAGCCCCGCTGCCGTCGGTGGACGGCCCGAATGCGCCGGGGCGGACCCCCCAGCCGGACAATTCGCCCTGGGTCGTCTCTGGATTGAACAGAAAGACCGCGTACCGGTGCCGCGGGACCGCCCAGGTGATATCTCGGGTGCGGTCATAGGTTGGATCAGGGCGGACCAAAATGGCCTGGTCCGGATCAGCGGTGTAGACGTTGCCTTCCGACCGCAGTGCCACCTCGCCCTTGTCCGCCAGCACCACAATGTTGAGGCCAACCATATTGGTCTGAAAGCTCAGCTGCCGGAGCGAATCCGGATCTTCAACGTAGCCGTCACACAGCAGTACCGCACACCCGGGATAAGGCTGAAACAGCTCCGCGGACCCCTGACCAAACTGCCGGCGGTAGGTGAACTGCCGGGCCAGGCCGCTCGCCTGCGCCGGCCGGAAGATGAACGCCTCGCCGGCCGGGTCGAGAAGCTGTCGGGAGCTTGTTGCTGATATGGGGTGCGCCTGGGTCACGTCAGGAAAGGGCTCGCCCTTAAGTCCATGTCCGGAGAGACAAAATAGCGCAATGATGATCATCGGGTCCACGTTGTGATCATGCGATCCACAGTTGCGCGCTATCCATTGCGATTGAAATCCCGGCTGTGCACAGTCAGGGGTGGAAAAACCGAGGTGCCAGCCACCGAGCCGCAGAGGACGGGAAATTTGATCAGAGTGGAAACAGCCGAAGGGGTCGGACGCATCATCTTTGACCGGGAGCGGCAGAAAAACGCGTTTGCCCTGGAAATGTATGCCGGTTACGCCGCAGCGTTGAGCGAGCTGGATCAGAACGATCAGGTGATGGTAATCGTCGTCAGCGGGGAAGGAGCCGACTTTTGTGCCGGGAATGACCTTGAGGATTTTATCGACCCCGAGTTCGAGCTCGAAACGTTCGGCGATCCGGCCCACTCTGCACCCGCCCGGGCGGTGCATGCGCTCGCGAACCTGGGCAAACCGCTCCTGGGCGCGGTGGAGGGGTGGGCCATCGGCTTTGGCGCCACCATGCTGCTCCACTTTGACTACGTCGCCCTGGCTGAGAACAGCCAGCTGCTCTATCCCTTCGTCGATATCGGCATCGTTCCGGAAGCGGGCGCCAGCGTGCTGCTGGGTGCACAGGTCGGACGCCGCAAAGCCATCGAAATGCTGCTCGACCCCAAACCGGTGCCGTCAGCCAAGGCGCTCGAACTGGGCCTCGCGTCGACGCAGACGCCGGCTGGCGAAGCGCTCACGCACGTGCTTGAAGTTGCCCAGCGCTGGGCCGCGCGGCCGGTGCCGGCGATGACCCGGGCCAAGGCACTGCTCAAGGGGGATGTCGATGCGCTGCGGCAGCGGATTGACGAAGAATTCCGGCAGATGGGCGCGTCGCTCCTCGAGCCATCCACCCAGCAGCGCCTGCGGGCGATGCACAAACGATCGAGTGGGAGTCACAAATAATGTACGCCGCACCCTGGATGACGTCAGAACACCACGCCTACGCCGACATGGTGGCGGCGTTCCTTAAGGCCGAAGCGGTGCCCCGGTTTGAGTCCTGGCGCAGCGAAGGCAAGGTTGACCGGGCCTTCTGGAAGGCTGCGGGGGAGCTGGGCATTCTGGGCGCCAGCGTGCCGGAAGCGTTCGGTGGTTCCGGCGCCCCGCGTTCGTTTGACGCCATTACGCAGTACTCCCAGAGCAGGCTGGGTGACAGTTCCTGGGGCTTTGCGCTGCACAACTACGTGACACACTACCTCCTCAGCTACGGCACGGAGGAGCAGAAGGCCCGCTTTATGCCGGACATGTGCCGGGGCGACTGCATCAGCGCCCTGGCCATCACCGAGCCCGGCACCGGCTCCGACGTTCAGTCCATCAAAACCTTCGCCCAGCGCACCGACGACGGCTGGCTGCTGAATGGTGCCAAGACGTTTATTTCCAACGGCCAGACCGCCGACCTGGTCATCATCTGCGCGCAGACGGAAAAGGCAGCGGGGGCCCAGGGGGTGGGACTGTTTCTGGCCCCGGTGGCAGACCTGCCGGGCTTCAAGCGGGGCCGGTGCCTAAGAAAAATTGGTCTTAAGGGGCAGGACACCTCCGAGCTCTTTTTCGAAGACATGCTGCTGCCGGCGGACGCCCTGCTGGGCATGGAAACGGGGCGCGGCTTTTCCCAGCTGATGCACCAGCTGGCCTGGGAGCGACTGTGCGTCGCGATCATCTCCCTGGGCGCCATCGACTACGCGCTGGCGGAAACGGTGAACTACGTCCACGAGCGCAAGGCCTTCGGCAAGTCGCTGTTTGAGTTTCAAAACACCCGCATGAAGCTGGCCGAGGCAAAAACCAAAGCGGAGATGCTGCGGACGTTTCTGGACCGCTGCGTGGCGGACGTGGACCACCAGCGCCTGACGGCGGAAGCCGCCTCTATGGCCAAATGGTGGGGCAGTCAGACGCAGTGTGAGGTGGTTGATGAATGTCTGCAGCTGTTCGGCGGCTATGGGTACATGCTCGAGTACCCGATTGCCCACCTCTACACTGATGCCCGCGTGCAGAAGATCTACGGCGGATCGAACGAAATCATGAAGGAACTGATCGCCCGCAGCCTGACTCCAGGACGGGACGGCCAGCCGGCAACAGGTGCTGACGATGACTGACACCCGAGACTGGATTGCGGCCCACGCGTATCGCACACCGGATGCGGTGGCGCAGATTGATACGGCCACCGGACGCACCTTCAGCTATCGGCAGATGCACGAGCGGGTCTCCCGCATCGCCGGCCATCTTCGCCAGGTTGAAGGCCTGGCGGTTGGTGACGTTGTGGCGGTGCTTGGACCCAACTCTAGCGATGTGTTCGATATCGACTTTGCCTGCGGTCGCGTCGGCGCCATTTTTTTGCCGATGAACACCCGGCTGGCGGCGCCCGAAGTGGCGTTTCAGCTCACTGACGCCAAGCCGAAGGTGCTGCTGGTGGGCAGCGGCTTTGAGTCCCTGGCGGCCGAAGCCATCGCGGAGGCGGGACTCCCGATTCGGGTCATCTCCTATGCCGGCGGGTCAGCAGACCTGGATCTAGAGTATCTTGCCGCTGACGGCCCGACGCTGACCTCGGCAGAGCCGCGCAAGGCGAGTGACGGGTGGACGCTGCTTTACTCCTCCGGCACCACCGGTCGACCGAAGGGGGTCTTGCACAGCCACGGCGGCGTGACCATGCAGGCCATTGGCAACTGCGTCCCGCTGGGCCTCAGCCCCAGAGCCTGCGGGCTGACCTTCCTGCCCCTGTTTCACATCACCGGCCTCAATATCTTTGGCCATGCCATGTTCTACGCTGGCGGTCGGCAGATCACGATGGACAAGTTTGATCCGGCGGAGGTGCTGCGCATCCTGTCGAGCAACGAGTTTGGCGTCACCCATTTTGCCGGCGTGCCCACCATCTTCGAGATGATTGCGTCCCTGCCGGATTTTGCGGCCGCAGACCTAAGCTCGGTTGAAGGCGCGTTTGTCGGCGGTGCGCCCTCCACCAAAACGCTTCTGGAAACCTACGCTGCCAAGGGTATGCCGCTGATCCAGGGCTATGGGCTGACGGAAACCGGCCCGACGTTGACGGTGCTGGACCCGGAGGACGCAGTGAGCAAGCTGGGCTCCGCGGGCAAAACCATCCTGCACGTGGACGTTCGCGTGGTGGATGATCAGGGCGCCGACGTGGCGGCCGGCGAGGCGGGGGAGATCATTGCCCGGGGCCCCTCGGTGATCACCCGTTACTTCAACCGGCCGGATGCCCAGGAAACCGCCTTTCTCGACGAGTGGCTGAAAACCGGCGACGTTGGTCGGTTCGATGACGACGGCTTCCTGTTTGTGATGGATCGCAAAAAGGACATGTTTATCTCCGGCGGCGAAAACGTCTATCCGGCGGAAGTAGAGGACTGCATTGCGCAGCTTGCGGGCGTACTGCAGGTTGCGGTCATCGGCGTGGCGGACGACAAATGGGGCGAGGTGGGGGCCGCCTGCATCGTCAAGCAACCCGGTTCGGAGCTGACCGACAGCGCCGTGATCGCCCACTGTGAGCAGCGCATCGCTCGCTACAAAATCCCCAAGACCGTGCGGTTTTTTGACCAGCTGCCGCTGGGCGGCAGCGGCAAGGTCCTGAAGACCGAACTGCGCAAGGCGTTCTAGCCGTCAAACTTCGAGAGGTGACGGGGTCGCGGTGCTAGGATAGGCGCGAATCAGTTGGCGCCCCAGTTGTGTACGGCCGTTTGTCACCCATCTTTTTGGTCCTCAGCCTCTTTGTAACTCCCGGCCCCGCGGCGGCGGCGGATGAGCTTCGTGTGGAGGCGGCGGGGAAGTTGCTGATCGTCCGTCCCCAGTCGCCGGCCGAGGCCTACGAATATCTGACGCGCACGCTCGGTCAGATGAGCTTTTTTGACGCTAACGGTTACGACCTGGCGCTGCCGTCCCACCCGGACTTTGACGCGGACGGGGAGGTGGGAAGTCTCGAGCAGTTTTCCCGGGACGTTTACAGCCCGGAGGTGTTTCGCTCGGCGATGGAAACACTGGGCGCGAAGGAAGCGCTGCTGAAGCACGCCCTGCAGTGGTTTGCCAGGTTGCCGGAAGACGAATCGTTCTACGTGCCGGATCAGTACACCGTGGTGCTGACGCTTTACGGTCCCGGCGGTTCCTATGATCCGCAATCGGGCACCATCACCATGCTCACCACCCCGAAGGGCGAGTTCCGCGGCGGTGGTGGCGCCTACACGATCGTCCACGAAATGATGCACATCGCCGTCGAGGTGGCGCTGGTGCAGCGCTTTGGCTTGTCCCACTGGCAAAAGGAGCGGCTGGTCGACGCGCTCACGCAGCGGGAGTTGGGTCATCTGCTGCCTGATTACCAGCTGCAGTCGCAGGGGGACTCGCGGATCGACGAGGCTATCGCCGACGTACCGCTGCCAGAACTTGCCGCGGCCCTCGCGGCGTTCAAAAGTGCCGACTAGCTGTGTAAACCCACCAGGTTGTTCGCGATTATCGGAGCGCGGCTGATCGGCGGCTGATAACCGAGACTCGCATGGGGGCGGTGCCAGTTGTACTGATGCAGCCAGTCGGGCAACAGCTGGCGACGCTGCGCGGAGTCGTCATAGGACCGAGCATAGGCCCATTCGCGCAATGACGTCTGGATGAAGCGCTCTGCCTTGCCATTGGTCCTCGGCGTGTAGGGCCGTGTCCTGCGATGCACGAGCCCGAGGCGGCGGCACAGTCGCTTGAAGGCCTTGGAGATGTAAGCAGAACCATTGTCGGTGAGCACCTGGCGGAAGCGGATGCTGAGGCTGCGGTAGTAGCGAACCGTGGCGAGTAGCGCTTTGCAGGCGCTG
>JBCCVP010000001.1:0-108499 GCA_039195135.1 Pseudomonadota bacterium | reverse complement strand
GTTTCGGTTGCGGGTGTTGGACGACGGGCTGTTTATCGTTGCCGCGGCGCGGGAGTACCGGCAGCACATCGGGGCGGAGGTAGTCGCGTTTGGAGAGACCAACGCCGCCGCTGCGGTGGTGGCCACCCGCGGGCTGCTCCACGCCGAGAATGACTATAGCGCGAGGCTGCTGGCCGCGGACCGGCTTGCCCTGCCGGCGGTGTTAGAGCATCTGCAGCTGATTGAAGATCCAAGCCGGGTGGCGCTGACGCTGGCGCGCGACGGTAAGACGCAGACGATAACAATCAAGCCGCTGGGACCCGGTGCCGAGGTTGAAATCGTCGGTCCGACGTTCCCGTCCGCACCACTGGCGCGTCGCCATCGGGACCAGTCCAAGTGGCATGCGCAGGTCCCGGGCGAGTCCGCCTGGTACATCAAGGTCGACGAGATCGAGCAATTTCCGACGGTGCTGCTGGCCGACTTCATCGCCGATGCGCTGGCGCAGGCGCGCCAGGCCGGCGCGCGGCGCCTGCTGCTCGACCTGCGGGACAACCACGGCGGCACCTCGTCGTTTAATCCGGCGATCGTCAATGCGCTGGGGCGCAGTGAGTTCAACCAGTGGGGGCGCTTGTACGTATTGGTCGGCCGCGAGACCTTGTCCGCCGCGTCCCGGTTGATGAGCGCGCTGGAGCAATACACTGCGGTGATCTTCGTCGGCGAGCCTTCCGGCGCGCAGCCTTCGAGTTTCGGCGATCCCCGGCGCATCCAGTTACCCAACAGTGGCCTTACGCTGCGCAGTTCCACCCTGGCCTGGCCGTCGTGGCTGGCGGGCGAGTTTCGCGAGTACATCGAGACCCATCTCGATGCACCGGTAACCTCGGTCGACTACTTCGCCGGGCGCGATGTAGCCATCGAGGCAGCTCTCGGCTATTCTCCGCCGGCATCGCCCGTCGCGCAGATGGCTGAGCTGTTTGAGAAGGACAAGCTGCAGGCTGGATTGCTGCGTTTTCTGGGGTGGCTCAACGCGCCGGTTGATGGGACCCACGACGCGGTTGGAGAGTTGCTCACGTATGGGCATCGTTACCTGGACGCGAGCGAGCTCAAGAAAGGCCGGTTCATGATGGTGCTGGCGCGGGACTTCTACCCGACGAGTGTCAATGCGCGGACTGGTCTTGGGCGCGCGATGGAGCTTAATGGTGATCCAGAAAGTGCCCGGGAGCGGTATCAGGAAGCGCTGGCGCTGGATCCGGACAACGTCGCCGCTAAGGGAGCGCTGAAGCGGCTGGGGGAACGGTAGGTTCAGCGCCGCTCAGCGGCGCCGCTGTACAGGCCGCGCCTAAGAGGTTTCGGGTCCTCGCAGCGAAAGGCACTCCGCGCGGATCGCCTCGGCCAGCTCATCGGCCACGGCCCGGTGAAATCCATCGCGCCTGCGCAGCAGTCCCGCCGGGCGGACGATGGGCGTAGACGGCACGTTGAGGCGTTTCACCTTCTGATCCGCCAGTTCGGCCTTCAGCAGGTGATCGGGAATGAGTCCGACAAATCCGGACGTCGTGATCAGGGAACGGATCAGGGTCAGGGAGTTGGTATTCACCGCCGTATGCGGCGCCGCAATGCCGTCGGCCACAAACAGGGCGTCAAACACCTCCATGGAATGAGGCTGATTGACAATAACCCAGCGCGCTTCGCTCAGGGCTTGAAGCGAGGGCGTATCATTCGCCGCCGCCAGCGGATGGTCCGCGGCTACCAGCACGCTGGCCCGCACCTCATAAAGCGGCTCGAAAATGATGTTTTCCGGCGGATCGATCAGCGGGAAATTAATAAACGCCAGCTCGATCTGACCCAGCTCGAGCAGCGTCACCAGCTCCTCAAAAAATCCCTGCAGTACGGTGACGGAAACTTTCGGGAAGCGATCGCAAAACGACGCGAGCGTATCGTCGATGATATGGGACGCAAACAGCGCGCCGATGCCGATGGCCACCTCGCCGGCCAGCTCGCCGTCCGGCAGGGCGGCGTCGCTGCGGGCCCGGGAACACTCGGCCAGGATGGACTTGGCGTGGTGGTAAAAGCGTTCCCCCGCCTCGGTGCCGGAGGTGCCCCGGGCGTGGCGGGTGAGCAGCTCCACGCCCAGCTCGTCTTCCAGGGTTTTGATGCTGCGGGTGAGAGCCGGCTGGCTGATGTTGATGTCTTCCGCGGCGCGGGACAGGTTGCCGCGCTCATACACGGCGACAAAGTGACGCAGTTGGCGTAGATCCATGGCCGGATCATAACGCAACCCCGGCCGCTCAGTCCGGCGGCGCGCCGCGTTTCAGTCGAGTGATTCGGCTGGGGGCGAACGATCCTGCCAGGGCGCGCGCTCCGGGATAGCGATGCCAAGTTTGCCACGCGCTCTCTCGAAAGCTTCGCGATCCAGCGTTCCGGCGTCCCGGGCCGCGGCCAGGGCAGCCAGGGCAATGTGCGGGGCGCTCACCTCGAAAAAGTCGCGCAGGTCGCGGCGCGTATCGCTGCGGCCATAGCCATCGGTTCCCAGTGCCGTGAGAGGCCCTTCGAGGTAAGCGGCCAGCGGTTCGACCACGGATCTCACGTAGTCGGTCACCGCAACAACCGGCGTGGCGCCCGACAGCTGGCGCTGCAGCACGCTGCGGGCCGGGGAGTCGGGGTCGACCCGCCGGTGCCGGGTCACCGCGGCCGCGTCGCGAATCACCTCGGAGGCAGACGTAAGACTGTACAGCTCGCAGCGGATGCCCTCCGCCGCCAGCAGCGCCGCGGCCTCCTGTGCCTGGCCAAACACCGTGCCGGCCGCTACCAGTCGCACCTGCGGGGCGCCATCTTCCGGGGCAGGCGAGAACCGGTACAAACCGCCAATGATGTCCTCGCCGGTTACGCTCTCCGGCATGGGCGCCTGCGGGAGGGCCTCGTTGCCCATTGTCAGGTAGTAAAACTCGTCGTGGGCCTGGTCGAGCATGCGGCGGGCGCCGTGGTCCACGATCACTGCCAGCTCGTAGCCAAACGCGGGATCGTAGGCGCGGCAGGCCGGCACGGTGGCAGCATAGGCATGGCTTGCGCCATCTTCGTGCTGCAGGCCCTCGCCTGACAGGGTGGTGCGGCCGGCGGTGGCGCCGATGAGAAATCCCCGGGCGCGCTGGTCCGCCGCGGCCCAGATCAGGTCGCCGACGCGCTGAAAGCCAAACACGCTGTAGAAGATGTAAACCGGCAGCAGCGGCAGGTTGTGGGTGCTGTAAGCGGTAGCCGCCGCCATCCAGGAGCAGATAGCGCCGGCCTCCGTGATGCCTTCCTCCAGCAGCTGTCCGTCCTGCTCCTCCCGGTAGGTGAGCAGGGACCCCTTGTCCTCCGGCTCGTAGCGCTGGCCGTCCGGGGAATAGATGCCGATCTGGCGAAACAGATTGGCCATACCGAAGGTGCGCGCCTCGTCCGCCACAATCGGTACGATGCGAGGTCCGAGATCCGGCAGCTTCAGCAGCCGGGTGAGGTGGCGCACGAAGACGGTGGTGGTGGACACCGGTTTCGCCTGACCTTTGAGGGCAAACTCGGCCGTCTGCATCACCGGCGGAACCGCCACCGCCACGGAGGTGCGACGCCGGGAGGGGAGAAAACCGCCGAGCTTTTCCCGCTGTTCAACCAGGTACTGGTATTCGGCGCTGTCGGGTTTCGGGCGCCAGAACTCCAGGCCGGTGGCCTGCGCATCGCTGAGCGGCAGGTTGAAGCGGTCACGGAATTCAAGCAGGTGTTCGCCGGCCAGTTTTTTCTGCTGGTGGCTCGTCATGCGCGACTCGCCAACCGGGCCCATGCCAAAGCCCTTTTTGGTTTTGGCCAGAATCACCGTGGGCTGGTCGTCTGTGTTTTCGGCCTCGCGCAGGGCGGCGAACAGTTTGCGCGGGTCGTGTCCGCCGCGGTGCAGGTTGTTGATGTCCTGCGGCGACAGGTGCGCGACCAGGCGGCGTAGCTCTGGATCCAGCGAAAAGAAGTGGTCCATGTTGTACTGGCCGTCGTTGGCGCCCAGGGTCTGGTACTGGCCGTCCACCGTCTCGGCAAAGTGGCGCGCCAGCAGCCGGTCCTGATCGGCAGCAAACAGTGGGTCCCAGTCGGAGCCCCACAGCACCTTGAGCACCCGCCAGCCCGCGCCGCTGAAGGTCGCCTCCAGTTCCTGAATAATCTGGCCGTTGCCGCGCACCGGACCGTCCAGCCGCTGCAGGTTGCAGTTGACGATAAACGTCAGGTTGCCGAGCCCTTCCCGGGCCGCCAGCGACAGGCCCGCCAGCGACTCCGGCTCGTCCATCTCTCCGTCGCCAAAAATGCCCCAGACGCGCCGCTGCCCCGTGTCCGCCAGGCCACGATGATCCAGATAACGCAGAAACCGTGCCTGGTAGATGGCGGACAGCGGGCCGATGCCCATGGACCCGGTGGGAAACTGCCAGTAGTCCGGCATCAGCCAGGGGTGGGGGTAGGCACTCAGGCCCGGGCCGGCCGCTTCCCGCCGGAACCGGCCAAGGTCCGCTTCGTCAAAACGCCGCTCAAGGTAAGATCGGGCATAAACCCCGGGCGAGGAGTGGGGCTGGAAGTAAACCAGGTCGCCGCCGCCGGCTGCATTCGGGCCGCGAAAAAAGTGATGGAAACCGGTCTCGAAAATCTCCGCCGCGGAGGCGTAGGTGGCGATGTGGCCGCCCAGTTCGGGATGCGCCACGTTGGCCCGGCTGACCATACACAGGGCGTTCCAGCGCATCAGGCTGGTGAGCCGGGACTCCAGGTCGAGATCGCCGGGGTAGGGCGGCTGGTCCGTCAGGTCAATAGAGTTGAGATAGGCCGAGTGCTGCGCCGCCGCCTCGCTGAGGCCCCGGTCGCGGGCGTAGTCGCCGAGCATGCGCAGGAGATACCTGGCGCGCTCCGGTCCTGCATGCTGGACCACACCTTCCAGCGCGGCCAGCCATTCTTCGGTTTCCTGCGGGTCCAGATCGGGACCGGGTTGACGATCAGCAGACAAAGAAATCACTCCTGTGGCGCGAGCGGGGAAAATACGCGGCCCGGCCGCCGGCCACAAACAATTCCTGTCGATGGTGCCATGCGCCTGGCCTATGCCTGCGGCCCGGCGGGCGCCGGTTATGATACCCACCTCAACAAGGTGAGGCAGATAGAATGCTGATTGATCGCCAGTTTGTGCGCTTGAGCGAGGGCCTGGTCCACTACCGGAGCTGCGGAAAGTCCGAGCCCGGGCAACCGCTGCTGGTGATGCACCCGTCGCCAGCCAGCTCGGCGTTGATGGAACCGGTGGTAGCGGCCTGCGGGGCGACGCGGCCGGTTTTCGCGCCGGACACGCCCGGCAACGGCGACTCGGACCCGCTGCCGGAGGCGCAGCCGGAAATGGCGGACTACGCTGCCGCCATGACCCGGGTGCTCGATGAGCTGGAGATTGAGCAGTGTGACGTCTTTGGCTTCCACACCGGTTCCCACATCGGCATCGAACTTGCCCTGCGCATCCCCGACCGGGTGCGGCGGCTCGCGCTCCACGGCGTCGCGGTGCTGTCCGCGGAGGATCAGCTCGACTACCTCAAGCACTACGCGCCGCGCAAAGCGCCGGATGAAATCGGCAGCCAGTTCAACTGGGCCTGGCACTACGTGCGGGACCAGATGATCTTCTACCCCCATTTTCGCAAGACCGCGGACAACATCCGGGCCGGCGGCCGGCTGGACCCGGACTACCTGCACCGGCTGACCCTCGACGTGCTGAAAGCCCTCGAGCACTACCACAAGGCTTATCACGCGGTCTTCCGCCATGCGGTGCTCGAGCGCCTGGCGGAGGTGACGGTGCCCACGCTGCTGCTCAGCCATCCTGGCGACCCGCTGGGGGGAGCGGTCCAGCAGTGCCAGGACGCACTAGCGGCAGCTCAGGTGCACTTGTTGGCGGATCATGAGCCGGAAACGCTGGCCGACGCCCTGGCAGATTTTTCCCGGGATTGAGCGGTTCATCAGCCCGCTGCATGAGGCCCAAGCCCGCGGGCATTGGTGCCGCGGCGCGACGTGCTGCATGATCAAGCTATGAACTCACTAGAAGGTAAAATCTGCCTGGTCGCCGGTGCCAGCTCCGGCATGGGGCGCGAAACCGCCCGGCATCTGGCCGCCGCCGGCGGTCATGTCATCTGCGCGGCTCGCCGCCAGACAGCGTGTGACGAACTGGCGGCGGAAATTTGCGAAGCCGGCGGCGCCGCCGAGGCGCTTAAGTTTGACGGCACCGACGAAGCGTCGGTCAACGCGCTGCTAGCCGAGGTTGGCGAGCGGCACGGCCGCCTGCACGGGCTGTTCAACAATCTGGGCGATACGCTCGGAGCATCGTCGATCGAGGAAACGCCCACGGAGCGCTGGTCCCAGACGCTGGCCGTCAACCTCACCTCGGTTTTTTACCTGACCCGCGCGGCGGTCCCGCTGCTGCGGGCAGCCAAGGGCGCCTCGGTAGTCAACAACAGCTCTACCGCGGGGCTTAAGGGCATCGCCTCCATGGCGGACTACTGCGCTGCGAAGTGGGGCGTCATAGGCCTCACGCGCACCGCTGCCGTCGAACTGGCGTCGGCCAACATCCGGGTCAACGTTGTCGCCCCTGGCGTCATCGAGACGGAAAAGTTTTCCGAGTTTGAGCAGCGCTCGCCGGAGCTGTTTGAGCAGCTGCGGGACGAAACACCGCTGGGTCGGTTTGGCGACATGGCGGAGATCGGGCAGCTCGTCACGTTTCTGCTCTCCGATGCCTCCTCCTACCTGACCGGCGCCACGATTCCCGTCGACGGAGGGCGGACCGCGTGAAGATTCAGGGCGCTGTGCTGGAAGCGCCAGGTCAGCCGCTGAGCTGGCAGACCCTGGAACTGGACGATCCCGGGCCCGATGAAGTCAGCGTGCGGGTTACCAGCGTGGGCATTTGTCACACCGACATCGGCATCCAGGCGCATCATCCGCTGCCCGCGGTGCTGGGCCATGAAGGGTCGGGTATCGTCGAGCAGGTGGGGAGCGCCGTGACCAACCTTACCGCTGGCGACCGCGTTGTGCTCACCTTCGGCTCCTGCGGAGACTGTCGCAACTGCCACGCCGATCTTCCTTCGCATTGTTTCAATATGATGGCGCTGAATTTCTCCGGACTGAACGGTGCGGGGGAGACAACGCTTCGGGATCAAGGCAACCGCCCGGTCCACGGGTCGTTTTTTTCCCAGTCCAGTTTTGCTACCCATGCGCTGGCGAACGAGCGCAACGCCATCCGCATGCCTCGGGAGGCGGATCACGTGCTGCTGGCGCCGCTGGGCTGCGGCGTGCAGACCGGCGTCGGGGCGGTGATGAATACGCTGAAGGCAACCGCTGGCGCTTCCATCGTGGTGATCGGGGTCGGCGCGGTGGGCTTAAGTGCCGTCATGGGTGCCGCGCTGCTCGACCTGGACCCGATTATCGCCATCGACATCCGCCCGGAACGCCTGGCCCTGGCGCGAGAGATGGGTGCAACACATACCCTTGAAAGCTCCGAGACGGTGCTGGAGGCGATTGTAGATCTGACCGGCGGCGGCGCCGATTTCAGTTTCGACACGGCGGGCACCGAGCAGACGTTTCACCTCAATCTCAAATCCTTGCGCCAGGGCGGCCACGGAGCGCTGGCGGCTATCCCCAACTGGATGGAGGGTTTTCACTTTTTCGCCAGCGACCTGGCGCTGGGGCGTACCCTCAGCGGCGTACTCGAAGGCTCCAGCCGTCCCCACACGTTTATCCCGCAGCTTTATGAGTGGATCGAGCAGGGTCGGCTGCCGGTGGAAAAGATGATCCGCACCTACCCGGCGGCGCAGATCAACGAGGCGCTGCGGGATCTTGAAGCGGGCACCGCGGTCAAACCGGTGCTCGTTATGGACGAGTCCTAAGCCCGGCAAAGGGCCTCCCTGGTTTTTTCCGGCAAGATATCGCGTAAGAGCGCCAGCAAAGTAGCAACAATTCGCGAAGCTGGGCCTTCGGCTTTCGGTAAGCTGGTCAATCAAACTCTGTTCGGGGAAACCACACCCATGGCACGACCATTGATTTGGCTGTCGGCCTTGGTTCTGACCACCTTGCTTACCGATGTCCACGGGCAGAATCGGGTGGGCAAGAGCACCAGCTACCGGGACGTGTGTGCAACAGTGTGGTCTTATCTGAGAGCGCCCACGAATGACCACACCCACGCCATCTTCCATCGCAAACGCGTCGCCGGGGGTCAACTCCAGGTGACCGACGCCAGTCAGGCCCAAGCTGGGCCCGACGCGCCGCGGACACGGTTTGAGCTGACCTCAATCGACGTCTATTACGACGGGTTCGCGTTGGTTCGGGTTGATGAACGCGACGTTCCCAGGACTCTGGTGCTGACGCTATTTCACCAAAACGGAACGTGGACGTTGGTGAACGAAGTAGAAGTCGGCGGCGCGGATGCCAAACGAAACCCAGTATTTTCCTCTGCAACGTCGGCGGATGAGGTGATGCAGGCTATGGCCACCTACTATGAAGCTGTCGAGTTTGGTCGCGCGGCACCACTCAATGCGCTCTTCCATCCGCAATGGCATATGAAAAACCCGGAGGACGGGGTTTTGGTTGCCGAGGGCAAAGCAGCGTTCCTGGAGCGGATCGACGGTCGGCCCGTCGCAGGCTATTACGAAGACCGGCAGGTCACGGATCTGCAAATCCTTTACGACACCATTGCCGTTGTGCGGGTGGACAAGCCTGCGTCACGATCAACAACCCTGTTCACGCTGTTCAGAGAACAGGGTCGTTGGCGGATTATCGATAAGGCGTGGGCCGTCCCCCAGCCACTGTGAAATCGCACACCTTCTGGCACCAGCCGTTTCGCCAGGGACCCATCTGCATTCCATTTTTGGGGTAGTAGGTCCCGCGTTCGAACATCGGGGCCGACTGCAGCAACCATGAAGAGACTCACCGCCATCGATTTCCTGCGCGGGCTGGCGCTGCTGGGCATGCTCGTATCCAACATACCCTGGCTGGTTGGCGACTCTATGTCCCGAGTACACGACCCGGATGTGACCAGCGTCGCCGCATGGTTGCTCCAATACCTGGTCTTTGATCAGCGCTTTCTTCCCACCTTCTGCATGCTGTTTGGTGCGAGTCTCTATCTGCAGTGGCCGGGGGAACGACCGAGCCCGGCGTTTCGGAAGTACCACTTGCGCAGGATGGCCGCATTGCTGCTCTTGGGCATTGCCCACGCGTATCTGCTCTGGCCCGGCGACATCCTGATCACCTACGCCGTGTGCGGGCCCCTGCTGCTCCTGGTGTTCCGACGCAGGCCTTCGGAACTTATTG
Source organism: Pseudomonadota bacterium (assembly GCA_039195135.1). Lineage (GTDB taxonomy): Bacteria > Pseudomonadota > Gammaproteobacteria > Xanthomonadales > SZUA-38 > JANQOZ01. Next base: position 99,205 of record JBCCVP010000001.1, on the reverse strand, counting down.
CCATCGGCATCAGCCTGAAGGTGATTGGCCTGGCCATTGGCGAGTGGCCACAGATTTACTTTTCCACACTGGATAAGCTGCTTGTCTCGTGGTGGCTCGATGTTGGTCCAGCGCCATCGACTATCGTGGAAGCCTATGCTGGCTCTTACCTTGGGCTGTTCGAATACAACGTTTGGCGAAACCAGTTCCTTCAATGGGCGGCGCTGCCCTATTTCAGAATATGGGACGCGCTCGGATTCATGATGATCGGTATGGGTCTTTACCAGCTTGGCGTACTTCAGGGCATGCGATCTCGGGAGTTCTATCGACGCCTGCTGCGCAGCACGCTCCTGCTGGGCATGCCCCTGGTCGTTTATGGCATCTTGGCCCGGATCGGCGCCAACGAGACGGTTGGGCCGTACCTCGGCTTCACGACGGAGCTGCCGCTGCGCAATATCACCTTTCGAACAGGCTGCGCGGTGGTCTCGCTCAGCATCATCGCCATGGTTCATCTGGGCTACGGACATCTATCGCAGCGAGTCAAGCGGCTTGTGGAAGCTCTTGGCCGCATGCCCCTGACCACCTACCTCTTCCACTCCGTGTTCTTTTTTGTGGTGTTCCACACCTTCAAACTGCTTGCTTTTGACGCCCTCGATCATGACAGCATGCTGCTGCTGGTTGTTCTGGTCTCGGCAATCCAGTTGATACTGTGCCCGTGGTGGCTCCGGCGGTTTGGTGGTGGCCCGATCGAGGCTATCTGGCATGGGATGTCCGGACCAAGACCGCGGCCTGCTCGCGCGCGGGATCGATCAGAAACGACCGGCCAGCATTAGGGCACCTAGCGCCATTCCGGACCAACGGTAAGGGGTCAGGCTTTGCAGCCTGACCCCATAAGCGGTGGCTAGGGATTGCGGGTGTGGGGCCACCCGCGGGGAATCAAACACTCATCAGTTGAACCGGTAGTCCAGCGTGACAAACGCCTCGCGACCGTACGGGTTGAAGTTGAAGATCGAATAATACGGATAGGCGTTGGACGTTCGGTCCAGCGGCGGTTTCTCATCCAGCAGATTTTGCACCGACAGCCCGACCCGCAGCTGGTCCGTGATGTCGTAAGACGAAGTAAGGTTGTAAGTCACGTATTCGCAGCAGCGCGTCGTTTCGTCCAACGTTGGAATGGATCCGGTACGCTGGAAAAAAACTGTGGTTCTGAAATCACGAAAGTCCCAACCCACACTGCCGCGGGCACGGCTGCGGAAATCAGAGACGTCCGGGTCGTCCCGCAGGTTCTGCAGCGCATCACCAGCGAACTCCCGGAAGTCGGATCCGAGCACGTGGGTATAGCCCAATGAAAAGCGAAAGATCCCCGCAGCATCCGTGTCAAGGGTGTAGTCCAAAGAGGCATCGATGCCGTTGGTTTCCAAGAACGACTGGTTGATTGGGCCGGTAGCCACCGTATCAACACGGGCCCGATTGGTTTGGTCCGGGCTGTCCGCAGCAAAACGGGTAATGCGGCTGAACACATCCTGGCAGCGCTGGGAGTTGGGATCTTCGCCGGTGCCAAAACGGCAGTCGGCCTCCAGTTCCAGGAGATTGGTGGTGCTGCGGTCGCTGACCACGTCATCGAGTTCGATGTTGTAGTAATCCAGCGTCATGCTGAACCCGTCCCAGGGTTCCCAAACCACGCCGAGGGTAAACGACTCGCCTTCTTCCTCGCGCAGATTGGGGTTGCCGCTGCGCGACCCGGAGACCGTGTAGACCTCCAGGCAATTGGTGGGAGCCGGATTATTGGGATCGATGGCCGGGCCGTCGGGATCGCTGGGATCCTCACCGGCGAGGGGGGCCGCCGTGGGTATTTCCCCCTGACACCTGCGAGTGAGGTAGTCGTCCTGGGGGGACGAGAAAAACCCTGAGGCATCCGCGAACACAAAGTGCATGTCCGGAGCCCGGAAGCTTGTGGCGAAGCTACCTCGAACGAGCAGGTTATCTACCGGGCGATACTCCAGCCCCACGTTGTAGGTGAACGCGTCGTCGACGTCAGTGATGTCGTCATATTTGTCGTAGCGAGCTGCGACGCTGGCCTCCAGCGTGTCGTGCAGCGGGATCCGAAATTCGCCACCCAACGCAAGTCGGTCACGATCACCCTCACCGCCGGTGCCGGTGAAAAAGAGGAAGCGACCGTTCACCAGGCCCGGGTCGATGTTGATGTCGTAGTCCTGGGAACCCCATTCGGCCACGGCGGCAAAGGAAATCGGCCCCGCCCAGGTTTCCCCCAGGTCTCCGGAGAAAACAGCTTGAAGGGTTTCGTTGGCCGTATCGGCGGTGGTGGTGTCGATGCCGGAAATGGAATTGAACTCCGCCACCGTCAGCGGCCGGTACAAGCGATCCAGCGGTGCGTCGAAGATCTCAAACGGATTCCCGTCGCCGAACAGATCGATGGTGCCTTCGGCTTGCCCTAGGAAAAACGCGTCACCCACGTCGGCCAACAGCAATCGCCGTTGCCGGTCCAGGTCGTATTCGCTGCGGCTGTAGCTCACCTCCCAGTCGTAACGTCCACCCAGCGTTCCGCGAGCCCCCAAGGTGATGTCGAATAGGTCTTCGTCGAAGTGGTTGGTGCCGCCACCGAGGTTGTCGATGTTGCTGCTACCCGCCTCTTCCTGGGAGAAGATCCGCTGCCACAGGTCGACCCGGCCGCCGATCCCAAACACGTCCGGTTCGGCCGAGTTGACGAAAAATCCGCCTCCCAACGGGCCGTTGGGATCGTACTGCCAAAACAGACTCCCAACGTTGAATTTGGTTTCCGACGTGGTGGCAATCAGAGTGCCAAACAGGCCGATGCCATTGTCCAGCTCGTAATTCAGATTGGTGTAGAGGGAATAGCTCTCCCGGTCATTTCGAATGGTTTGGGACGCCACGTCAGCGGCGGACCCGCAGTAGAACCCTCTTCCGCCTCGGAATGAATATTCAATCGATCCACGTTCAAGGTTGGACAGCGGGCTGCAGGCAGCCGCGCCCGGGTCAATGTAGGTTAAGCCGTCGCCGTTTTGATCAAACGGGTCCAGCGACAGAAACATGCGGGCGTTGGTGACGCCGTTCACCCCATCTTGAATCAGGGGCAATCCGGACGTGGTGGGATCATCGTTGCGCGAGTCCTGAAAGTCGCGTTCAAAGCCCCAGATCGGATCGCGATCAAAATACTCGAAGCCCCACGTCACCGACAGGTCGCCCGGATTGAACCCCCCCACAGCACCAAACCGAATGGACTCGCCGCCACCGTCATCCGTATCACCGATACGCAGGTTGGTTGAGATCTCTTCCACGCGATCTTTGAGGATCACGTTGACCACGCCGGCAACCGCGTCCGATCCGTAGATAGCCGATGCACCGCTGGAAAGAATCTCAATTCGCTGCACCATCGCCACCGGAATGGTGGCCAGATTGACCACGTTGCTCTGGCCGTTAAACGCAAGGGGGTAGTCGGTAGCCCGACGGCCGTTCAGCAGAATCAAAGTCCTGCCTGGGCCCAGTGATCGCAGGTCCAGGGTGTTGGCGGCCTGGGTAAATCCGCCGGCAAACTGGTCGTCCTGGATGGTGCCGGTAAACACCGTTTGGGACGAAAGCGCCTCAAACACCGTGGTAAACCCTTCCCGTTCGATATCTTCAGCGGTGATGGAGATTACGGGCTGCGCCGCTTCGATATCGGTGCGCGCAATACGCGAGCCTGTTACCGTGACCGCTCCCAGCTCGGCGGTGTCATTGTTGGTGGTACTGTCCTGATTGTCCTGGCCCAGGGCGGGTAAACTCAAACTCAGACCGACGGCGAACGCCAGTGGCGCTCTTGTCAAAACTCGCTTCATGGGTGCCTCCATCGCTCAGCAGTTGCTCAAAGTCAGCGTCCGCCGCACCACGGCTGGTCAAAGGCTCAGTGAGCGGTGAATGCGTATCGCAGACGACCAAAAAATCATGGATTAGGAGCAAAAAGTGTCGCAATGGCAGTCCGCCTTGCGATGCGATTTGGCGCGACAGAAATGAGCATAATCGCCACCTGGCGGTTTGCGGATTTGTTGCTGGTGGTCAAATTAACTTATACAAAACAGGGGTTTGTGCCCGGCCCAGATTCTGGGGATAACATGGGGGTGACAATTTCTGCGCACTTATTGAGTCGTCGAAAACGAGGTTGCAGATCCTGCTGATGGGGTGTTTTTTGCGGAGAGCCCTAAGACGGATGCGTACGCGCCCCAAGGCAAAAATCTGCAACGCCGGAACATGCCTTGGGAGGTTTTCCGTTGGAGAACTTGGTTCGAATATCGGTGCCCGGGCGAGTCCTAGTTGCGCTCACTGGAGCCGACCGCGCTCCGCTTGGCGCTCGCGATGGGCACAATTTTTGTCGAGTGCCCAAACCAACCCGCCACGGTCGACTTCTTGCGTCGACTGATCGGGATCTTGAGATCGTTGGTCAGCAGGCAATACCACTGTTGCCCGTCCTTGACGATCTTCATGATGGCGTGGCGCGAAACCCAGTGGGCCCGATGTACGCGCATGCCGTCGTCGCCCAGCGCATCGGCAGCCCGCTGCAGTGACCCCAGGACCATACATTTGCCCAGGTCCGTGTGGATATGCAGATAGTGCAGATCCGATGAAATGGCCAGAACGTTGGTGCCGAGAGACTCGGGGATGTCGCTCAGGAATTTGTTGCGGACTTCCTCCGCGTAGCGTCCTGACTCGTCTCTTTCTACATCCACCTCCTCGCGACCACTGCCGTCGCCGTCGGGCCCCGGCGGTCCGTTATGGATCGGTTTGGCTGAAAAAAACGGCAGGTTGATCGCCATCCATACCAGCAGCACCTGAGGTCCGTCCTCCAGAAACTCGGCGAGGAGACCCTGCCAGATACCCTGACTTTCGAAGACGTCCAGCCAGTCCTCGTCGTTAGACACCCACCACTCCGGCTGAATGCGCTCGATCAGGTAACCGAAGGGAGCCATTAGCGCTGCACCGGCAACCCCTGCGATCGCCAGGGCGAGCCAGGGCGGCAAATAATGAATGATCCTGGGGAGCAGGAACCAGCTCGCGGCATACAGCGCGGCAAGCGCGAGGCCCACATTGGTGGTCCAGAACAGGATCCGGTCAAAAAACCCAAGGCCCTGGCTTGCCTCCGGCTCCATAAGCACGAAGATGGCGACCAGCGTTGCTCCCACGATGACAATCGACCGGCCCAAGGGCCAGAGACCAAACACCGTACCGTTGCTAACGTCCACCGGTTGATTCACTGGGGTTCCCTGCCTAGGCCGGTTTCAGTTACCAAGCGTACTCGAAAATCAGGCCGAGAAGCGGCAGCGCGTCTTCATCGTCGCTGATCTCGTTGCCCCGCAGAATATTGAGCTCCGGCGGCTCTCCCGAGGGCCCGCCGTAGATATTCAAAACATCGAGGAACAGCACAAAATCAACCGGGCCCATGGGGCGTCGGTAATCGACGCGCACGTCCAGGGAGTGGAATGCGTCTCCGCGGTCGACATTGGTTTCGGTGATCTCCCGGGAGAAGCGAACGGGCAGGTTGGGGGCCAGTACGTCTTCGTAAGTAATGTAACGATCGGTCGGTTGACCGGTGCCGTAGCGCCAGCGCCCCGCCAGTTGCCAGCGGTTGGTGATCTCCCAGCGACCGCCAATGGATACGAAATGTTCGCGGCTGAAGTCGGCGTCGTATTCGCCGAGACCGTCGTTGTCATCAACGCTGAAATTGTTCCACGAATAGGCAAAGTCGGCCGACCAGCCTCGATCGAAGCGACGCGTCAGCACAACATCAACGCCGGTATTGGTGCCTTCTCCGGCATTTGAGATCCGGGCGTTGGTGCGGCTGTCGGGTACCAGCAGGTTGTCGAGCTGCTGATAGTAGCCTTCCACCAGCAGGCTCAGGTTGTCATTCCACTGAAAGTTAAGCCCAAGTCCAAAGTGAACGAGCTCCTCACTCTCAAGGTTGAAATTCTCCGGGTCCGCTGCCCGGACCAGGTTGCTCGGGGCCTCGTAGAAAATGCCGGTGGATGCCGACAGGCTCAGGCGTGGAGATACCGAGTAGTTAAGGGCGACACGCGGTGAGACCAGATTTTCGTCGCTGAACCCGTTTCGATCGTAGCGAAGCCCGGTGCGCAGGCTGGCGGCGCCGAAGTCGAATACCTGTTCTGTGTACAGCGCGTAGTTGGTTTCACTGGCACTGTAGGCCGAGTTGATGTCATCCGGCTGCAACACGATGAAGTTTGCCCCGGGCGGGCGCGGATCGTCGGATTCGAACACATACCGAATCCAGTCTTCGCGCAGCACGGTTGAGTAGTCGATATCGGTGCTTGTCAGCAGCAGGCCGGCGGTAAACAGGCCGAACCGGTTGCCCATCGACACGTCGCTGCGCCAGCCGATTTCCGATTCGATCTCTTGTATCGTCAGGAGATTTTCACGAACCGGGACCTGATCGGCCGCTGTGCCCGGCGGCACCAGGTCCGGAAAAGACTCGCCCTCCGACGAAACCTTGTCACTCTCGCGAACATACAGACGGTTTGTCCACCGACCGTCGTTGCCAAACAATCGATGCCACGTGCCGCCAAACAGGGTGAGGTCCTGATCGACGTTCAGGAGGGCCACGTCCTCAATGCCTTCTTCTTCTTCCTCGCCGGCAAGTACGTTCTCGATATCTCGCGTGTATTCCTCGGGCGCGTAGATGGCAAGAAACTCAAATTCGTTGTTCGCATCGAACTGGGTGCTCGTCTTTACGATCCCATCGGTCATGACCGGCGAGCCGAAATCGTTCTCGCCAATGGTCTCGAACAGCCGCCCAAAGTCGAATTGGCGGGCCTGCACGAACATGGTGGTGTTGTCATGAAAACCACTCGGACCCTCATATAGGAACTCGAGCCCGGCGAGGTCAACGCGCACGCTGGCGACCGGGCTGGGTGCGCCGTCGATGAGATCCAGCTGCAGCAGCGATGCCTTCCGACCGCCGAACTCGGCGCTCCAGCCGCCCGGCGAAAATTCCGCGCCGGCCACGGCATTCGGGGCGAAAATCGAGTAGCGGCCGCCATTAACGATGTCCTCCTCCTCGCCGAGGGTCTGCTCGAAATGGACAACCTGCTGGAAGGGAAAGCCGTCGACAAAGATCAGGTTGTTTTTGGGGCCGTGGCCGCGCACGGAAAAGCTCGCAAACGCGCCCCTCGACGCCAGGCCCGGTAGACCGCTAAGGGCACGCATGACGTCGCTGCCGCTGCCGGCTGCGCTGCGCAGCTCCTCGCGGTTGCGAAAGCTGCTCGCCGCGCCGAACGGGTCGGCTTTGCGGGCACGGTCGATAACGACAATTTCCTCCACGGTTTCGGTAACCGGCTGAAGCTCGAAGCGGATTCGGCCGGTGCGTCGTTCCAACACCCGTACCGTCCGTTCAACGGCTGTCAGGTAGCCCGAAGCTTCGGCACGCAGCGCGAAGAATCCGATCGGCAATTCGTCGATGATCGCGGTGCCGTTTTCTGTTGTCTCCGAATGAACGGACCCATCTCGCGATTCGGCGGATACGGTGACGGAATCGACGGGCCGACGCGTGACAGCGTCGATCACCTCAACAGATATCGAGCCGGTGTCGGCGACAGCTGTGGCTGACGCAAGCAGCAGCAGGATGTTTGGCAATGGGAAGAGTGAAGGCCGTCTGGCTCGGAGCATCGCAAAACCTCGTGGGTGCCAAATACTCAAAAACCTGAAGGTACCGGACCCTCCCGGCCGGTAAGCGGGGTCGTTTAACCAGCGGTGCGATTATTTCACGAACGGTATCCGGCCGTGGCGGCCGCTAATCCCTGGCTGCTAGCTGTACTCCGCGACGGGATTGCCGAGCACATCTGCGTTCGGTTCGATGCCAAGACCGGGCTCGGCGGAAGCCTGCATCTTTCCGTTGACGCGCTGAGGTGCGCCGCTGGCGTTTTGCACGGTGACGTAGCTGTTGAAGTCGGTGGCCGAGAACCGCAGGTGCTCGGGCGTTGAATGAGCAAGGTGGGCAATGGCTGCCGTGATGACGTCGCCGCCCCAGCTGTCTTCGATCGTCATGGGCAGGTTCAGCGTGATGCAGAGGTCACGTATCTGCCGTGCCTTGGTCAGGCCACCCACCTTGGAAATCTTCAGATTGATGACGTCCATGGCGCCATCGTGATGGCCTCGCATCAGTGCATGAATGTCCGTGATGTTCTCATCAAGGATGAACGGCAGGGAGGTTTTTTTTCTCACGGTTACGCAGTGTTCGTAGGAGCGGCAGGGCTGCTCGATGTACACGTCGCGGTCTTTGACGGCATTGGCAACGCGGATGGCGTCGTCGACGCGCCAACCGGTGTTGGCGTCGGCGACAAGCACTTCGCCTTCGGTGAGGATATCGGCAGCGGCATGGATGCGGGCGATGTCGTCGGCCGGATTGCCGCCCACCTTCAGCTGAAACTTGGTGTAGCCGTCGGCGCGGTGGCCGGCAACGTTCTCCGCCATTTCATCAGCGGGGCGCTGGCTGATGGCGCGGTACAGGTCGATGCGCTCGCCGAACCGGCCGCCCAGCAGGTCGCACACGGGTTTGTTGCAGACTTTACCGAGCAGGTCCCAGCAGGCCATATCGATCGCAGACTTCACGTAGGGGTGGCCCAGCAGCGCGCGGTCCATGAGCTGGTTCATCGGGCCCAGGGCGGTCGGGTCTTCGCCGACAATGGATTTTGAGAGCTCTTTGATGCCGGCTCTCGCCCCCTCTCCGAACGCCGGCAGATAAAACGGCCCCAGCGGACAGACTTCGCCGTGCCCGGTTAAGCCGTCGTCGGTGACAAGTTCGACGATGGTGCTGTCGAACACCTCGACGTACTTGCCCTCGGACCAGGAATAGCGGCCTTCAACCAGCGGCAGGTCCACCTGGTAAACGCGCAGGGCGGCTATTTTCATTGGGGTCCCTTTTTGTTTCTCTATAGATAGCATGAATTGCCGGGACATGCTGATGGCCGGTCCAGGTACGCTGGGAGTGCTGCGCAACGCGCCCCAGCTCGGGGTGAAACCTGCCGCTGATACCGCTATACAGACAGGCTATTGGACCGTTTCCCAGCACCGCCGTAGGCTAGACGGCTTACGTTAGGAGGATGCCATGTCCGCACCCACAACCTTGCCCCATCGTGGCCTTACGGGGGTCACGCCCCGCACCGCGACGCTGGAGGATGAAAGCTACCTGGAATACCTGCAGGAGGTGCGCAATCTGGCCATCCGGCGAATGTTTCCGCGGCTGGCGGGTCAGCTGGTGCAGGCAACCGCCCGCCGCGGCTACGACAATGCCGGGCAGGAAGCGCCGATGGACGAGGTACTGGACGCGGCGGCGGAGCTTCCGCTCAGCGGCACGTGGAAACGAGTGATGCGTTCGCAGCAGGCGCTCACCTGGGAAAAGATTCAGGCTACCCATGGCGCTCATCGAGCTCAGTTTGAGGCGGAGCTTGAGCATGCGGAGACGCAGCGGCCGGACCGGCTGCACTACGACGCTGATTTTGAGGTGCCGGAATACGCCACCTATCCGATCCACCTGCAGCCCGGCGGCTACGTCGGCGATTCGCTGGCAGGCTACGTGTTTCATCACGGTACCCGGGTGTTTTACCAGGGGGACAATGACCAGGACGAACTGCACCAGCAGGTGGTGGACACGCTGGCGGCTCCCGCTGACGGCAAAATCGCCAAGGTGCTGGACGTGGGCTGTTCCATCGGCCAGTGCACCACCTTGCTGAAACAGGCTCATCCGGACGCAGAGATCTGGGGCCTCGACGTCGGGCTGCCGCTGCTGCGCTACGGTCACAAGCGGGCGGTGGAGCTGGATGTGGACGTGCACTTTAAGCTGGGGCTGGCGGAGGCGCTGCCGTTTGCCGACGGCGAATTTGACTGCGTGCTTGCCTACATTCTGTTCCACGAGGTCCCGGAGCGGCTGTTTCAGCCTATCATCAACGAGATCCATCGCGTGCTGCGGCCTGGTGGCACCTTCACCGTGGTGGACGCGCCGAACAACACGCAGCTGCCGGCCCCCAATCGCCTGTGGCAGGAGTTTGACGCGCGCTTCAACTGCGAACCCTACGCGCCGGCGTTTGTCGCCAGCAACCTGCCGGGCATGCTCGGTACCGCTGGCTTCAGCGACATCAACCAGTTTCCCACGCCGACGTTTCTGTCCGGCACCACCGCGGTGAAGTCCGCCTGACCGTGGGCGCGCCCGGCCGAATACCTGCGGCAGACGGGTTGGCGCTCCCGACCGCGCTGAGCAAGCTGCTCCCGGCGGACCGGATCCGGGATGAGACGTCCGTGCGGCAGCTTTTCGCTCAGGACGTCTATCGCCGCGGCGAGCTGCCGCTCGCGGTGGTGAGCCCGCGCAGCACCGAGGAAGTGTCCAAGGTGCTGGCGGCGGCCACGGAGGCCGGCTGCGCGGTTTTTGTGCGCGGCGGCGGCATGTCCTATACCGACGCGTTTCTGCCCGATCGGGAAGCCTCCATCATTCTGGATTTGAGCGGCCTGAACGCAATCCGCCGGATCGAAGCGGACGATCTCTACGTGACGGTGGAAGCGGGCTGCACCTGGGAGCAGCTCGACGAGGCGCTGGTGCCGCACGGGGTGCGACCGATCTTCTGGGGCCCCATGTCCGGCAGTCTGTCGACGGTCGGGGGCGCCATGTCGCAGGGCGCCGCCACCTTCGGCTCCGGGCGCAACGGCGTATCAGCGGCCGCCGCACTCGGTTTTGAGATTGTCGCGGCGGACGGCACGGTTATCAAAACCGGCAGTGATGCGCAGCCGCACCACACGCCGTTTTTCCGCCATTACGGCCCGGATCTCACCGGGCTGTTCACCGGTGATGCGGGCGCGCTCGGGGTGAAGACGGCGGTGACGCTGCAGCTTGAGCCGCGTCCTGGCCACAGCTCGGGGCTGACCTTCGGCTTCGACACCTACCGGGACCTGGTCGCCGGTGTACGGCGGGTCGCCCGCTCCGGCGCGGCCACGGAAGTGTTTGGCGCCGAGTCGGCGCTGGCGCGCAAGGTGGCGGACGCGTCGACCTTCAAGGGTGACCTGAAGACGCTGCTGTCGGTAGGCCGGGCGGCGGGCAACCCCATCACCGGCATCGGGCGCATGCTCTCCATTGCCGCGAACGGTCGCCGGTTTCTGGACCGCTCTCAGTACAGCGTGAGCTTCCTCACCGAGGGTTTCTCGGCCGCTGAGCTGCGCCAGAACCTCAAGCGTATCCGGGCGGCGGCCGGCTCTACGGGGTATGAGATTGCCAACACCATGGCCACCGTCACGCGGGCCACGCCTTTTCCACCACCGGCGGTGCTGGGGCCAGGCGGGCTGCGGCTGCTGCCGCTGAATACCATCGTCCCCTACTCGGCGGCGGAGGGCCTGCATACGGAAATGAACGACCTGCTCGAAGCCCATCGGCAGGAGTTTGAGTCCCTCGGCATTGAGGTTTATCTCGTTTATGCCACCACGGGCCGCTCCGGCTTTCTCTATGAGCTGGTGATCTACTGGCCGGATGAGTGGCTGGAACTGCATCGTGAAACCATGCCCGCGGCTTTCCTGGAACACATGCAGGAGCAGCCGCCTCAGCCTGACGTGCAGCAGCGTGTGGATGAACTGAAGCACAGCCTGGTGGACGTGATGTACCGGCACGGCGGTGTGCACCTGCAGATCGGCCGCTGCTACCCCTACACCCAGGAGCGGGACGCCGGGGCCCTCAACCTGCTGCGTCAGCTCAAAAATCAGCTTGACCCGAGAGGTCTGATCAATCCCGGAGCCCTCGGCCTTGAATGAGTCGCACATCGCTATCGTCGGCGCCGGCATCGGCGGCCTCAGCGCAGCGCTGGGGCTGGCCCGGGCCGGTCACCAGGTGCAGGTGTTTGAGCAGGCGCTGGCGCTCGGGGACGTCGGCGCGGGCATTTCCCTCTCGCCGAATGCCATGAAGGGACTGCGCTACCTGGGGCTGGAGCCGGCGATTGAGGCGGCCGCGAATGAACCCCCGCAGCAGATCACCCGCCGTCATTTCGACGGCGAAGTGCTGGTGCACATCGATCGCAGCGCCACGCGAGAGCAGTACGGCGCGCCGTATCTGCAGATGCACCGGGCGGACCTGCACTCGACCCTGGTGGCCGCGCTGGCCGAGAACGCCCCGGGCGCGGTGACCCTGGGCAAAGCGGCGGTCAATGCCGTGGAACAGTCAGACGGCGTCGAGATTGAGTTTGCTGACGGTACCAGCACGAAAGCAGACGTGCTGATCGCTGCCGACGGCCTTAAGTCGGCGATCCGGCAGCGGGTCTTCGGCGAAGATGCGCCGGACTTCTCGGGATTTGTCGCCTGGCGCGGTTTGATCCCCCGGGGTGACATCGAGCACCTCAAGCTGGCGCCGGGCTCCTGCGTCTGGGTGGGGCCGGCGCGGGTGTTTGTGCGCTACCCGGTCCGCCACGGCGCGCTGGAAAACATCGTGGCTTTTGCCAAAACGGACCAGTGGGAGACCGAAAGCTGGTCGCAGACCGCCAGCACCGACGACCTGCGCACGCTGTTTGCGGAGTTTCAATCGGACGTGCTCGCCCTGATCGATGCGCTGCCCGGCGGGCGCTGCCACACCTGGGGTTTGTTTGCCCGGGACCCGATTCCCCACTGGGCGACGGAGCGGATTGCGGTTCTGGGTGACGCCGCGCACCCGATGCTGCCCTGGTTTGGCCAGGGTGCCGCCAGTGCCATCGAAGACGGCGTGGTGCTGGCGCGGGCCTTCGTGGAGGCGGCCGCGCCGGCCGAAGCGCTGCAGCGTTATCAGGCGGCGCGCCGGGATCGGGTCACGGAGATTCACCGGGAGTCCCTGCTGGGCGGCGAGCGCCTGGTCGACCCCAACAGCGACAAGCTCAAGAATCATCCGCCGCGCACGGAAGACAGCCTCGGTATCACGCGCTACGATCCCGCTACCGCCGCCGTCTAGCGGCGTGCTGCTTGCTCTACAACCGCTGGTTCTTTAGCTCGTTCACCGCGTAGTCGACTGCCCGGGCGGTCAGCGCCATATAGGTCAGAGAGGGATTCTGGGTTGCTGTGGAGCACATGACGGCACCGTCGGTGCAAAACAGATTGGGAATGTCGTGAGCCTGGTTCCACCCGTTGAACACGGACTGTTTCGGATCGGCCCCCATGCGGGCGGTGCCCATCTCGTGGATGCCGAGCCCCGGCGGGTTGTGGTGCAGGCTCACGTGCAGGTCCTCATGACCGGCGGCTTTGAGCATTTCTGAACAGGCTTCCGCGGAGGCCTCTGCCATCACCCGTTCGTTGGCGGACCAGCGGCACTCAATCTCAAGCTGAGGCATGCCCCAGCGGTCCTTTAGCGTGGGATGTAGCGCGACCTGATTCTCGGCATTGGGCAACATCTCGCCCATGGAGAACAACACAAAGCGCCAGCTGCCGGCCTGTCCCAGCCGGGCCTTGAAGTCGGCGCCAAACCCGTCGGCGGTACCCGAAGTCTGCCAGCTGTCCCGGTAGGAGAAACCGGCGACCGCGTAACCGCGGCGAAAGCCCTTGGCATAACGCTTCGGTTCATAGTGGACGTTGGGCAGATATAGGTGGGTGGGACGGCGGCCGTAGTAGTACTCCTCTTCATAGCCCGGAATCCGTGAGCTTACCGCCGCGTTGTAGTTATGGTCCATCAGGTAGCGTCCGAGTACGCCGGACCGATTGGCCAGGCCGTTCGGGAAACGCCGGTTGCCGGAGTTCAGCAGAATCTGGGTCGAGGCCAGGGTCGAGGCGCAGAGAAATATGACGCGGGCAAAATACTCGCGGGTCGCGAGGGTTTCGCTGTCAATAATCCTGACCCCGCGCACCCGGCCCCGGGCCTCGTCGTAGATCAGGCTGTGAACGATGCTGCGGGGTGCAAGGTGCAGCCGATTGGTCTTCAGGGCGGCGGGCAGGGTGGCGCTTTGGGTTGAGAAATAGGCGCCGAGGGAGCAGCCGCGAAAACACGCATCCCGCGCCTGGCAGCGGGCCCTACCCAGGGCCTTTTGTTCCTCCGTGGGCTGCGTGAGGTTGGCGACGCGACCCATAAGCACGCGGCGCCCCGGAAAGCCTGCTTCCACCGCCGCTTTGAAATCCAGCTCCGGCCGGGTCATGGAAAACGGAGGCTGGCACACGCTGTCGGGCAGCTGTGGAAGCCCGTCCATCGTTCCACTGATGCCGGCGAAGCGCTCCACGTAGGAGTACCACGATTCGAGGTCGCGGTAGCGCAGGGGCCAGTCCTGCCCGTGGCCATCCCTCTTGTTGGCGGCAAAGTCATACGGAGACCAGCGATAGCACTGCCGGGCCCACACCAGCGACCGGCCGCCCAGCTGGTTGCCGCGGATCCAGACGAAGCCGTTGTCTCTATCGGTCTGGTACGGCAGCTCCCGGTCGTTGCCAAAAAACTTTCGGGTGGCGTCGTTGAACGCGTAGCAGCGTTTCTGCACCGGCTGATCCCGCGCCACCTCGTCCCGTGGCACCTCGTTGCGGTAGGGCTGGTCCCAGGGCGCGACGGATTCCGAGGTGTAGTCCTTCCGGTGCTCCAGTAGCGGGCCCCGTTCAATCATCAGGGTCTCAAGGCCGGCCTCGCAAAGCTCCTTCACCGCCCAGCCGCCGGTGATGCCCGAGCCGATGACAATGGCGTCATAGGGTTTGCCCGAGGGTTTGGCGATATGGGCTTTGAGACTCATTTGAACCAGGCGCGGCCGATCGAGGCGTAGGGCACCGAACCTTCATAATGTCCCGGCCAGGGAAGATATCGGAGGAGCTGGGTCGCGCCCGCCTCCGACGTGCAATAGCCCAGCACAAGCAGGCTTTTGAGCAGTTTGAACGGGTCCCGCTGGTCGGACGCCTCCAGTTGCTCCAGCAGCTCCCGCTGGGAAGCGTGGTCAAGCGAGGGAAAGTCGGTCTGCGCCGCCGCTTGGGCCCGCGCTGCAAGACGCGCCAACACCGCGCGCACCTGCTTCAGCTCGTCAGCGCTACGGCAGTGGGCCAGCTGATGGTCCACAAAACCGTGGGCATCAACGTCTACGGCGCCCGGCGTTTCTGTAGTGGGGATCACCTGGGCGCCCACCGCCCGGACCGTGGCAAGCTCCCCTTGGGACAACACAAGCCCCGGCCCGCCGGTGGCCGGCGTAAATGCCAGTGCCGCGCTGAGCACCTTTTCCTGCGCCGCCACCGAGGCCGCCAGACCGCCCCCGCCGGCGACGGCCAGTGCCGCCAGCAGGCGCCGTCGTTTGAGGTTCCGTGTCGTACTGGGGGATTTCATGTCCGCGGGTAAATTCGACGCTCTGAAACGACTGCGCTAGGATAATGACAGCGGAAGACATTATAGTAAACCAAAGCAGTTCAGGAACGAAGGGATGGGCCAGCCACAGCAGCTGACGACAAAAAAAGCCACGATCAACGACGTGGCGGAGCAGGCCGGCGTGTCGATCAAGACGGTTTCCCGGGTACTCAATCGGGAGCCAAAGGTCCGCGACTCCACGCGAGAGCGCGTGGAGGAGGCGATGAAGCGGCTGAACTATCGCCCAAACTCGCCGGGCCGGATGCTGGCCGGCAGCCGGACGTATCTGCTTGGGCTGATTTACAACGCAAATTCCAGCTACAGCGCCAGCATTCAGAATGGGGTTCTCAAGACCTGCCGGCAGGAGCACTACGATCTGCTCATCCACCCCTGCACCTACACCGATCCGACTTTGCTGGAGCAGATCACCGAGCTGGTGACCGCGCCGCGGGTAGACGGGCTGCTGCTGATACCGCCGATCGCGGACCTGACGGCGGTGCGACAAACCGTTCGACAACTGAACATTCCAAGCGTGGCCATGTCCAGCGAACCCCAGGAGCCGGGCGACTGGACCGTGGGGACCAACGATCGCCAGGTCTGTCGAGAGATGGTTCGACACCTGGTGCGTCTCGGTCATCAGAAGATTGCCTTTGTATCCGGCCATCCCGATCACCGGGCGATGGCCAACCGGCACCGGGGTTATCTGGAAGGGATGGCGGACGCGGGCCTCAAGGTGCGCAAGTCGCACGTGATCCAGGGCGGCAACACCTACGAATCGGGGATCGACTGCGCCGTGCGGTTGCTGCGCCTGGCGCAGCGGCCCACTGCCATTTTCTGCGCGAATGACCATATGGCTGCGGGGGTCATCAAGGTGGCCCACGAAACCGGCCTGAAGATACCGTCGGATCTTTCCATCGCCGGCTTTGATGATATTCCCATGGCATCCCAGATCTGGCCAGCCCTCACCACGGTGCGTCAGCCGCTGGACGAGATGGCTTCCGCCGCGGCGCGGCTGTTGATCGACGCGCTGCAGGGACAATCCGTCCCGCAGCTCAATCCGGTGGTGGAAGCCACCATTGTGGCTCGCGACTCCACCGGCCCGGCGCCCCGCACCGAGGCGGACCGGGGTTGATTCGGCTGGGCCTGGTGCTTGCGCTGGCCTGGTCCGGCGCAGCGTTCTGCGGCTCAGCGGTAGAGGCGCACGGGTCCCTCGCCGTCGTTGACGGCCGGGTGGTAGATCAGCATTTTGCGCCCCTTTCCCTCGCCGGACCGAGCCTGTTCTGGATCAATCGCGGCTGGGGTTCGCGCGCCCCCGTGGAGCCCTCCGCGTACTACAACCGCGAGGTTGTGGCGCAGGTTAAGCGGGACTGGAACGCCACCATTATCCGCATTGCCATGGGGGTGGAAACGAAAGGCGGTTATCTCGAGGATCCCGAAGGTCGCTGGGCAAAACTGGTGGCCGTGGCCGACGCCGCGGTGGACCTTGGCCTCTATTTCATCGTCGACTGGCATAGCCATCATGCCGAAAATCACCCGGAGGCAGCGGTAGCCTTCTTCACCCGCGTTGCCGAGCGCTACGGGGCTACGCCAAACTTGATTTATGAGATCTACAACGAACCGCTGCCGGACACCGACTGGCGCACTGATATTGTCCCCTACGCTCTGCCGGTGATTCGCGCGATCCGCGCGCTGGACGCCGACAACCTGATTGTCGTGGGTTCCCCCTCCTGGTCCCAGGATCTGGAAAAGCCGCTGGCGGACCCGATCACCGGTTGGCTGAACATCGCCTACAGCCTGCACTTCTACGCCGGCACCCATGGCTCATCGCTGCGCGATCGGGCAACGCGGGCGATTGCCGCGGGGCTGCCGGTCGTCGTTACCGAGTGGGGTTCGGTGGACGCCACCGGCGACGGCGCAGTGGCGCTTGAGGAAACTCGACGCTGGCTAGATTGGATGCGCGAGCAGCAGCTCACTCACCTTGGCTGGTCGCTGCACAGCAAAGCGGAGGGCGCGTCCATGCTGACCCGGGATGCGGCGCCCGATGGAAGCTGGGACGATAGCCACCTGACGGAATCCGGCCGCCTGTTTCGGCAAACCGTTCGCAACTGGCATCAGAAACCGTTGCCCCCGAGCCAGCCCTAGGCTGGCCGTCGGGTTTCAGGGCGTGCAGCTGCCGCCCTGCGCATCCGCGGCCAGCCGAATCGAACGAAGCCGAAGTTCCAGCTGTCCCGTCACCTCCAGCTGCCATGGCTCCTGGACCGAATCGAGGTCCGTGTGGTCGCTGGTGAAACAGCTCAGCGGAATCCGCAGGTCCTGCCAGGGTTCGTTAGCATCGGCTGCGAACCGGCGCGTCACGGGTACCGGCGCGCCGCCTCCCACCGTGACCGACGCCGTGCCGCTGAAGCGGTTGACGCGGTACTGGATGGCCACCGCCATCTGACCATTCACCTGGCGGGCCAGGCTGGTTTCAGGGCCCCGCAGGAGCAGGCTGGCCTGGTCGCTGAAGATCAATCGCAGCGTGTCTTCCTGAACCTGGTCATCTGCCGGCCGGGCCTGCAGTCGGCCTCCCGGAGACATTCCCTGGGAACTGGTCACCAGCGACTCGCCGGCTAGGTCCTTAAGCACCAGCTGCCAGGGCGCAACGGGGTCGCCGTAGCGCACCCAATCATTGCCCGACGCGCTGCCGGCCTGGCTGAGCGCAGCGTCTTCCGGCAGCGGTTCCAGATTGCCTTGGTCGCTGTAGGTCAGGCCGTAGCCGAAGGCAAACAGCGGGTCGTAGTCCGCGTCGCCGACATTCACTTCGGCCTGATCCGGCCGCTGCGGCCAGGAGAAGGCAAGTCGGCCGGTAAAGTCGTGGCGCGGGGCTCCGTCGACTCGCGCGATCAGCACGTCGGCAACCCCGGCGCCTTCGCTGCCCGGGAGCCACGCCGCCACAAACGCGTCCGCCTGATTGAGCTCCGGGTTGACCCAGAGCGGGCGGCCGGAAAGAAACACGGCGACGGTGGGAATGTCGGCGCTGCGGAAGCTACGCAGCAGCTTCAGACCGTCGTCGTCGGCATAGTCAACGTGGGCCCGGTCCCCCTGAAATTCGGCGTAGGGTTCCTCTCCGAAAACCACCAAGGCAACGTCCGGCTTCTCGGAGAAGCTCACGTTGTCGCTCAGGGTCACCCGGCCTCCGGCTTCGGCTACCGCGGCGGCGAAGCCGTCGTAGATGGAGTCTCCGTTGGGGAAATGGGCGTTCTCGTTGCCATCACCCTGCCAGTTCAGGGTCCAGCCGCCCGCCTGCTTGCCAATCCGATGCGCACCGTCTCCGGCCAGCAGAATGTGCGCGTCGGGGGCTAGCGGCAGGAGCTGGTTGTTGTTTTTCAGCAGGACCAGCGATTTGCGCACCGCTTCCCGGGCGACCGCCCGGTGGGCTGGGGCCCCGAGCAGATCGTACTGGCCAGCGTAGCGGCGCTGGGAGGGCGCAACCGTGTCAAAAGTGCCGGCGCGTAGTTTCACTCTCAAAATACGCGCCACCGCCTCGTCCAGGCGTTCCTCGGCGACGTTACCCTGCTGAACGTCGACCAGCAGATTCTGATACAGCTCCCGCCAGCTGTCCGGTGCCATGTAGAGGTCCAGCCCTGCAATCATCGCCTGGACACAGCGCTCCGGCTCACAGTCGGCCACCTGGCCGTGGCCGTTCCAGTCACCGACCACCATGCCGTCGAAACCCATGCGATCGATGAGCACGTCGTTCAGAAGTTCCCGGTGGCCATGCAGCTTGCGGCCGTGGAAGGCGTTAAAGCTGGCCATCACGGTCTGCACGCCGGCGCGAATCGCGGGGGGATAGCCGGCGGCATGAATATCGCGCAGCTGGGCTTCGGATACCATCACGTTGCCCTGATCGATTCCCTCCTGCGTTCCCCCGTCACCAACGTAGTGTTTCACCGTTGCACTGAGGTGCGGACCGCGGAGAAACTCATCGCTGCCGAGCTTGCCCTGCAGACCCTCAACGATGGCCGGCGCGTAGCGCGCGACGAGAGCGGGGTCCTCGGAGTAGCTCTCATAGGTGCGTCCCCAGCGATCATTGCGCGCCACCGCCACCGTTGGGGCAAAGGTCCAGTCCAGACCGGTAACGCGCATCTCCAGCGCCGTGATCTCGCCGATCCGCCGGATCAGGTCCGGATCATCAGCCATGCCCAGGCCGATGTTGTGAGGGAACAGGGTGGCGCCCAGAATGTTGCTGTGGCCGTGCACCGCATCGGTGCCCCAGATGGCAGGAATGCCCACGCCGCCGTCGGAGGTGTCAGTGGAGGCGGCCCAGAAAGCGTCCGCCAGCGCCAGCCATTGATCCGGAGTGGTTCGGTTGTCGCCGCCCGGAGCGGAGCTGCCGCCGTTGAGCACCGACCCGAGGTTGTACTCGCGCACCTCATCTGGCGTGACTGAGGCAATGTCCGCCTGAATCACCTGACCGACCTTTTCCTCAAGGGTCATGCGGGCCAGCAGGTTGGCGATGAAAGCCTCCTGCTCGGGGCTGCGGGTAAACACCGGAGCCTGGCGCGGCCAGTTCTCGGCCTGCACCAGGGCGCTCGCGTTGTCCTGGACCGGCTCCGTTGGCGCCGGCGCCGGGGCGGTGTCGCCCGAATCCACGTCGGCCGACTCCGGGTCCGGCGCACAGGCCAACAGAGAGGCAAGGCAGAACAAAAGTATTGTGATTCGACCTGTCACGTCAGTATTCCATTAGTTGCAAAAAAATAGCTGCAAAAAAAAGCCGGGTCACAGACCCGGCCCGGCGTGGAATTGTCAGCCGCCGGCCGCGGCGGACTATTTTAGTGGACCCCTGGGTAGGACCCTGGGATCCACCGGGGTCCCACTAAAACGCAGCGCGGAAAATCAGGGCAAACCGTCGGTCGTTACGGAAGAAGGACCGGGGGGCCTGATCCAGATTGGCGTTATACACAGCAAGGGTTTCCGTGACTTCGTCGGTCAGGTTGACCGCCTGCAGTCCAATCTCGAAGTTTTCCCCGAAGCGATAGAAAAACGACCCGTCGAGGGTGCCGGTGTCGTTATGCACGATGGGTGTGAAGGGGAAAATGACGTCACGCACTGTGAGGGTGAACTCGGAGCGATAGTTATAGGCCAACCGGGCGCTGACTTTTTCGTTCTCCCAGAAGGCCGTTAAGTTGAGCGTGTCCTCCGACAGGCCGGGCAGTCCAAGATCGGATACGTCGAAATTGGGTGCGCTGGAGGTGCCGTTGGCGCTGGTGTTATTGGCGCCGATGTTGGGCACGCCGCTCGAGTCGATGTAGGTGTAGTTGAACTGCAGTCCCAGATTTGACCAGAAGCCGGGCAGCATGTCGTAGGTCTGCTGATACGTGAGTTCGTAGCCTTGGATGGTGCCGGACTCATCAGAATTGCCTACGCCGGTTACCGTTACCGGGAACGTCTCACCGTTGTTGGTGAACTCGCGCACGGTGGTGGACGGAACGATGTAGTTGTCCAGGTCCTTGTAAAACGCCGTCAGCGTGACCGAACCCACGTCGTCGAAATACCATTCAAAAGACAGGTCAAACGAATCGGATTCGATCGGATCCAGCCGAACCTCTGCGGTGGAGGCGGAGGGGCCAAGCCAGCGTCCGGTCACCGGGTCGTCGCCACCGAAGTTGATCGAGAAAAAGCTCTTCAAAAGTCCAAAGTCCGGCCGGCTGATGGCCCGGGACGCGCCGAAGCGCACCAGCATTTCCTCGTTCAGGCCCCATTTCAGGTTCAGGCTGGGGAGGAAATTGTCGTAGGAGTAGTCGTCATCAATGATGATGTTGGTGCCGTTGGCCCAGTTTACGAAGGCGGCCTGGGTGGCGGCGTCCTCAAGGCAGAAGCCGGACACATCCGCGTCCGGGGCGTCGGGCGTGCAGCGGGCCACCAGGTCGGCGTCGGCATCGAGAAACTGGTTGATGTCCGGGAATGTGATCCCGCCGACGGCGGACTGGTCCGTGTCCACGTAGCGCACGCCCACGTTGCCGTTCAGGCTCATCCCGTTGGAAAACTCGCGCCCAAAATCAAACCGGAAATACAGGGCGCTGGTGTCCTGCGAGGCTTCATTGACCTCCCCGGGAAGAAATGCGGTGCCCGGAATCACGCCGCCGCGATCTTCCAGCGGCACCCAGCTGGCAACCGGAGAGAGGGCCGCCAGGGCGCGCAGCGCCTGGGGATTGAACTCGCCGGAGTAGAACAGCAGCCCGTTCACCTCCGGCGCGTTGCCGCGCTGAAAGTCGCTGAAGGTTTGGGCCTCGTATAGCCCCGCCGGCGCGTTCGCCTCGCTCAGGAGCAGCGGATCGTTCCAGGTAGCGCTCATGTTGCCCCAGTTGAAGGTGGAGTAGCGCACAGTCTGCTCGCGCTGGGCATAGCGAGCGCCAAAGCGGATCGACTCGGCCCAGCTGTCGCCGGAGAAATCGAACTCGACGTCGGCGCGAAGGGCGGTCTCGTCCCCCTCGTTGTCCTGCAGATGATCCATGATGGAGCGGGTGTAGAACGCGTCCTGGCTGGCCAGATAGCCCGGATCCGTTTCCACCGGTGCCAGCAATTCCACCTGCGGGACGTCACCGTTGAGATCTATCTGGGAGTCGGCAAAAAATGCGTTGTGGACGGTGTAGTCGGCCACATTCACGTCCGACCGGATGTGCTGCACATCAAACTGCGTGCGAAGCCGGTCCGAAACGGCCCATTTCACGTTGAAACTCAGCTCGTCGGTCTCCGGCTCTTCGACCCGCTGCCGGGCCAGCGCGAGGTTTCGCACGCCGTTCAGGGGCAGGGCCGGATCGTTGGAGCGCCAGCCGACGTTCTGGGAGATGATGCCGCTTTCAAACAAGCCGTTGCTGCCAAAGGAAAAAGAGCTGCCGGGCCGGGCGGAAATGGCCGGGCTGTCGTCAATGCTGGGCTCAATCGCCCGCTCATTCCAGGCGTTTTCATAGGCCGAATGGAAAAACTGGGCCGTGGCCTCCACCGTGCGATCGGCGTTGGCCCACTGCAGGGCGCCCGCGACGCCGAGGCGCTCGCGATCAAAATTCTGCGTGCGCACGCCGGCACCGGTGGGAACAAACTGGCCCGAGCTGTCCCGATCAAGCCAATCCGCTACGAGCGTGCCGTCGGCGCGGGAAAACAGCTCCGAGTAGGCCACGGAAAGCAGTGCGCCAAATTCGCTGCCGCCGTCCTGCACCCACCGGTCTGACCAGAGCACCGAGCCGGTGGGAGACCACTTCTCCCGAAAGTCGGAGTAGTTCGACTCGAGGGAAAACTGGAGCGTGTCGGCGGGATTGTCGAAAGGCCGTCGGGTCACGAGGTTGACGCTGCCGCCGATGCCCCCCTCGATCATGTCCGCCGACTGGTTTTTGAACACCTGCACCGACTGCATCAGCTCCGGCGGCACGTTGGCGAAACCCAGTGCCTGGCCCGCGTCGGCGGTGAAAACGTCGCGCCCGTTGAGTTCGCTGCGGACAAATCCCAGCCCGCGAATCACGGTGCCGGAGCCCTCTACCGAGAAGTGGTCCGGATCGTTGGCGCCGGCGAAGCGGGAGATCGAGACGCCGGGAACCCGCGACAGCACCTCGGTAATGGAACGGTCGGGCAGGGCGCCTATGTCGGAAGCAGTAACTGCGTCGACAAAAACGTCCGAGTCCCGCTTCAGCGCCTGGGACGACCGGAGACTACCGCGCACACCGCGCACAACCACTTCTTCAATCGACTCGGCGTCTTCATCGTCCCGCACCTCCTCGGGGGCCTGCGCCAGCACGGCGGCCGGCAGGGCCGACGCGCTGATGCCCAGCAGGGCCAGCTTCAGGTGGTAGGCCAGTTTGTCCAAGCGAAATTGGCGGTGCGTCTTTCTTTCCATCGGTCAGATCCCCTGGTGGGCGGCGTCAAAATGTTTCAACGCGTGTTGGAAACTTGTCATTTTCGTCGTAAAGTGTGGCAAAATGGCTTGCGTTGTCATTTTGCATTTGCGCAAAGAATAACCGAAAAATCGCCGACGTCAAAATAATTCCCAAAAATCCAATGTCGCAAAAGAAAACCCAGGTCGTTGTTGTCGGCGGCGGCACCGCCGGCTGGATGACAGCGGCAGCCATTGTTGCCGCGCTGCCCGCGGAGCGCGTGGCGGTGACGCTGGTGGAATCGGAGGCGATTGGCATTATCGGCGTTGGGGAGGCCACGTTGCCGCATCTGCGCCGCTTCAATGAAAACATCGGCGTCAATGAAGCGGCGTTTATGTCGGCGACCCAGGCCACCTTCAAGCTGGGCATTGAATTTGTCGACTGGGCGCGCCCGGGCGACGCCTATATCCATCCGTTCGGTGCCTACGGCGTCAGCGCGGGCGGGGTTGGTTTTCACCACTACTGGCGCCGGCTCGCCGGCGAGGACGAAATCGGATCCATCAGCGAGTATTCCCTCCCTATTGTGGCGGCCTACCAGGGTCGTTTTGATCTTCCGGACGAGGATCCCGCCAGTCCAAAGTCTACCTACGGCTATGCCTACCAGTTCGATTCGACCCGCTACGCGCCTTTTCTCCGGGCCCATGCCGAGACCCTTGGAGCGCAGCGAATCGAAGGGCGGGTGGTCAACGTTGTGTGCCGCGGTGACGACGGCAATATCGAAAGGGTGGTGCTGGAGGACGGTCGGGAAATTGCCGGCGATCTGTTTGTGGACTGCTCCGGCTTTCGAGGATTGCTGATCGAGCAAACGCTTAAAGCCGGCTACGAAAACTGGCAGCACTGGCTGCCCTGCGACCGCGCGGTGGCGTTGCAGTGCGAGGCTGCTGGACCACCAAAGCCCTACACCCGGGCGACGGCATCGGCGGGGGGATGGCGCTGGCGCATCCCGCTGCAGCATCGCGTGGGCAACGGCTATGTCTACTGCAGTGAGCACCTCAGCGAGGATCAGGCCTCAGCCGATCTGCTGGAATCTCTGGAAGGCCCCGCGATCACCGCCCCCAAGCCGCTTCGTTTTGTCACCGGCAAGCGACGTCTGATGTGGCACCACAACTGCGTAGCGGTTGGGCTTGCCGGTGGATTTCTTGAACCCCTGGAAAGCACCAGCATCTATCTGATCCAGGCGGCTATAACTCACCTGGTTGATCTGTTTCCCCTGAGCGGGGACTGCGCACTGGAACGGGAAGAATACAATCGCATCATGGACCGGGAGTTCGTCCGCATCCGCGATTTTCTGATTCTCCACTATCACGCCAGCGAGCGAACCGATTCAGCGTTCTGGCGTGCGGTCCGAAAGATATCGATACCCGATTCGCTGGCGGAGAAACTCGAGCTGTTTCGCGCTCGGGGACGGGTCGCCAGCTATCAGCAGGGCCTGTTTCTTGAGCCAAGCTGGCTCGCCGTGCTGCTGGGCCAGCGAATTGTGCCCGCCGGCTATGATCAGCGGGTGAACGACGTGCCGGAACAGCAGCTGCGCGAACGGCTACGGCAGCTGCGCCGGCGCATCGCCGCCAGCGCCGCCAGCATGCCAGATCACGCCGAGTTCCTGCGTCACTACTGCCCGGCGGCCGCCTGATGCGCACTGGGGACATTCGTCAGGTTGCCATTGTCGGCAGTGGTTTCGAAGCCTGGCTCGCCGCCGCGGTGCTGGCGCGGGAGCTGGCGCCCGGCCTGGAGCGATTGACGGTGTGGCCCAGCGCAGCTCCGGCGCCGGCGTTTGACTACTGGTATGCACTGGCGCCGAGCAATCCGACCGACTGCTTAAGGTCTCTCAAGATTTCAGACCTACAGCTGCTCAAGGAGCACGACGGGTCGTTTGCGCTGGGGGCTCGCTACGGCGATCAGATTCTGCCTTTTGGTCCCGTTGGCCTGTCGCTGGCTGGAGCAGGCTTTTGTCATCACTGGGTGGCAGCGCGAAAAGACCGGGGCACGGACGACTTTTTTGCCTTCAGTCCCGCCGCCGGTGCCATTCATGCCGGCGTGTTTGCGCCGCCGGTGGACCGCAACGCGATCGAATCGTTGCAGCATGAGATGGCCAGGCTGGTTGACCCTGTTTCCCTGACCGGGGCTCTGAAATCCCGGGCCCTTGTCCTGGGCGCGGCCGAAGCCGACGCTCCGTTGCACGGGGTAACGCGCGGCAGCGATGGTGCCATCGAGGGGCTGCGGGACGCGCACGGGCATGAGATGACCGCCGACCTGTATATCGACGCCAGCGGTATGGCCCGAGTTCTCGGTCAGGACCACCTAAGCTGGCAGCCGGCGCCCGGGTCCTGCCGCTGGTCGCTGGCCGAGCCGGTTATCGAAGCCCGGCAAGTCGGGGAACCCTGCTATAGCTTCCTGCCGGACGATCGCGGCTGGACAGTGAAATATCCGCTGCGGACCCGAACCGCCCGCCTGCGTGTTGAAGTGGACGAGTCGTCCACCGGATTCCTGCCCGGCCATGCCGCCCAGCCCTGGTATGGCAACTGCGTGAGCGTTGGTCAAGCGGCCTGCCTGGCGCCGCCGCTGCTGCCGCATCCCACCTCGCTGCTGCATCAGTCGCTTCGGCGCTTGGTCGACCTGCTTCCCGGTGCCCGCTGCGCGGCGCCTGAGACGTGGGAGTTCAACCAGCTGTTCCATCGGGATGCCGGAGACTGCCAGCGGCTGATGTCGCTCTACGAGCTTCGGCGGCGGCATGGCCGCCTGTCCGCGGACGGGATGGAGGATACGGAGTTGGCCCGCCGCGTCGCCCTTTTTGCCAAGCGGGGCTGGGTAATGCCTGAGGACGGAACGCTGGTTACGGACGATGATTGGACGGCCAGTCTGATGGCCTGCGGCGTGGTGCCCGCGCAGCCTGCGCCCCTGGCGGGTCGCCTGACCGACGGGGAGCGGGAGGCGCGGCTGGCGCAGCTGCGGCAGCGTATCAATCAGGTTTTGGCAGAATTCCCTGCGCTGGATCAATATTTAGCCGCGGCGCTGTCCGCCGAACCACGGGAGGTGGCCGGCGGATGAACACCCCTGGCGATCAGCCCGGCCCGGTGCAGCCCATTGTGATTGCCGGCGGTGGCACGGCGGGCTGGATGGTGGCGGCGGCCCTGTCCCGGTTCCTCACCGGGACCGGGATCCAAATCTCCCTGGTGGAGTCTGCCGCCATCGGTACCGTCGGCGTGGGCGAGGCCACCATTCCTCCGCTCGCAGACTTCAATCACATGCTGGGCATCGAGGAGGATGAGTTTCTTCGGGAAACCGGTGGATCCTTCAAGCTTGGGATCGATTTTCATTCCTGGGGCCAACCGGGCGAGCGCTACTTCCACCCGTTCAGCGCCTTCGGCTACGACATCAACCACATCCCGTTTCACCAGTTCTGGCTGCGCCAGCACCGGGCCGGTACCGCCGCGCCATTGGACGAATACACGCTGGGCTGGCACGCCGCGCGCGGAGAAAAATTTATCCGGCCCAATACCCAGGACCCCCTTTCTCCCCTGTCGCAGCTGCGTCATGCTTACCACATCGACGCGGGCCGCTACGCCGCTCTGCTGCGGCGCTACGCCGAGGCCCGCGGCGTGCAGCGTATCGAGGGGCGCATTGTCGAAGTGGGTCGCGACGGTGAGTCCGGATTTCTCACCCACCTTAAGCTGGATGATGACCGGCGCGTGGCGGGACAGCTGTTTGTGGACTGCACCGGCTTCCGCTCCCTACTCCTGGGGGAAACGCTGGGCGTTCCGTTTGAGGACTGGAGCCACTGGTTACCCTGCGACCGGGCGGTGGCCCTACCGTCCGCCGCGAACGCCCAGTTTGGTCCCTACACCCGCGCCACCGCCGGCGACGCCGGCTGGGGCTGGCGCATTCCGCTGCAGCATCGCACTGGGAACGGTCAGGTGTACTGTTCAAACTTCCTGTCGGATGATCAGGCGCTCGAACGTCTTCAGGCGGCGCTGGACGGGGAAGCGCTGGCGGAACCCAACTTTCTGCGCTTCCGCGCCGGTCGCCGGCGCCGGTTCTTCAGCCACAACTGCGTGGCTGTCGGTCTGTCGGCCGGCTTTCTGGAGCCGCTGGAATCTACCAGCATCCATCTGATCCAGGAAGGGGTGGGCAAACTGATTGCGCTGTTTCCCGATCAGAATTTTGCAGCAAGCGAGCGGGACAGCTACAACCAGCTGCTGGGCAATCTGTACGACTACATCCGGGACTTCATCGTCCTGCACTACCACGCCACCCAGCGCACCGACACCGATTTCTGGAATCAGGTGCGCACCATGCCGATTCCCGATTCCCTGCTTGAAAACCTGAATCTGTTCCGCGCTCGCGGCCGGTTTTTCTCCCACCGGGCGGACCTGTTTTCCATGACTAGCTGGGTGGCGGTGCTGCTGGGGCAGAATGTATTGCCGGAGGCCTGCGACCCGCTGGCGCTGGCGGCCCCTGCGGAGGAAGTGCAGCAGGCGCTGGACGACATGCGTCGGGTCTACCAGGAGGCGGCCCAGCGGATGCCGCCGCACGGCGCGTTTATCGAGCGCTTTTGCGCGGCGGATGATTACGCGAGGGCCGCTTCGTGATGGCCCAGGTCAAACGGGTGGTAATCGTCGGCGGCGGCACCGCCGGCTGGATGGCCGCGGCCGCCCTGAGCCGGCTGCTCGGCGAGCATCTTGAGATCCGGCTGGTCGAATCCGAAGCCATCGGTACCGTTGGGGTGGGCGAGGCAACGATCCCCCAGATCACGCTGTTTAATCGACTGCTGGAGCTGGACGAAGACGATTTTGTCCGCCGTACGCAGGCGACCTTCAAACTCGGCATTGAGTTCGTCAACTGGACCCGCCGGGGGCACCGCTACTTCCATCCGTTTGGCAGTTTCGGGGCGGATATGGAGGGCGTGCCGTTTCACCACTTCTGGCTCCACGGTCAGCAGAACGGATATCCCCATGCGCTGGCGGAGTTCTGCCTGCAGGACGTTGCGGCACGGCAGCGGCGCTTCATGCGCCCCGATACGTCTCAGCGCAATTCGCCGCTGGCGTTTATCGCCTATGCCTTTCAGTTCGATGCCGGGCTGTATGCCAGCTACCTGCGCAGCTACGCGGAAAACCTGGGGGTGCGCCGCATCGAGGGCCGGGTGGTCGACGTGGTGCTGCGCGACGACGGATTTGTCGATTCGGTGCAGCTGGAAAACGGGCCGGCGATCGAGGGTGATCTCTTCATCGACTGCAGTGGATTCCGCGGCCTCCTGATTGAGGAAGCGCTGGGAAGCGGCTACGACGACTGGAGTGCCTGGCTGCCCTGCAATCGGGCGGTTGCCGTGCCGTGCGAGCAGGTTGGCCCTCCATCGCCATATACCCGCTCTACCGCCCACGGCGCCGGATGGCAGTGGCGCATTCCGCTGCAGCACCGGGTCGGCAACGGTCACGTCTATTGTGATGAATTCACGACGCAGGATGAGGCCACCCAGCTGCTGCTGGACAATCTGGAAGGGCCGGCACTTCGCGATCCGATCCACCTGCGGTTCACCACCGGCATTCGGCAAAAGATCTGGAACCGGAACGTGGTGGCCCTGGGGCTGGCGGCAGGGTTTATGGAGCCGCTGGAGTCCACCAGCATCCACCTGATTCAGACCGGTATCGCCCGCCTGATGACCCTGTTTCCTACCGGGAATTTTGACCCGGCGGATATCGACGAGTACAACCGCGCCACCCGCGTCGAGTACGAATTTGTGCGGGATTTCCTCGTGCTCCACTACCGCCAGACCGAGCGCGACGATACGCCGTTCTGGCGGCATTGCCGGGATCTTCCCCTAACGGATCATCTGGCCCGAAAGTACGCGCTTTATGAGGCCAACGGTCGCATCATCCGAGACAAGGAGGAGTTGTTTACCGAGACCAGCTGGCTGGCCGTGATGCACGGCCAGGGCCTGCGGCCGGCAGGTCATCATCCGGTGGTAGCGGCGCTGGGAAGCGCGGAGGTGATTGCCCGGCTCGATCAGATGCGCGACATCATCGCCGCCTGCGCCGCGCAAATGCCCCGGCAGGAGGACTTTATCCAGCAGCACTGCAAGGCGGAAGCTCTATGACGACGTCCCGGCAGATTCAGCTGAAGTGGGGCGAAAAGCTCGGCTACGGCGTGGGCGACCTGGGCTTCAACTTGTACTGGACCACCATGGCGTCGTTTCTTGCCGCGTTCTACACCGACGTCTTTGGCATCTCCGCCGCCGCCGCCGGCACCATGCTGCTGGTCACCCGCATCGTCGATGCATTTACCGACCCGGTGATGGGGGCCGTTGCGGACCGAACCCAAACGCGCTTTGGCAAATTTCGGCCCTACCTGCTGTTTGCCGCGGTCCCGCTGGCGGCGGCGGGCGTTTTGACCTTCACCACGCCGGACCTCGATGAGACAGGCAAACTCCTTTGGGCCTATGGCACCTACACCCTGCTGATGCTGCTGTACACCGTGCTGAGCACCCCGTACTCGGCGCTCTCCGGTGTACTCACGGCCCGCAGCCAGGAACGGACCACGTTGATCAGCGTACGTTTTCTGTTTGCCTTCACCGGCGGTGCGCTGGTCAACAAATACACGCTGCCGCTGGTGGAGTACTTTGGCGCCGGCGACGCCGAGCGGGGCTGGCAGGTCACTATGGGTGTTTACGGCCTGGTTGCCATCGCGCTGTTTGTCACCACGTTTCTCACCACCCGGGAGCGGATTCAGCCGCCCCCGGCCCAGGTCACCAGCCCGGGGCAGGATCTTAAGGACCTGATCGGCAATGGGCCCTGGCTGGTGCTGTTCGCGCTGGCCCTGATCATCATGATGACGATCACCCTGCGCGGCGGTTCTGCCTACTACTACTTCAACTATTACCTGGAGCGGCCGGACCTGCTGCCGGATTATCTGCTGTGCCAGATGATCGCCTACGCCGCCGGCGCCCTGCTGGCTCCGGTACTGACCCGCTATGTGGACAAGGCCCGGCTGCTGGTGATTCTCATGGCGATCGTGGGGTGCCTGTCGGTGGTGTTTTACTTTGTGCCGAAGGACATGCTCTGGGCCATTTTCGGGTTGAACATTCTGATCAGCCTCGCGCTCGGACCCAAATCGCCGCTGACCTGGTCCATGTACGCAGACACGGCCGATTTTGGCGAATGGAAAAACGGCCGACGGGCCACCGCCATGACCTTCGCCGCCGCCACGTTTTCGCAAAAGCTGGGCGGATCTCTGGGTTCGGCCGGCATGCTGTGGGTGCTTGCAGCGATTGGCTACGCCGCCAACCAGGCGCAAACGGACGCATCGGCTACCGGCATAGCGCTGCTGCAGACGGCGGTGCCGGGAGGATTTGCGCTGCTCGCGATGCTGGTGGCGACTCGCTACACCTTATCTGGCCCCACTCTGGCGGGGATCCAGCGGGACCTGGGGGAACGAGATGGACACTAGCGCTTTGCTGACGCGCAATGGTTCGGGTAGTCGGGTGGAACTGCACTGCCCGCTGACGCTACCTAAAGCCGGGGCATTTCTGTGGAATCCGCGCATGCTGGTGCAGTTCAACTGCCGCGGCTACGCGGTGGCTCAGCATATGCAGCCGGAACCCAGCAAGTATTCCCACGGTCCGGTGCTGGAGGCCAAGACCTTCATGCAGCCGGAGATGCCGTACTACGCGCATCACCCCGGACGGTTTGTGTTCGTCAAAGACGAGATAACGGGGGACCAGTTCTCAGCGCCCCACGAGCCCATGCGGCAGACACCGGACCGGTTTCTGTTCTCCGTTGGGCCGGCAGACCTTCGCTGGGCGGTGTCCCGGGGTGGTATCGAGATCGAGATGGAAGTATCGCTGCCGCTGGACGATGTCGCGGAGCTTTGGACTATTTCCGTCCGCAACCGATCCCGGGAGCGCCGGCAGGTCAGCGTATATCCCTACTTCTCCATCGGCTACATGAGCTGGATGAACCAGTCAGCGCGCTACGACCCAGCCCTCGGCGCCCTGGTGGCCTGCTCCGTGACGCCCTATCAGAAACTTGAAGAATATCCCCGGGTGCGTCGGCTGAAAGACTGTACCTACCTGCTTCACGGAACGCCGCCCTCCGCCTGGGAGACCTCAAGCCAGGTTTTTGAAGGGGAGGGCGGGCTGACCCGGCCGGGCGGGGTGGCCCGCGCCGAGCTGGGCAACGGCGACGCCGGCTACGACTCGCCGGTGGCGGTTTACCAGTACCGGCTGGCGCTGGAACCGTCAGAAACCCGGTCCCTGTCTTTTGTGTTCGGTCCGGCCGGCAGCGACGCGGAAATTGCGCAGATGCGAGAGCGATACCTGGGTCCGAGGGGATTCGAAGGCGCCACCCGGCAGATGGCGCAGTTTGTTGAGAAGGGCCAGGGCGCGATCCAGATTCAAACGCCGGACCACAGTTTCGACAGCTTTGTGAATCACTGGCTCAACCGGCAGGTGCACTACCACGGACAGGCCAATCGGTTGACCACGGACCCCCAGACGCGCAATTTTCTCCAGGACACCATGGGTCAGGTGTACATCGAGCCGGAGGTGGTCGGGAATCGATTGGTGCAGGCGCTGGCCCAGCAGCTTCCCGACGGCGGCATGCCCGAGGGCATCATCTTGGAAGCGGGCGCAGAGCTCAAATATATCAACCAGATTCCCCACACCGACCACTGCGTCTGGCTGCCGATCTGCCTGCAGATCATTCTGGACGAAACCGGAGATTGGGCGCTGCTGGATCGGCCGGTGCAGGGTGAGGCGGACCAGCAGCAGCGGTCACTTTTTGACCGGGTAACCCGGGCTATGCGTTGGCTGATCAACAACTGCGACCACCGCGGCCTGAGCCTGATCAATCAGGGTGACTGGTGTGATCCGATGAACATGGTAGGGCCCGCCGGCCGAGGAGTTTCCGGCTGGTTGTCCATGGCCACCGTCTACGCACTCAACGTCTGGGAAGGGGTCGCAAGGCAGGCCGGCAGAAACGCCGTCGCAGAGGAAATGGCGGGTCGCGCCCGGTTGCTGGAGCAGGCCATTCAACAGTATCTCTGGGACGGGGATTGGTTTGCCCGCGGCATTACCGATGACGACAAAACGTTTGGCGTGCAGGCGGATCCGGAGGGTCGCATATTCCTCAACCCGCAAAGTTGGGCCGTCCTGGCCGGTATCGCCACCGACGATCAATCCGAGCGTTTGCTGAAGGCAGTTCGCGAACAGCTGGAAACCGATTTCGGGGCCATGATCCTGGCACCGGCCTACACCCGGATGCGGGAAGATATCGGCCGGGTGACACAAAAGTACCCGGGCAGCGCCGAGAACGGCGCCATCTACAATCACGCCGCCATGTTTTATGTGTACGCGCTGTATCGGTTGAACGAATCTGAGGCGGCCTACCAGCAGCTGCTCGCAGCGCTGCCGGGTCCCGATCCGGAGGATCTGCTGCGTCGGGGGCAGCTGCCGGTGTTTGTCCCCAACTACTATCGTGGCGCGGTACACCAGCTCCCCGACGCGGCCGGGCGCTCCAGTCAGCTGTTTCACACCGGCGCGGCAAGCTGGTTTTACCGCATCGTGATCGAAGAGTTGTTTGGATTAAAGGGTTGCCGGGACGGCCTCCGGCTTCGTCCCCAGCTTCCGGAGCGCTGGCCCCGGGCTCAGGTGACGCGCCGATTTCGCGGCGCCGAATATCAGGTGGTCTATCGTCGTGAAGGTCCAGGTCCGGCAACCCGCATGTTCGTGGACGGCCAGCCGTTGGCGGGGGATGTGCTGCCGGTTGAAGCCGGGCGCACCTATCGGGTGAACGTGCTGCTGGGTGCGGAACCGACATGAGTCCGCCCCGTCTGGTGGTCTGCATGGGCGTGGCCGGCTGCGGGAAATCGACGCTGGCGCAAATCCTGGCGGATCGCTGGGGCTGGGAGATGGTCGAGGCCGATCACTTTCACAGTGCCGCGAATCAGGCCCGAATGGCGGCCGGCGTGGGCTTGACCGACACAGAGCGTCAGCCGTGGATGGATGTCGTGTGCGACGAGCTGCGAGACCATCGCAGGCGGCAGCATAACGTCGTGCTGGCCCACAGCGCTTTGCGCAGATCCGCCCGGGACCGGCTGCGCGGCTGCGGTCTTCGCGCCATGTTTATCCACCTGACGGCCACACCCGCGCTGATCGGTCGGCGACTGGCGCGTCGTAAACGCCATTTTGCCGGTGCCGAACTGCTCACCTCCCAGTACCTGGACCTGCAGTCCCCGGCCGGCGAACCGGACGTTGTCAGCCTGGACGCCGCCCTCTCTCCCAAATCGCTGGCGCGCCGCGCCGAAGCGCTCATGCAACAGTTGGAGCTGACATGACTGGAAAGCCCCTGATCGCAACTCTTCTGCTCCTGTGGCCCGCCGCGCCAATCTGGGCCTGGGAGGTTACCTACGCCGCCACGCCACCGCAGATTGATGGCCGGGACGACGATGCCGCCTGGGCCGAAGCATCCTGGCGGCCCATCGATCAGGTCATCCTCGGGGAGCCGCCGGAACCCGCCGACTTCAGCGGCCGCTACAAGCTGGTGTGGACCGAAGAGCGCCTGTACCTGCTCGCAGAGATTATTGATGACGTGCTGCTGGACGCGGAACCCAATCCGCGCGTGTCGTACTGGAATGACGACGCGCTGGAACTTCTGATTGACGAAAACCGCAGCGGTGGCAACCATCATTACAGCTACAACGCTTTTGCTTACCACATCGCGCTGGACAATCAGGTGGTGGATATCGCGCCGCACCTTGAAGGGTTTGAAGGGTCGCCGCGAGTGCTTACGTTTCCCGATCACCTAACGTCCCGCTGGCGGCGCCGGAGCGAAGCGCCTTACACCGTCGTATGGGAAGTCTCCCTGGCCGTTTACGGCGACGACTATTCCGAGTCCGCCAATCCCCCTTCCACACCGCGGCTCCTGAAGGCCGGCGAAACGTTAGGGTTTATGGCGGCCTACTGCGATGCCGACGAACCGGGCAAACGCGATAACTTCCTGACCGATCTCGCCATCGAACCGGTGAATGGTGATCGAAATCGGGCCTACATCGACGCCGGCGTATTTGGACCAATCACGCTCGCTGCACCGCCTCGGCAATAGCGCCAGATCAAATCTGGCTCAAAATCTGCCGCCGGATGTCCTACACTCCAGGACCTAGTCGGAAGGAGCTGATATGTCTATTAAACCTTGGTGCGTTTCGGGTCTGCTCGGGACCCTGATTCTGGTATCCGATCTGAACGCCGCGGCGCCTGGTAGCGCTCCGCAGGTGGTTCGGTTATCCGAGCCGGTGCTCGTTACCGAGTCCCACGAGGTATTTGGGACGCCGCTGCCGGCCGATATTGCGCCGGTCTCGCTCCCGGCAGCCATCGCCGGGCTGGACGAAAACCCCGACCGGTCCTGGGTGATCAGCACCGAAGTGGCTGAGGTGTGCCAGAAAAAGGGCTGTTTTTTTATCGCCCGGGACGGGGACACGGTGGCCCGGGTCACCTTCGAGAACTACAGCTTTTTCATTCCCACCGACGCGGCGGCCAAAAAGGTCACCCTGGTAGGTACGCTCAGTCGCAGCGAGCTCAGCGCGGAACGCGCCGCCCACTATGCGCAGGATCTTGGCAAAAGTACCAACGGCGCGGCGGCGGGCGTTGAATACGCCATCGTGGCGACCGGCGTTTCCGTCCCCCGCTAGGTCAGATTCGGGTGCCCGAGGGAATACCCAAGGCGGAACTGCACCTTCATCTTGAGGGCAGCCTCGAGCCGGAACTCATGTTTGAGCTGGCGCGGCGCAACAACGTATCGATTCCTTTTGCGAGCGTTGAAGAAGTCCGCGCGGCCTACGCTTTTTCGGATCTGCAGTCGTT
Source organism: Pseudomonadota bacterium (assembly GCA_039195135.1). Classification (GTDB taxonomy): domain Bacteria; phylum Pseudomonadota; class Gammaproteobacteria; order Xanthomonadales; family SZUA-38; genus JANQOZ01. Next base: position 64,170 of record JBCCVP010000001.1, on the reverse strand, counting down.
TCTGGATATCTACTACCAGGGCATGGCGGTGCTTAAGACCGAGCGCGACTTCCACGATCTCACCATGGCCTACTGCCGCCGGGCCCACGCGGACAACGTGCGCCACGCGGAGGTGTTTTTTGACCCCCAGGGGCATACGGAGCGAGGTGTGTCCATGGCGACGGTGGTGCGGGGCATCACCGGGGCCCTCAAGCAGGCGCAGGATGAGCTGGGCCTGACCAGCGCGCTGATTCTGTGCTTCCTAAGACACCTGAGCGAGGAGGACGCCTTCGCCACGCTGCGGGAGGCCGAACCCTGGCTGGAGCACTTTGTTGCCGTGGGTCTTGATTCATCGGAGGTGGGTCATCCGCCGTCCAAGTTTGTCCGGGTATTTGCCGAGGCCCGCAAACACGGGCTGCGGACCGTCGCCCACGCTGGCGAGGAGGGTCCACCGGAGTACGTGTGGGAGGCGCTTGATCTGCTGGAAGTGGATCGGGTTGATCACGGCAACCGGGCCCTGGAGGACCCGGCACTGGTGACCCGGCTGGCGGAAGCTAAGATGCCGCTGACCGTCTGCCCCTTAAGCAACCTTAAGCTGTGTGTGGTCGACAACCTTGCGGAGCATCCGATTCGCCGGATGCTGGAGGCGGGACTGCGGGCGTCGGTCAACTCCGATGATCCGTCCTATTTTGGCGGCTACATGAACGACAACTTTGCGGCGCTTGAAAAGGCCCTTGGCCTGACCCGGGAAGAATCGCTGACCCTTTGCCACAACAGCTTCCGCTCCGCATTTCTGCCCGCGGAGGTCATCGAAAACCACCTTGCCGAAGTTGATCACTTCGCCCGCGGCAGCTAGCGCTCCGGCTGCTGGATCGCGTGGAAGATCCGGTTCAGGCATCGCTCCTTGGCAAAACACGCCAGCGTGAGTTGAGCCAGGTCCGCCCGGCTTACGCTGTCGGTGGCGGACTGATCCTCGGTAAGCGCCGCCGTGCCGCTCGCGCCCGTCCCGTAGCGGCGGACCTGCCAGTTGCGGATGATGGTGTAGGGCACGCCGCTGTTGATAACCGCATTTTCGCCGGCGCCTTTCTGCTCGAACAGGCGGCGCATGCCGGCCGAGATTCCATCGTTCAGCACCTTCGCGCTGTCCCCGGCCCCGACCGAGCCGTGGAGAATGATCTGTTCCACTCCGGCCTGGCTCGCGGCGGTGGCAATATGCGCGGCACTGGTAGCGTAGAAATCTGCCGGTGCCCGACCTCGAGACAGCGCATCCACGATCACCTGGGGCTGGGTCTGCTGCACCGCTGTCAACACGTCAGCTTCCACGAGCACATCTCCCAGCACAAAAGCCGCGGGGATGCCCGCCAGCCGTTCGCGGTTCGAGGACGGTCGGGCAAAAACCGTGACGTGGTGCCCGGCCTGGCTCAGGGACCGGGCTACCTCGGACCCGAGCCGACCGGTGCCGCCAAACACCAGTACGGTGACCGGGTCATTGCCGCTTTCTGCGGAAACATGTGGGGGCAGCACCTGCGTGAACAGGGCCAAGGTCAGCAGCAGAGACAGGATTGAGCGCATGTGGGTGAGGGGAAGTCAGAGTCGCGAGGATGCTAACGGCTTTTGCTGCGTGCCGCTATGGGCGCCCCGGGATGGTACCCGCGCTTGCATCAGCACAAGGTGCCATTTCACAATTTTGATCCTAAAGGTGAGCAGGCAGACGCGTTTGCCCGAGCAGATTAAGGTGAGCCCGTGACGCAGAGCATTCCCAACCCGGTGGTGCTGGCCGGAGCCACGGGCTATATCGGGCGCGCGGTTGCGCGGACCCTGACGGCCCGGGGCTACCCCGTGCTGGCGCTGGTGCGCTGCCACTCGGAGGCCGCCGGGATTGATGAGCTCGCGGGCTGCGAACTGCGGGAAGTTGAGGTTACCGATGCCGCGGCGCTGTCCGGCGTCCTTCGCGGCCTGACCGGCGGCGCCTTCATTTCCTGCCTGGCGTCGCGCAGCGGCGTGGCGGAGGATGCTTGGCGGGTGGACTATCAGGCCAACGTGCATCTGCTTGCGCAGGCACAGCATGCGGAGGCCAGCCGCTTTGTGCTTCTGTCGGCTCTGTGTGTGCAAAAACCCCGGCTTGCGTTTCAGGAGGCCAAGCTGGCATTTGAGCACCTGCTGATGGAGTCGGGCATCTCCTACTCCGTTGTTCGTCCTACCGCCTTCTTTAAGTCGCTGTCTGGGCAGCTCGGCCGGGTTCGTGATGGCAAACCGTTTCTGGTTTTCGGCGGCGGTACCGAGACCGCCTGCAAGCCGATCAGCGAGAGAGACCTGGCCAATTACCTCGTTGACTGCCTGGAACGGCGGGATCTGACGGACCGGGTGCTACCGATTGGCGGGCCGGGCCCGGCGCTGACGCCTCGGGATCAGGGCCATTTGTTGTTTGAGCTGCTGGACCGGCCACCGCGGTTTCGCAGCGTTCCGGTCGGCCTTTTCAAGGTGGCCGGAGCCGTCTTAAACGTGCTGGGCAAACTGCTGCCGCGCATGGCGGCCAAAGCTGAGCTCGCAAGAATTGGTCACTACTACGCCACCGAGTCCATGCTGGTCTGGGACAAAACCACCCAGCAGTACAGCGCAGATGCGACGCCCGAGACCGGTGAGGACACGCTGCGGGAACATTATCAGCAGATCATTCATCACGGCCTTAAGGGACATGAGCTGGGCGCGCACAAGGTGTTTTCAGGCGGCGACTGACCGACCGATGGCGGTGCGAGTTTAGCCAGTCCCGGACCCACGGAGGGTCCGGGATTGGCGAGCCGGCGTTGCCTACCGACGCCTTGCGCTTACGGACTCGCGGCAGCGCCGGGTGCCGGCGGCTCCTCGAAGGAGTCGCTGAACAGCACGTCACCGCCCGCAATCGGCCCGCTGCCCAGCGGCGCAATCAGGAGCAGTTCGTTGTTGCTCCCGGCGCCAATCTCCGGGTCCTCCGTGCCGCTCACGACGGTGACCTCCACCGTGAGGCTCGCAGCGACGTCGACCGGAATGAGCGCGACGGTAAGATCCGCCGGCTCCGAGACGGGAAGATCAGCATTGGCCAGGCACTCAAACCCCTCGTAGGGTTCGGCCCCGACGGGTACGCAGATAAAGCCGGCGCCGGAGACGATCAGCGGGTCCGCCGCGCCGCCGGAAAACGCGCCGGTGATGACCGGGGCCTGGGCGAGGCCGGGCCCGAGGTTTTCCAGGGTGATGGCAAACTGATTGATCGTGGTGGGCTGAAGATATTCCGGAGCGACGCCGCTGAGACTCAGGTCGGCGCCCAGAAAACCCAGTTCAGAACTTGCCAGGGCTTCATCGTTTGCAGTGTCCGCATCGCCGGAGGCTGACTGGGCGCGCGCGCTGATATCCCAGCTTAAGTCCGAATAATCCGTAGGCAGGCGTGCCGACACGTCAAACTCCTGCTGGACCACCGCCAGGGTCGTACGCTCGCAGCTCACGGTCAGGGTTTCGTTCGGCAGTTCCACCACCTCGCCGCAGGTAAAGCCCGTTGGAGCCACGTCCACCCGGGGCTCAATAGCAACCCCAGGAAAGGTAAAGGTGATACGCGGCTGGCTGGCCGTATCCGGACCCAGGTTCTCAAGCCCGAATCGATACACGGGCCGGGTTCCCGGCGTGACCACCTCCGGCGCGGCGATTACGCTCACCGCCAGATCGGCCTCCTGGCTGATGGAGGTGACTTCGGTCGCCTCGTTGTTGCTGTCCACCGGATCCACAACGGTATTGGAAGCAACCGTTTTCACCGTGCTGCGCAGCTGGGCCGGGTAGTCCGGCGCGGCAAACTGAACCGCAACGGCTGGGGCGGTTTGCCCGGCAATCAAGTTTGCCTCATAGCTGCAGGTCAACAGTTGGCCGTTTTCCAAGCAGGACCAGTCGCCGCTGAACGGAATCACTGACCGGTTGCCGATAACGTTGTCCAGTTCGAGCCGGAAGGCGGCGTCGGAAATTGCCTCCGGTCCCTCATTGCGGAGCGTGACGGTGTAGCCCATGGTGCTGTTCGGGGCGTAATTCAGGCCGCCATCATCGATGGTAACGCCAAGATCCACCACCTGGGCGGCAATACCACTCTGGTACTCAAAGGCGCCCAGGTCGTAAGCCGTTGCGGGCTGGGTGACCAGAATCGGTCGATCGTTGCCGTCCAGATCTTTCTGGATGCCGCTGCTCAGGCCCGCGGCAGCAATGGCGCCGGCATCGCAGAAATCCACCGCGTCAGAACCGGCCGCAAGGCGAAAATCGCCGGCCGAACCGTTCACAAAACCGGGATTGCTGCCGTCCATCAGGTTGAAGGCAAGGCCCGGCTGATCGGAAAAAGGTGCCGTGTTGCTGGCGTATAGGCAATCGACGGTGACCTCTACGTCGCTCGCCGAAGCGGTACCAAAACCGCGGCTGCCGGTGGTGAGAATGATGGAAGAAAAGATCTGGAACCGGGGGCTCGCCGCGGAGGTTCGTATCGTGGCTTCCACGTCACTGTCGTTGCCAACGATGTGGCTGTGCACAACCTTGAGCGAAGGGCTGCTGCCCGCCAGATGAATGATATCGTCCGGCGCGTCTTCGCCGGCACCAACGTTTCGATGCACCAGGCTGTTAAGCAACTCCACGTGGGAGGAAGACTGGTAAATGGCAGCCCCTTCCGGCCGGTACTTGTCGTTCACGAAGACGCACGACTTGTAGCGGGTCACGGTGTTATCCCGGATGGTCACGCCGTCAAATCGGGCGCTCGCCCCGGACAGGGCGGCCAGAGCGCCACCCTGGCCGGCAAAAGTGGCCGCGGTGGCTACACAGCCGGTAAACCCCTGGGAGTAGCCCTCGGCCAGATTGTCGTCGAAGCTCGCACAGCCGACATACCCCGCCACTGTCTGGCAGCCTTCCGGGTCCCGCTGAACGCTGAGATGAGCACCGTCGAACAGGTAGGCGCCGCCCCCGTGCATGCCGGTGTTGTGGCCGACGTGGGTGTTGGTCAGGCTGATGGCCGTAGCGCCACCCCGGGCCGCCAGGCCGCCGCCATACCCGTAGATATTGTAGTTGGCGAACCCGCCGCCGTCGTAGTACCCATCGCGCACCTGGTTGTGCTCGATGACCGTGCTGGAGCTTTCGCTCCCCAGCACCACCGTGCTGCTGTTGATCACAAAGAGTCCGCCGCCGGCCGCGAGAAGCAGGCCGCCGAGCAGATCGTCTCCATCCAGCCCCGCGGTGTGGTAATCGACGCGATTGTGACTGATCGACCGGGCCCCGGAAAAGGAGCCGGTCAGCTCGCAGTTATCGAGGTGGACTCCGCCGCCGTGGGCGCCGGCCAGGTTGCTGTCGATGGCGCCATCGCGGAAGTCGATCTGGCCGTTGCGGCAGAAGATCCCACCGCCGTATTTGCCGGCGTGGTTGTCTTCCACCCGGGTACCGTACTCCAACCTGAGTGTGGCGCCGTTGCTCCCGTCCAGATAGATGCCGCCGCCGCTGTCCTGGCTGACGTTATCCCGCACGATCACGTTTGACAGGTTGGCAGCGTAGCGGGCACCCACCCGGATGCCGGAACCAAACTCCGCGCTGCCGTCTTCAACGATGACCGAGGTCAGACGCAGGTACTGCGGCTCGGCGTTGGTAAAGCCGGAGGCGAATACCACCGGCTGGACGCCGCCAAAGCCGCGGATGATCGAACGGTCGTTGGCGTTCGACGTGCTGTCCGTACAGCTGGTGTAGCCGCCGATGACGTCGATGCTCACGCCGACCACCTGCACGGGTTCGGCATTCAGATTGTTGGCCAGGCGAATGACGTCAGATTCTCCTCGCGGGATTGAATCGACGGCGGCCTGGAGATTGTTGAAGTCGCAGGCGGCATCGCTGCCCACGGTAATCAGCGCGTGGACATTACCGCCAAAGGTGAGGCCGGCCGTGAGCGTGGCGCCAAGTAGTCCGGTGCGAAAGAACGCGACCGGACTTGCGTAAAAGGGTCGAGCAATCATTGGAATTCTCCTTAAAGGTCCGGCGCTCAGGCCAGATCCAGCGGCGGGTTGACGGCATCCCGGGATCGCGGCGTGCGCGGAATCAGCATGGGAACTTCTTTCTGGTACTGGCGATACTGATCGCCGTGGTAGTGCACCAGATCCTTTTCCTCGAACTGGATGGCAGCCACGATGTAGACCGTGCACACCAGAGCAAACACCGCGTGGGCCAGCGTCATGGTGGGGGCAGCCCACATCACGATGATCCAGCCCACGTAAAGCGGGTGGCGCACGATGCGGTAAAGGCTCGGCGTGCGGAACTTGGGATGTACGTATTCGCGACCTTGAAAGAAGGCCCATACCTGCGCCAGGCCGAATAGATCAAAGTGGTTGATCAGGAACGTGGAAACGAGCACCAGCGCCCAGCCGAACAGATACAGCGAAAGCAGCGCGATGCGGCCTATCTCGTTCTGGACGTCCCAGCACAGGCCGCCGATGGGCTGCCACAGCGCCATGATGGCGATGAGCGCAATCGAGGAAAACAGCACGTAGGTGCTGCGCTCGGCGGCCGGCGGCACAATCTTGGTCCACTGCTCCTTAAAGCCGCGCCGGGCCATGCCGCTGTGCTGCAGGGCAAACAGGGCCAGCAGGCCCAGATCGATCATCAGCGCTTCGACCATGGGCCGGCTGGGGTCCGCGTCGATGGTGACCGGAACGCCAAAATTGCCGATGAAGCCGATGGCGTACAGGAAGGACGCGAAAAAAATCAGGTAGCTCACGACACCGTAGATCAGAATCGATGTGCGTTTCATGGTGTTTCTCCTCGGTGGGATTTAAGTTGCCGAGGAGTCTCCCGGATCACCCCCGGCAGGTCCTGACCCGCCCGCGACCATGTCCTGACCATTTGGTGACCAGATATAAAAAACATTAAAAACAGTGGGTTAGGTGATAGCAGGTTTGCGCCGCGGAACGCTGGTGGGGGCGTCGGAAGACCGCTAAGATGCGACGCTGACCCTGCGTTTGGCCGAGCCGATTAGCCGTGAATGATGTCGTTGAGTTCGACTATGTGATCGTGGGCGGCGGCTCCGCCGGCTGCGTGCTGGCCGATCGCCTGTCTGCTTCGGGCCGGCATGCGGTTTGCCTGCTGGAGGCCGGCAATGTCGATCGGGACCTGCGTATCAAGATCCCCTTTGGCCTCATCGGGCTGATGAAAAACCCCCGGTTTGACTGGCGTTTTCGCTCGGCACCCCACGCGCATCTCGGCGGCCACGAGGTTCCGATCCCTCGCGGGCGGGGCCTCGGAGGCTCCGGCTCGATTAACTCCATGGTTTATATCCGGGGCCGCCCCTCGGACTACGACCGCTGGGCAGAGCTGGGTGCTGTGGGCTGGGCCTGGGAAGACGTGCTGCCGGTGTTTGTTGATCAGGAGCGCAACGCGCGGCTCGGGTCGGACCCGCGTCACGGCGATGCCGGGCCGCTTCACGTACAGGACCTGCCCACGGTGCATCCGCTCCTTAAAGTTTGGCAGGCGGCGGGGGCGTCCGTGGGTATTCCTGGCTCCGTGGACTTTAACGGCGAACAGCAGGAAGGGCTGGGCGCCTACCAGACCACGATGCGCAACGGTCGCCGCTGGAGTGCGGCCGACGCGTTCCTGCGCCCGGCGCTGCGCCGCCCTAACCTCACCGTGATCACCAACAGTGAGGCGAGCCGGATCGAGTTTGACAACGGCCGGGCGACGGCAGTGGAGCTTGCCGAGGGAGCCCGGTTCCGCCGGATCGCGGTGGGACACGAACTGGTGCTCGCGGCGGGGGCGATCGGATCGCCGGCACTGCTGCTGAAGTCCGGGATTGGTCCCGGTGAGCACCTTCAGAGTCTGGGTCTTTCGGTGAAGCATAATCTACCGGGGGTGGGGCAGAACCTTCATGATCATCCGGCGACCGCGGTATTCCACGGTGGCGGGCCGGCCGGCTACGGGCTGAGCCTGACCTCGCTGCCAACGCTGGCGCTGGCGCCGTTCCGCTACCTGTTTGCCCGCAGCGGACTGCTGGCCTCCAACCAGGTGGAAGGGGGTGGCTTTGCCCGCACCCAGCCGGCGCTCTGCGAACCGGACGTGCAGTTCCACTTTATTCCGGCGCGGCTGGGACACGAGGACCGCATGATTGTCTGGGGTCGGGGCTATTACTGCGACGTGTGTCTGCTCAAACCCCACTCCCGGGGATCACTGCGGCTGGCTGGCCCCGATGGGAAGCTGGACATTGACCTGAATCTGCTCGCGGACGAGCGCGACAACGAAACCCTGCTCAACGGCCTTGAGCTGCTGCGCCGCATTCTCGCCGCCGGCGCCTTCGACCCGTCGCGGAGTGAGGAGCTTGCGCCGGGGCCCGGTATCAGCTCCCGGGAGCAGCTGGAGCACTACATGCACCAGCGGCTGGGCACGGCCTATCACCCGGTGGGCACCTGCCGCATGGGAGCAGCCGGCCATCCGGAAACGGTAGTGACGCCGGATCTAAAGCTGGTCGGGGCCTCGAATATCCGGGTGATCGACGCATCGGTGATGCCGGAGGTGGTTGCCGGCAACACCAATGCACCGACGATGATGATCGCCCAGCGAGGTGCCTCCCTGGCGCTTCGTCAAACCGGGGGCTAGCTCAGGACAGCAGCGCGGAGCATTCCACCTGTTTCAGAATAATGGTGGATTCAATGTCGGCAATCGCCTCGATGCCGGCCAGGTTTTTCTTCAGGAACAGCTCGTAGTCGCTCAGGCTGCGGGCGACAATCCGCAGCAGGTAATCGTAGGACCCGGCTACGACACAGCACTCGGTGACCGCATCGAGCTGACCCACGGCCTCCTCAAACGCTTCGGCGTTGCCCTCACTTTTTCGGGTGAGTTTGATAAACGCGATGGCCGACACCTCATAACCCAGGGCCTGGGTGTCCAGCTCAGCCCGGTAGCCTTTGATCACGCCCTGGGTTTCCAGTTTCTTTACCCGGCGAAGGCAGGGGGTTGGCGACAGATTCACGCGCTCCGCGAGCTGCACGTTGCTGATCCGAGCGTCGCGCCGCAATTGCTCGAGAATCTGCTGGTCTATTCTATCCATGAGTATAAATCACTATTCTGAAAGGTAATTGTAGAGTATTTGGCTAAAAATATGGAGCCTAGCGGAAAAATACAGCAGGTATTGCCTCTCCCGGTAGCGATACCATTATCCCAGTCTCTGAATGATTAGCGCCCGCCATGCAGCCGAACGCCCTGCGAGAAACCCGCACCACGCCCAATACCAAAGCCTTCGACCGCTGGATTCGAGGCCGCTTTGTGGAACTCAATACCGAGCTTGAGGGCCTTTACGCCACGCGGGAAAATCGGGCCGACGTATCCGGCATCGGGGAGGCGCAGAAAAAAGCCCTGCTGGAAGAAGGCCGGGCGCTGATCATTCCGCTGCTGAATGAGGGCAACACGGACGGCGGCTTTGAGTGTGCTTTTGATCTGCTGGGCAACGTCGGGTTTTACATGGCGGCCTGCCGGCGCCACGGCATGACTGATCCGGACCGCGAACGGGTGTCACCGCTGACCGAGGCGTCCGCTCTGGCCATGCATCTGGGCGCGTCCCTCGGTGTGACGCCGCGCTACGCCACGAGCCATCTTGCGACTCATAACCGGGCCATCAACGGGCGCTACAAGAGTTTTACCGCCCTCGACGATGAGTTCGTTTTTCTCGAGTACAACACCCGCGCCGTGTTTTCTTACCAGCGGGCCGCCGACGCGCTGGTAAAGATCCTGCCTATGGGCATCTCCCATCCGCTGGCGCTGGACCTGCTGGAGGCGGCGGAGATTGCGCTGAAGGCCGTGGCCCGATCCAACCAGCTGCTGTTCGAAAAGCTCGATGTGGACCAGTTTTTTTACGCGGTTCGGCCCTACTACAAGCCGTTTCGCGTTGGCCTGCACGTGTACCGCGGCGCCAACGCCGGCGATTTTGCCGGGATCAATGAGATTGATCTGCTGCTGGGCCTTTGCCAGGCCAACGATCCGTCCTATTCCCAGCAGCTCGTCGACAAATTTCTCTACATGATGCCGGAGGATCAGAAGCGCCTGCGCAACTGCATGCGCCAGACCAGCCTCCTGGATGACTTTCTGGGTCAGCTTGATGACCACAACCGGGAACCCTGGTTTCAGACCAACGGGCGGGCATTCCTTGACGTGTGCAAAGCCCACGGCGAAACGGCGGTGCAGCATCACGATCAGCTGGTGAGCCGGTTTATTGACCAGCCGGCGGCACGACTGCCGGAAGAGAACCACCAGGGCCTGACCGCCAGCGGTCCGCCGCTGCCGGTGCTGCTACGGGGTCTGGAAAAGCTGCGGGACCTGCGCTGCGCGGCGCCCCGGGACGATATTCCAAGTCGCCACGGCGATCTCAAGCGGCTTAGGCACGCGTTGCCGGCCGCCTAGCGACCCACTGGCGGCGTCAAACCCTCGCCGAGGTTTTCCTATCACGTCAGATTTGCGTCAGACTGAACGCTTCCATGCTGCGGCCCGAGCGAACGATGGAAGACAAGCGCAAAGACCTGAAGGCTGAAAAACAGCGCCAGCTACTCGAAAAGGTTGTGGCCAAGCTGGCGCGGCAGCATCCTTCCTTTTACTACCTGCCTACCGTGGAGATCGCCGCAAAAATTGAGCAATACCTGTCTGCGGATGGCAATCTAACGGTCGAGGAAAAAGACCTCACCCGCGGTCTGGGCCGGCGACAGATCCAGATTCTGCTGAGTCTTCACTAGCCGGGTGCAGCCGTCGCACTCGGGGAATAACTGCGCACCGCTTCTGGTGCTACCATCGGCATCGCCACTCTGCTCGGAGGGGAGCTAATGATGAAACCGCAAGTTCTAACCCGACTGCTGGGCGCATGCCTTGCGCTGATGACGTTTTCCGCCGCCGCTGCGCCGGAGTACCTGAACTCGGGAAAAGTGCTGCCGCCTGATATTCCGCTTTCCGAGGCGGTGCGGGTTGGCAACACGCTTTATCTTTCCGGCCAGGTCGGCATTGTGCCCGGTGAGATGAAGCTGGCCCCCGGCGGCATCGAGGCGGAAACGCGCCAGACCATGGATAACATCAAGACCATCCTCGAAGCCCACGGCTACACCATGAACGACCTGGTCAAATGCCTGGTGATGCTGGCCGACATTTCTGAATGGGGTACCTTCAACGAGGTTTACGCCACCTACTTCGATGAGCACTACCCCGCCCGCAGCGCCTTTGGCGCCAGCGGGCTGGCGATCGGCGCGAGGGTCGAAGTGGAATGCACCGCCGTTAAGTAGGCTGCGATCCGGGACTGAACAGGATGCAGGCCCGGATTCACGTCTTCGGCGCCTCCGGCTCCGGCGTAACGACCCTGGGGGCGGCGCTGGCCGCGGAACTCCGGTGTCCGCATCTCGATACGGATCATTTCTACTGGGTCCACACCGACCCGCCATTTACTGACAAGGTCGAGCCCGCCGAGCGCGTGCGGGCGATCCAGGCCAAAACCCACGGCCTGGAAAGCTGGGTGCTGTCGGGATCGCTTTGCAGTTGGGGTGACCCGCTGCTTGATCAATTCACCCATCTGGTATTCCTGCGGTTGGATGGGACGCAGCGCCTGCGTCGGCTGCGGGATCGGGAACAGCAGCGCTACGGCGACCGAATTCAGCCCGGCGGTGACATGCGTCGGCAGCACCTGGACTTTATGCGCTGGGCCAAACTGTACGAGAAAGGTCGGGCCCCGCTGCGCAGCCTGCACCTTCACCGGCAATGGTTGCTTAGGATGACCTGTCCTGTCATTGAGCTGGATTCGTCGGCGAGCGTCCAAAACCTGGTTGCGGCAACCGTTCGCTTTCTGAAGCGCGGGCCGATCGGCTCGGAGCGCAGACGGTTCGCCAGGCTACGCTGGGTCGGTTATTCCCACTTGCCTCTTGGTCGGAATTTCCTGTCAAAAAGGGCCTCAACGCTTTGCACCAGGTCCGTCTGATGTGGCCCGGCTTCGCCGGAGGCTGACGCTACCCGCTTCATTAGCGTGACCGCGGAGGAAGCCTGGTCGGCGGTGAAGCGGTCGATGCTGGGTTCCAGCACCGCTTCCAGATTGGCGCGCACGTCGGTACCGTCCCGCAGCAGAAAAACGCTGGAGGAGAGTAGCCCGGCGGCATCCCGATCGGAGAGATGGAACTCGTCCTCGAACAGCTTGAGAACCAGCTGCCGCTCGTCCGATGTCATATCGCCTTCGCTCTTTGCCACTGCGGTAATCAGCAGAGCCGAAGCCTCCATCGGGCGCTCGAGGGCAAAAACAGGATTCGCCTCGTATTTCTGCTTCCACCGGCGACGGCGACGCCAAAGCCAGGGATTAAGGCCCCCCAGATCTACTCCCATCTCGGCCAGGCGGTGCAGAATCCAAAGAGCTGTCACAAGACTGGTCAGGACAGCGACGATGATATGCATGGGCGCAAACATAAACGGAACTCAAAGGGAAAAAAAGCCTGTGAGCCTGGTTTTCTACCCGGCCCGATTGGCAGCGACCAGGCCGGTGGGTTGTTCGACGCCTTGGTTCGTCAGCGATTCGGCGTGTTTGGAGCGTACTAAGCCGGGCAACCTGCGGTCACTATTTCCGGGTTTCCAGCAGCGCCGGATTGACGCACGGCAGCGGGCCCAAGATCCGGCAGATTATGTGAAAATTTCATCAAATTTGGCGGACCGTTTGGACCAAGCAAAAACGTGGATAGCTGGTATATGAAAAAGATGTTGCTGATTGTCTAACTTTCGGGCTCGATAGGGGGCGAGCTATTCCATCGCCGCCATAACCAAGGAGTCTGACCGATGACATTACTGAGGAAAAAGCCGCTTGCTGTTGCCGCTTTAGCATTTTGCTTCACCGTCGAACCGGTGTTGGCACAGCTGGAAGAAATCACCGTGACGGCTCGCCGGGTTGAAGAAAACCTGCAGGACGTTCCCATTTCGGTCACCGCCTTCAGCGCCTCTGATCTGGCGCGGCGCGGCATCCAGAATCTTGAAGATGTGGCTGCCTACACGCCCGGGCTCGCTTTTGAAGAGTTCTCCGGAGCCCTCGAGGCGCCGGTGATTCGCGGCCAGACTCAGGTTCGCCTGAGCAACCCGGTGCAGAACGTTGCCACGTTCCTCGATGGGGTCTACCTGCAACGCAGCTACATGATCGATACGGGTATGGTTGCCCTGGATCGCATCGAGGTGGTGAAAGGCCCCCAGTCGGCGCTCTACGGTCAGAACTCCTTCGCCGGCGCCATCAACTACGTGACGCAAAAGCCCACGGAAGAATTTGAAGGCAACATCGAAATCGGTGCTGGCTCGGAAGATTTCTTCACCGGCCGCGCCACCATCTCCGGTCCCATCATCGAAGACAAACTCCTGGGCCGCATTACCTACGGCCAGCAGGAATACGACGGCACCTGGCAAAATGCCCACCCGCTGGCCAACCAGGGCATTAGCCCGGGCAGCGACGGTAACCTCGGCGGATTTGACAACGATACCATCGCGGCCAACCTCACGTGGTTGCCCACCGAAGACATCAAGGTAGAGCTGGGCTACTACCGCACCAATATCGAGCAGGAAGCGCAGCCGATTTTCACGCGCATGGGCCGGGACGGTGTGTCGTTTTTTGGCTTCGCAGCAGAAAACTCGCTGAACTGCTCCCCGACCTTCCAGCCTGGTCTGCCATTCCTCGGGGCGAACAACGCACTGCTCTGCGGCGAGTTTTCCACGGAGCTGCCGGCGACGGCATCGGCGGACGGCGACTCGCTGATTCTCGACCCGCGCTCCTTCGGCCAGAGCGGCCGCAACGAGGTCACCACGTTCCGCGTGGAGTGGGCAATCAACGACGATTGGAACCTCACCTACCTTTACGGCAACGCTGACTCGCGGCTGCGGTCCGGTGGACAGGCGATCCCCGACGCTATCAACGGGTCGGGCAATCCCAACTCGCTGCTCAACTTCTTTCCGGGTTTTGTGATTTTTGATTCGCAGCCGAACGGCGGTCTGGAGTCGGATTCCCACGAGGTGCGCTTCGACTATGATTCCGGCGGCCTGATCGAGGCCAACTTCGGACTGTTCTATTACGACTCGGAAGATCTTTACGAGGCCATCGGTTACTTCTTGTTCCCCCTGGGTACCGATTCGCTGCCGTCCCTCCCGAACGTGGACGAAAACCCGGATTTCTTCGCCGATGAAACCACCGCCGTGTTTGGCCGGGTTGGCTTCAACCTGATGGACGGGCGCCTGAAGCTGAGCGCCGAGGCCCGCTACTCGCAGGAAGACAAAGCCGTGGAAACGATTGGCGTGCCCAACACCGCTGCGTCGGACACCTTTAACATTTTCACGCCCCGGGTCACCCTGGACTATGCCCTTACGGATGAAAACCTGCTTTACCTGTCGATTGCCCAGGGCACGAAGGCGGGCGGATTTAACAGCCCAATTCTGGGCGGTTCCGGCAACCCGATTGATGCTTCCCAGGCCACCTACGATGAGGAGAGCAACTGGACCTTTGAGGTGGGCACCAAAAACCGATTCCTGGACGGCAGCCTGGTGACCAACGTAGCGCTGTTCTATATCGACTGGTCTGATCTGCAGATCAACACCTCGGCTATCGGCGGCGCCGCCAATGACCCTGTGGTTATCGACAACGTCGGGGGTGCCAGCACCTGGGGTATCGAGATCGACGGGATCTATCAGGCGACGGAGAATTTGACGCTGAACTACGGCTTTTCCTACAACGATCCCAAGTTCGACGGCGGCACGATCTTTATCGAAGCAGCCAACGACGGCTGGTGTGATGACGTAGTCTGCAACGCAAACGGTGATATCGGCGGCAATGCCGTGAGCCGCACACCCAAGTTGCAGAGCACCCTGGGAGCCCAGTGGACCGCACCGCTAACCAACACCGGCTGGGACTACTATGCACGCGCGGATCTGACCTATCAGTCGCGCCAGTTCCTAAGTCTGCTCAACGCCGGTTGGGTACCCTCGCGGCAGCTCCTGAACACCCGCCTTGGGGTGACCAGCGACAACTGGGACGTGTCCCTCTGGGCCCGCAACCTCAGCAATGAGCGCTACGTGTCCAACTCGCTGTTCCTCGGGTTCTCCAACGCCTACGTGGCGGCCCTGGGGGAACTGCGCACCTACGGCCTGACGGCCACCTACCGCTTCTGATCCGGCCTGGCTGGATCGATGAAACGGCGACACTTCATCAGCAGCTCGGCCGCCATGGCCGGGCTTGCTGCAGCGGGGCAGGCCAGCGCACAGGACCCGGAGGCGCTGGCCGTCGGGTCCTATCGGGCCTGGGAAGTGGGGCCGAAGGGCCCGTTCGACACGATGCGGCTGGCTACCCGGCCGCGCACCGCGCCGCAGCCCGGCGAAGTGCAGATCAAGGTCCACGCCAGCGGCCTCGCGGGTCGCGACCGGGCGATTGCCCGCGGCTGGTTTCTTGAGGACAAGCTGCCGGAGCGCGTTCCGCTGAGCGAAGGCGTGGGCACGGTGATGGCCGTGGGGGAAGGCGTTGAGCGCGTGGCGCCGGGAGACCGGGTGACCAGCATTCATTTTCCGCGCTGGACCTCCGGGCCCTGGACCCCCGCCCACTACGTTGCCGACGTGGGCAACACCATCGACGGCTGGCTCACGGAAGTCGCTACGCTACCGCAAAGCGGACTGGTTAAGGTGCCGGACGGCATCAGCGACGCAACAGCGGCCACGCTTTCCGGGTCTGCGCTGACGGCCTGGCAGGCGCTTTATCACGTCGCCAGCGTGAAGGCGGGCGATACCGTGCTCTCCCTCGGCACCGGCGGCGTTTCCAGCTGGGGTGTCAAGCTTGCCAAGGCGGCCGGCGCCCGGGTGGTGGTCACCTCCTCCAGTGATGACAAGCTGGCCCGAATGAAAAGCGAGTTTGGCGTCGACCTGACGGTGAACTACCGCAATACGCCGGAATGGGGCAAAGCGGTGAGCGAACTCACCGGCGGGGAGGGCGCCAACATTGTGCTGGAGAACGTTGGCTGGCCGACGCTGGATCAATCGCTGGAGGCGGCCGCCGTCAACGCGATGGTCGTCATGATCGGCACCGGGCCGAGGCCCAGCAAGATCCTTTCCATGCCCAACTTCTACATCAAGAACATCACCATGAAGGCGATCAGCAATGGCAGCCGGGTGATGATGGAGGAGCTGCTCCGGGCGCTGGACGCTGGCAATATCGAAGGAGCGGTGGCGAGAGAGTTTGCCTTCGAGGACGCTGTCAGCGCTTTTGAGTATCTGGAGCGCTCATCTCACCTGGGTAAGGTCATTATCCGCAACGGCTAGCCGTTAAAATCCGTTTCCACCCCTCGCTTCACGTCACCGCAGTGGGTATCGTGTGCACCCTCCCGGATCAGCCGGGCACGACCACTGGGAAAGGGTGATGGCCAGAGTTTACGTGGGATCGGAAGTTGGAACGCTTCGGCGGGTGCTGCTGCACCGGCCGGAGTTCAGCCTGACGCGGCTTACGCCGCGCAACTTCGAGGATCTGCTGTTTGACGACGTGGTGCGGGTTAAACGCGCCGGCAGCGAGCACGATCTTTTTGTAAAAGCCCTTGAGGACAACGGCGTGGAGGTGCTGCTGCTGCACCAGCTGCTGGCAGAAACGCTGGAGGTGGAAGAGGCGCGGCGCTGGGTGCTCGACCATCAGGTGCCGGAAACATCCCTGGGGCCGGGCCTGGCGCGTTCGGTGCGCGACTACCTGGAAGCGATGGATGGAGAAGCCATGGCTTCGGCCCTGATCGGCGGTCTTACGCAGGACGACCTCGTTGACCCGCCGCAGAGTCTCACCGCGGAGCTGATCGTCGGCGATACAGACTTCATTCTGCCGCCGCTGCCGAACCACCTGTTTACCCGCGACACGTCATGCTGGATCTACAGCGGCGTGTCGCTGAATCCCATGGCGAAGGCGGCCCGGCTGCGGGAAACGGTGCACCTGAAAGCTGTCTACCGGCACCATCCGATCTTCCGCACCTCCCGCTGGGGCGTCTGGTTCGACGGCGTGGAAATGGGGCGCACCGACGCTTCGCTGGAGGGGGGCGATGTGCTGGTGCTGGGTAACGGCACGGTGCTTGCCGGAATCAGCGAGCGCACCACGCCGCAGGCGGTGGAGATGCTGGCCGAACGGCTGTTTGCCGGCGGCGTCGCGGACCGGGTTGTTGCTGTGGACCTGCCAAAACACCGCAGCTGCATGCACCTGGACACGGTGATGACCCAGATGGATGTGGACTGCTTCAGCGTTTACCCGCGCATCATCAATAAGGACACACCCTCCTGGGATATCACGCCCGGCACCGGCGGCGGGCTGGTGGTTACGCAGCGATCTGATTTTTTTGCGTCGCTGGCGAGCGCCTGCGGTCAATCTAAGCTGCGCATTATCCCCACCGGCGGGGACAAGTATGCCGCGGAGCGCGAACAGTGGAATGACGCCAACAACGTGCTCACGCTGAAGCCCGGCACCGTGATCGGCTACGAGCGCAACGGGGAGACGATTGCGGCGATGCGCGAAGCCGGTATTGAAGTCATCACCATCGCCGGCGAGGAACTGGGCCGGGGCCGGGGAGGTCCGCGGTGCATGAGCTGTCCCGTCGAGCGGGACGGGATCGGCTGAGCGAGCCTCGTTGTGCCCTAGTTGAGCAGCCGGGGGTCAGCGAAGAAATTACATCGGAATTCGTTGCACTGGTTCTCGCCCTCGGCGTCGGTATGGCGCACGTTCAGGTAGTAAAGCTCGTCGGCGCCGGGCAGGACCGGACAGGCCAGGTCGCCACCATCCTCATTCTCGTCGGTCACCACCAGGATGACGCCGCCCTCGCTGCCGGAGACCTGGTTGCACAACGGGTCGGAGTAGCCCATGCCGTCGTTGCCGTCAAAGTCGCCCGGGCAGCGGCTGACGGTCACCTGGGTGGAATCGGCGCTTCGGGGGCCGCCGAGCCAGCGGATCTGCCAGAACCGGCCGTTTTCGGCATTGGCGTAAAACGGCATGGAAATATAGTTCAGACGGGGAACCCGGATAATGGCTTCGTTGGCCTGGGGTTCTGGCCAGGGCCCCCATATCTCCGCGTAGTTGAACGCTGTCCGCGGCGTAAACTCAAGCGGATAGGTGAACTCAAAAGGCAGCAAACGTCCGGCCGGTTCCGGTTCGCAAAAAGCCGGCGGCGCCGGGAATCCATCCGGGGTCACGGTGACCGTGACCGACGCGGCATCCTCCCCGCAGTCGAGGGAGAAGGTGAATGGGTCAAGCAGTCGATAGATTACGGATCCTGCCGCAATGTTCTGCTGAAACTCCTCTCCAAAGGAGCTGGGGCCCCGGGTCGTGCAGGAGTCCTCACCCACCACATAGTTTTCGACGGTCCAGCTGATCTCCGTGGGCCGCCCCGGAGCAATCATTATGGGGCTGGCGCTCAGCGTTACCTCGATGGGCGGAACAACTTCAAACTCCGCAAAAATCTCCGTGGGCTCCTCGACGACAAACGAGCAGTCGTCGAGCCCGGAGCAGGGGCCACTCCAACCAGCAAACTGCGCACCGAGAAACGGTTCGGCGGATAGCTGGATCATTGAGCCCGGATCGACAAATTCTGCGCAGTTGGCGCCGCAGGAAATGCCCGCTGGATCGCTGCTGACCGTGCCCCGGCGGTTACCGCTTCGGGTAACGAAGATCACCTGTGGTGGAGCGGCCGCCTCGCTCGGCTCAAAACCTGAGTTGAACAGCTCATTCGTCAGTAAGCTGTATTCGGCAAGATCAAAGATTGCGGTGTTCGCCATATCTTCCGCGCGAACCTCAACCGTGGGGATGTCATCCGACGCCAGGACCGTAATATCGAGGAAATACTGCTCGGTTTGTCCCGCTTCCAGAAGGACACTGGCCGGTAGCGAGCCGCTGGCGATGCTGCTCGATACGAGGGTGCCGGAAAGCGCGATATCGCGAGAGTCCGGCCCGAAATTAGTGACGCCGACGGCAATCGTGGCCGCTTCGCCGGTAGCCACGGCCGGGATGCCTTCAATGACGACAGCGACACCGGTTTGGCCTGAGCCTTTTGCTGTATCGGCCGCGAAGGAATCGCCGATGCTGGCCAGCGTCAGCCACACAATGCCAATGTTTACTGCAAACCGCATGCAATCTCCTGGGTAGCAAACCTTCTGATCCTGGTCAGGCAACCGAAGTTCAACAAAGAAGACACAGCTGCCCCGGGCACACTCGTTAGCGTCGTCGGCGTTGGCGTGCCGAACGTTTACATAATAAGTCTCTTCGGCACCGGGAAATAGACCGGTCCTAGTTGAGCAGCCGAGGATCGGCCAGGAAAACACATTCGGCCCGGGCACACTCGTTGGCGCCGACGGCATTGGTGTGACGAACGTTCAGGTAATAGATCTCGTTGCCCCCGGGCAGGATGGGGCAGGCCAGGTTGCCGCCATCCCCGTTTTCATCCGTCAGGGCCAGGATGGTTCCGCCCTCACTGCCCGATATCCGGTTGCACAGCGGATCGGAGTAGCCGATGCCGCCGAGGCCGGTAAAGTCGCCCGGGCAACGGCTGATACTCACCTGCGTTTGGTTCGCGCCCCGGGGACCGCCGAGCCAGCGGAGTTGCCAGAAGCGGCCAAGCTCAAGATCGGCGTAAAACGGCAAGGCGATGTACTCCCCCCGGGGAATGGTGATCAGGGCTTCATTGGTCAGGGGGCTTGGCCATACACCCCACACGTCTTCGTAGTTCCCGCCCGACCTGTCTTCCAGCTCAAGCGGAAAACGGAACGCAAACGGTATGGCCTGACCTGCAGGCCGGGGCCCGCAGAATTCTGGTGGCGGAGGGAAACGGTCCAGTAGGCCGGGGTCGACGGTTACCGTCGCTGAGGCCACCACCTCGCCGCAGTCGATGACGAAGGTAGTTGTCTCCTCAATAGGATAGCTTCCGGCTCCGCCGCTGGGGCTCTGGTTAAAGTCCAATCCCCAGAAGAGGGGGCCCTCGGTCGTGCAGCTCGTCTCGCCGTCCACGTAATTTTCGAGAGACCAGCTGACGGCCACGGCGTCTTCCGGAGCAACCACCGCCGGGTTAACGATCAGCGTTATGGCGACGTTTGGGTCCGGTTCAAAATTTGCGATGACCTCCGTGGGTCCCTCCACGATCACGATGCAGTCGGCGGAACCGGTGCAAGCGCCGTCCCAGCCCGTGAATTTCGATTCATCGAAGGCTTCCGCGGATAGCATCACCGTCGTCCCGGAGCCCACAAATTCCGCACAGTTGGCGCCGCAGGAAATGCCCACCGGGTCGCTGACCACATCTCCCCCTCGGTCGCCGGCTCGGGTGACGAAGATTGGCTCCGGCGGGGTGCCCGGATCTGCCATCTCGCCGGGTTCAAAACCTGAGCTGAACAGCTCATCGTCGAGCAACAAAAACGCCGTTAGATCAGCGTTCGCGGGGTCTGCCATGTCCTCCGCACCCACCTCGATGGCAGCGGTTTCGCCGGATTCCAGGACTGTGATATCCAGAAAGTACTGCTGCGTCTGACGACTCTCCAGAGCCACGCTGGTCGGGATCGAGCCGCTGGCGATACTGCTTGACGTGAGGGTGCTTAAAAGCGTGAAGTTACCCGTTTCCTGGCCGAGATTGGTGATGCCAACGGCCACCGTGGCCTGCTCGTCCGCCGCGCTGGCAGGTATGCCCTCAATCACCACAGCAACGCCGGGCAGACCCTTTTCTGTGTCGGCCGCTAAGGAACTGCTAACCATGGCCAGAGCCAGGCACGCAGTGCCAAAGTACCCTACAAGCCGCATGCAACCTCCCAGTACGCACGGCGCAGAATAACCGTTTTGGCAGCGGCGATGTTCCTCTGCTACTCGAAACCGTTGACGAAAATGGTGCTGGCCTCGCTGGGACCGAGGACAGCCCGGCCCAGGAAATCAGACCCGAAACCGCTGCTCACAACCTGATCCTGGCCCAGCATGGAGGCCGCCGCGGCGCCCGGAACAAAGGGGTTGGCGCTAATCAGCGTTCTGCTGCCCTGCCGCAGCGTGGCTGAATTGCCAACGGTATCGACGGAGAAAAATACCGGCTCCCCGGACAGGGCGTCGTAAAGGGCTTGTTCAACCTGCACCGGCGCCGTGAATGGAGCTGCCGACCACAGCGTCACCTGGCTGGGAAACCGAAACGTCAGAAATACCCGGTGGGCCGGGTTGAGGGTTTGCGTTAGATCCAGCGTGTCGCTGGCGGCGGGGGTCCATTGACCTGCGTCCAGCACGCCAAAAGCCACCTGGCCGCCGTTGCTGATGTTCCGGACGGGCAGCGCGCTGCCGCCACCCAGGCGAAGCAGGTTCAACGCTGACGCATCGACCCCCTGAGATCCGGCGATGATGCCGAACCGGCTGTCGGCCAGCAGTTCGCCCGTATCCGCGCTGGCTACCCCCGCGTCGAAGCCGGCCAGGCGGAACTCGGCCTGGGGCAGGGGTGGGCCCGGCTGGATGGTGATCGTTGCGCTGTCGGCATTGTCCGGTGGCGTCGGATCGGTTTCGCTTGCCGAAACGGTTGCGCTGAAGGTCAGCGCGGCGCCGCTGACCTGCGTCGCCTGAATATCGATCACCTGCTGCTCACCGGCCCGCAGTACCCCGATGGTGCAGGTGAACTGCGTATTGGGAAAGCTGCAGTTGGTTGGCACCCGGTCCGGGGCGGCGCCCGCCGGAAAGTCGGCGCTAAGCATCACATTAGTTCGATCGAGGAGGCTGCGGTTGCTGATCACATAGCTGACCACGGTGCTGCCGGCGGCCGGTATCTGGTCGAATCCTGCCTCCACGTCCAGGGTCAGACCCCGGTCGGTGCTTACCGAAAAGCGGCCGGTATACAGGTCCCGGGCCCCCGCCGGTTGTGCAGGGCCGGCGTTGCCTAGAAAGGCGCTGCCGGACACGCTCGCCGATACAAACAGCTGGTCTGAAACCCACTGGGTGGGCACCGGCAGGAAGCGCACCGCCCGGGCAAAGCGGGTTAACTGTTGAAGTGTGGTTCCATCCGGCGAAAAGCTTGCCAGCAAGCCAACATCGTCAAAGCCGGCCGGCGGGCCCACGTCAAAAAACGCCGGCAGCGGACTGACCTCGCTCAAGCCTGGCGAGGCGGACACCAGGCCGACCCACAGCGTTCCATCGTTGGCTCGGGCGACGTTCCAGCCGGTTTCGTCTTCGGTGCCGCCGAGATAAGTGGTCCACAACCTGGAGGCGGCCCCGCTAACGGTGGTATCGATGGCAATCAGATAGGCGTCGGTGGCGCCACCCAGGGTGGTCTGGTACGCGCCCGGCGTCGCCAGGTTGGTCGAGGTGGTATTGCCGGTCACCCAGACGGAACCGTTGGCCGCCACGTGAAAGCCGCCCACCTCCTCCTCATCGCCATCGCCGCCGATAAAAGTGGAGTAGACAAGCTGGGCGGCACCGTTCGCTGCCGGGTCCAGCTTCAGCAGGAAGTGGTCCCGCTCATTGATGCTGCCGATCGTGTCCTGAAAACCCTGACCGGCGGTGACCAGGTCGCTGGCTGATTCGGTGAAGCCAAACACGTACACGTTGCCGGCTGCGTCGGTGTCGATCTCAAAGCCGGCCTCGCCACCGCTGCCACCGGCATAGCCGCCGTAGATCAGCGACGCGGCGCCGATTTGATTGGTGTCAAAGCCGGCCAGGAGGATACAGGGCGGCACCGCACAGCTCGTTTCGTAGGCATTGAGGGTAGGCAGGCCGCTGGCCGGGTCTTCGGTGCGGCTGGTGATGTAGACCTGTCCGTCCGAGTCCCAGGTAATGCCCCCGTCAAACTGGCCGTCAAAATCCGGGCCGCCATAGTAGGAGCCGTAAACCTGATTGCCGCTGGCGTCGAAACGGGCTACATACGCATCCGTTTCCCCCTGCGGTGTGGTCAGAAATCCATTTGGAGCAGGCAGATCCGTCGAGTCGGTCTGGGCCAGTACGTAGGCATTGCCGGCGCCGTCCACCGTAATGGCCAGGGCATTGTCGGTGCCGTTGCCGCTCAGAAGGCGCACGTAGGCCAGGGTCGAGTCCGGGTTCATTCGCAGCACAAAAACATCTTCGCCTACGGCGCTCAGGTTGCCGGCAAAGTCTGCGGACAAGGTAGTCCCGGTGAGATACACCGATCCGTCGGGCCCCACCGCCATCCCGGCAACGCTGTCGTTGCCGCTGCCGCCCAGCGTGGTGGACCGGGTGACCTCCAGCACCGCGGCGGCGCCGGTTTCAAGGAGAAGAACAACGCCCAGCAGGCTCAGGAGTGCGGATTTCATTTCGGTCGATCCGTTAGCATGGTGCTTCTACCTAGTGCGATTTTTTTGCACCAATCGCGACGCCTTTGCGGCCCCGATCGAGGAGAAAGACCTTGCAGCGACAGAAAATTGAGTTTGCCAACAGCCAGGGGGAGCAGCTTGCCGGACTTCTGGAGTCGCCCGACCAGCCGCGGGCGTATGCGCTCTTTGCCCACTGCTTTACCTGCGGCAAGGACCTGACCGCGGCATCGCGCATTACGCGCACCCTGGCGGAGGCAGGCATCGCCACTCTGCGCTTCGACTTCACCGGCCTTGGCGGCAGCGACGGCGACTTTGCCAACACCAATTTTTCCGGCAACGTCCAGGACCTGCTTGCTGCGGCGAAATTTCTGGCCGCGGAGTACCAGGCGCCGAAGCTGCTGATCGGCCACAGTCTCGGAGGAGCCGCGGTGCTTGCGGCGGCCCATGCTTTGCCCAAGGTCCGGGCGGTGGCCACGATCGGTGCGCCGGCAACGGCGGAGCACGTCAAACACCTGATGAGCGAAAAAGAGCAGGAGATCCGCGAGGCGGACGCGGTCGAGGTGGAACTGGCCGGCCGGAAGTTTACGATCCAGCGCCAGTTCCTGGAGGATCTCGACCGGCATAACGACACGAGCCACATCGCAAAACTCAAAAAGGCGCTGCTGGTGCTGCATTCTCCGCTGGACGGCATCGTGCCTATCGACGAAGCATCACGCATCTACACGGCCGCGCGACACTCCAAGAGTTTTGTGTCGCTGGACCGGGCGGACCATCTGCTGAGCCGCCGGGAAGACGCCAAGTACGCCGCGGAGGTTATCGCCGCCTGGGCCGGACGCTACCTGGCGCAGCCCGTCACCGATGCGGAACCGGCTGCCGTCGCGCCGGGCCACGTGCGGATCACCGAGGCCAACAAGGCGTTTACGCGCGTCGTGGAAACGCCGGCTCACCGGCTGCTTGCCGATGAGCCGGAGCAGGTGGGCGGGCACAACCGCGGTCCCAACCCGTATGAGTATCTGCTGGCGGCTCTGGGTACCTGCACGTCGATGACGATGCGCATGTACGCCAACCACAAGAAGCTCAAGCTGGACAGCATCGACGTTGATCTTGTGCATGACCGTGTCCACGCGGAGGACTGCCAGGCCTGCGAATCAAGCGACGGCTATGTGGACCGCATCCGGAAAGTGGTGCATATCGAAGGTGATCTGACCGAGGCGCAGCGAGCCCGACTGTTGGAAATTGCCGACCGCTGCCCGGTGCACAAAACGCTGCACAACGAGATTCTGATCGAAACCGAATACGGGGCAAACTGATCTCGGCCTGGCGGCAAGAATCGGTTGCGGCGCAGCAGACGCCGCCCGACGAGAAAACCCGCGCGGTTCCTTAGCAGGCGTGGGCCGCCCAGCTAGAACTCATAGGCAAAGGAGGCGATGACGGTTCGGGGTATGGACGTGCCTACTCTAAAGGCGGCAAATGCGTCGGGCGTGGCGCCGTTTTGGGTGAGGTTGTACTCCTCGTCGAACACGTTGTTGACGTTCAGCTGGACTTTCCACTTTCCTTTGCGGAAGTAGCTCATCAGACCCACTTCAACCCAGCTGTCGTAGACCGCTGAGTTCTCGGCACTGATGAAGACATCATCCTGGTAGTAAGCGCTGCCGCCAAAGCCAAGCAGACCGCCCGCAACCGACAGCTCGTAGAACGACGCCAGGTTGAGGTTGTGGTCGGCGATACCGCCAAAACGGTTGCCCTCATCGAAGCCAAACTGCAGGGGGCCGAATACCAGCGTGGTGCCGCCGTCGATAATCTCGTTGTCGAGATAGGCATAGCCGGCCTGGACCCGCCAGCGATCGTTGATGCGTCCAACAACCTCCAGCTCCAGACCCCGGGTTTCATACTCGCCGATGTTGCCGAAACGCTGTTGTGCCGGGGGTGCCAGCGGGTTAGCGAGGAACGCGACACCTTCTTCGGTAACGCTGAACAGCGTGCCGGTAACCAGCAGCTCATCACCGTTCGGCTGCCACTTCAGGCCGAGTTCCCAGGACGTGGAGGTGGTTGGGTCGATCACTTCTTCGTTCAGATCCAGTCGACCGCCGGAAGAGGTGTAGCCCTCGGCATAACTCAGATAGGTCGAAAGCGTGTCGTTGAAGGTATATACAACGCCACCGCGGAAGCTCAGGTCATCATCCTCGAAGTTCTGGAGGTCATCGGTAAAGTCCGAGTAGCGAAAGCCGGCGAGAATTGCCCAGTTTTCGTTCAGGGTGATGTAGTCGAGCACGTTGATACCCAGCTCGCTGAAGTCCGACGCGACGCCGAAGCCTGTTTCAACAAACGTTAGAAAGTCTGCCGGATTGTCCACCGGCGCAAACGGATTGTTCACCGCATAGGTGCGATCCACCACGTTGAAAAACACCGTGTCGGTGCTGCCAAAACCTCGCCCATCCTGTTCGTAGCCCTCGTAGGTCAGCGACGCCAGAATCTGATGTTCCACGCCGCCGGGGCCCTGAAGGTTGATAAAGTTCCTGAGCGACAGCTGGGTGGTTTCGCCCGTCGCTTCCGTCCGGTTGGCGGTGATCAAGGCGACGTTGTTCAGCCCCGCCGTTTCCGTTCCGATAAATCCAAACGTTGGGGTGGCGATCCCCGCATTGGTGTCGAAAAGCTCTTTGTCGTTTTCGATACGGGCAGCCGTGGCCTCGATGCGCCAGGCGTCGGAAAACTCCCAGTCCGCCATCAGGTAGCCCCGGGTGGCCTCGGAGACCGACTGATCGTTAAAGCCGGGTATGCCGTAGAACTGATCAAAAGCCTGGCGTTCGCTGTAAAAATACCCGCCGAAAAGTTCGCCATCCAGCACCTGGCCACGGTCCTGGGTGTAGTCATCATCGATGTACTCGATGCCGGCGACCAGGCTTCCCCGGTCCCCGGTCCAGGAGATGCTCGGGTTAAGAAGCAAACGCTCTCGCGACAGCTCATCGCGAAAGCTCTCGGAGTTTTCATAGATGGCCACCAACCGGTACGCCCAGGGACTGCCTTCGGAAAAAGCGCCCGTGGTGTCGAACTCGGCCTTGTAGAAATCATAGCTGCCGGCGAGCAGTTCCAGGGTGGACGAACGCTCAAATTCCGGGCGCTTGGTGCTGTAGTTGACCACGCCGCCGGGGCCACCACGCCCGTACAGCAGCGCCGACGGCCCCTTGAGCACCTCGATTCGCTCAAGATTTCCGGGCTCGGTGGACGGCACGTTGGCTTGATTCGTACCGTTGTTGCTTCGCATGCCGTCCTTAAACAGCGACGCGCCGAAACCCCGGATAGTTAATCGCTCTTCGCCGCCGTTGCCGGTCTTAAAGCGGGTCAGGCCGGCCACGTTACGCAGCGCCTCGTCCACGTTGTTGACCTGAAGATCCTGCAGCAGGTCCTGACTGATCACGCTGACCGCCGCGGGCGTACGCAATAGATCCAGCCCAAGCTGAAAGCTGTCGCCCCGCGTCGCGTCGTAGTCCCGGTAGTGACCGACAACACGAACCTCTTCGAGCTCCATGGTGTCCGGGCGCGGATCGCGGTCGGGCTGGCCTTCCGCCGCCCTCACCGCAAAATCGGTTCCGTTAATCTGGACGACCTCAAGTCCTGTTCCCGCGAGCAGCTCCGTCAGCGCGGCTTCCGCCGTCATGTTTCCAGAGATGCGCGGGCTTCTCAGGCCTCGGATAGCGGCCGGATCGACGGTGACCTGACGTCGCGTCAGCTCGGCAAAGCGCTCCAGCGCCTGTTCCAGCGACTGGGGTTCAATCTCAAACCGCAAGGGTGCGTCGTCGGCGCCCTGGGCGATACTTGCCAGTCCGGCGCTCACGATGATCAATGCCATGCCGAAGGCCCGGGATATCCGGTGCGTGGTTTTCATATCAACTCCGTCTTATAGGGATCGCGGGGCGAAAAACCTGCCCGCCTCAGGGACAGACGGCACGGTCGGCAAAAACCCGGACGCTGCAGGACAAAAAAACCACCGATGTGAGGTGGGCCCGCCGTCCCGGCCCTTGGTCTTGCTAGCGAGTGAGCGATGCTCTCGTGGGGCGGCCCGGCTTCAGCACCAGCGTCTGGCCGCGCTGCTCAACCACCAGGCGATGGGTTTGCGCCAACCCCAGCAGTCCGTCATCGGCACGATCCGCAAAATACGTGCCTGACACCCGAGCTGAGATATGCTCAATCCGCGACATATCGACAGTGAAGCGGCTATACGGCTGCAGCGCAGCGATCGCCTCACTCAGGCTGACTTCGCGCAGCACCAGGCGCCCGTCGCGCCAGCTGGCGACCTGATCGCCAAACGGATCCTGGGAGCGCTCCAGCACACGCTGGCGCAGGTGAACCTGACCCCTGGCGCCAAGCGTCACGGCTTGAGATTCAAAGGATACCTTTACCGAACCTTCCACCACGCCGACGGCCGGTCCGTTCTGGCCGCGCAGGTCAACCTCAAACTGGGTTCCCGTGACCCGCGTGGTCAGGCCACCCGCGGTCACGATGAAAGGGCGCTGAGCGTCGGCTGCAACCGAGAACGCAGCCCGTCCCCGAGACAGCGAAATCCGCCGCGCATCGTCGTCCAGGCCGACAACAACCCGACTGTGCCAATCCAGCCACAGCGTTGAACCATCTTCGAGAGAGACCTGACGGTGAGCCCGGCCGGTTTCGTAGGCAATCTCAAGCTTTTCCGTCGCGCCGGCCAGCGGTTGCGGGGCGGTCGGTGCTCGCGGAAGGGATCGTGTGACCAGAAAGGTGGCGAGCAACGCCAGGGCAGCGACAACCGGCACCCAGCGGCTGGGCTCGGCGAGTCGCGCGATGTTCGCCTGGCGACGAATCCGACGCATATCGTGCTCACTGAACCGTGGCTTGCCAGCCTGCGAGAGCAAGCGCAGATAACGCTGAGCCCACTGCAGCGCCTCTTCGTGAGCACCGGAGCGCGCCGCAAAAGCTGCGAACAACGGTGCGCGTTCTTCATCGGACAGACGGGCAGCGCTTTCGACCAGCGCGAGCGCTTCCTCCTCAGTTTTCTGCTTCGCGTCCATTCGGTCGCTCAAGCGGTGGGACTTGCTACCGTACACGGGACACAGGGGCCGATGCCACCGAGCGGGCCTGGTCAGCTGCGCTGCGCCGACAGTCGCTGGAAGCAATGCCTTCTTGCTCTCCGGAGGTGTTTTTCTACCGTCGAAATGTGCAGGCAATGCAATTTGGCGAGGTCCGACTGCGTGTGTCCCTGGACATAGTGTTCCCAGAAAAGGCTTTGGCTTAGCAAAGGCAGCTCGCCCAGCGCGACTCCCAGGGAATCCAAAAACTGCTCAAGCTCACAGGCCGCTTCCGGTTCTTCGCTGTTTGCCGCTGCCGTAGCGTCCGCATAGCTTTGCTCTCGCGAGTCGCGACGCTCGCGGGCGCGAAATTCGTCAATAACCGTGTTGCGAGCGGCCTGAATCAAAAAGTGATGCGGGTCGCGGATTTGGCCGCGGCGAGTCAGGAGTTTCTCTGCAACCGTTTGCAGCACATCGTCAGCGCGGTCGGAAAAGCCTACGAGTCGTCGAACATAGCCGCGGATCGATCGATCCGCGAGCAGCTGGAGCGGCTCACTAATAGAGTCGTCCACCCGGGGCGGCTCCGATTATGAGAGGAATCTAAATTATATTTGTTCTCATTTGCGTCTACAACGAATTCGACGCGAGGCAGCCGTGTTTGCCCCGATGACGTCGCCGCAGATCGTCATGCAAGCAGCCGGGAGGTGCGCCGGCGATGACCAGGATATGACA
Organism: Pseudomonadota bacterium; assembly: GCA_039195135.1. Lineage (GTDB taxonomy): Bacteria > Pseudomonadota > Gammaproteobacteria > Xanthomonadales > SZUA-38 > JANQOZ01. The sequence continues at coordinate 35,155 of JBCCVP010000001.1, read as the reverse complement.
ACACGGCCGATCGAGCTGTCTGGCGCTTCTGACGGCAGAGTGCAATTTTGAAAGAAATCAGAGGGGTATGCCGCGCTCCTCGACTGACGACGCTGATCCCAATAAACGTTCATATGGGCGTCACGATCCCGTCATGTCCCCTTTTTACGGTCTCGTCACCATCTCAAATCCAAGGGGATATCATGACTCACAAAAAGGTCGACTCACCGCTCGACGAATCTCTGGTTGACGTAGATCTCGACGAGCGGCCCGAGGCCGGAACACCCTTCGGGCGTGTGCTGGGCGCCCGGCTCAAACGCCGTAATCTGATCAAGGGTGCTGCCGCTGTAGGCGGGGCCGTGGCCTCAAGCTCGGCCTCCGCGGTGAACCTTGCCGTCCTGGCAGGCCGCAACGGGCGGGTTTCTGATTCCCTCACCTTTGACCCCATCGATGGCGTCGCCGACGATCGTATCCACGTTCCGCCGGGCTACACCGACCAGGTGGTCATCCGCTGGGGTGAATCGCTTGATCCCAACGTCCCAGATATGGATTGGGACGCCATCTCCCTCGGCGCCCTGGAGCAGCCGGGAGCCGCGGAAGCTCAGGCCAGCCAGTTTGGCTATAACTGCGACGCCGTGGAGTACTTTTCCTTGTCCGGTTCGTCTCACGGTTTGCTCTGCGTCAACCACGAATACACCATCGAATCGCTGATGTTTCCGTCCGCCCTGACAGCGGAAAACTCCCAGGAGTTTGCCCAGGCAGCCCCGGAGGGGGTTCGTCTGGCCATCGCGGCCCATGGCGTATCAGTGGTTGAAATACAGCGAGTTGCTGGACAATGGGAGTTTGTTCGTGAATCCCAGTACAACCGCCGTATCAGTGGGTTTAGCCCCATCGACATCACCGGCCCGGCCGCGGGTCACGATCTATTGCAAACCTCCGACGATCCCAGCGGCACGCGCGTGTTTGGCACGCTGAACAACTGTGCCGGCGGCCGAACTCCCTGGGGCACTTACCTGACCGCTGAGGAAAACTTTGATCAGTACTTTGGCAATTTCGACGCCTACGCCAGCGGTCCCGATGCTGATCCGCAAGTGGTCGAATTTCACCGCCGCGTTCCCCTGCCCGGCGGTGCCAGCCGGCGTGGCTGGGAATTTGTCGAGCGGCGTTTCGACGTAGCCCAGGAGCCGAACGAGGCTTTCCGGTTTGGCTGGATTGTCGAGGTCGACCCCTACAACCCGCGGTCGACGCCTAAAAAGCGCACCGCCATGGGGCGCTTCAAGCACGAATGCGCCACAACCATCCAGGCCGACAGCGGTCCGCTGGTGGTCTACTCCGGTGACGATGCCCGGATGGAGTACATCTTTAAATTTGTGACCAGCGGCAGCGTGAGCAACGTGCGCGAGGAAAACGAGGACCTGCTGGACTCCGGAACCCTGTACGCGGCCCGGCTCAATGAAGACGGCGGCGGCGAGTGGCTGGCGCTGGACTGGGCCACCCAGCCGGTGCTGCAGGACGTCTTTGCGGACCAGGCCGAGGTCCTGATTCACTCCCGCTACGCCGCCGATCTGCTGGGAGCGACTCCGATGGACCGGCCCGAGGACGTGGAAGCCAATCCGGTCACCAAGCAGGTTTACGTGGCCTGCACCAATAATACCCGCCGAACCCAGGATGCCGGATCGCGAAACTTTCAGGGTAGGGAGCTTTCGACGCTGCCGGATATTCAGAACCCGCGGGGTCCCAACCGCTGGGGGCATATCGTCGAGATTACCGAGGACGGTGATGACAATGCCTCCGAGACATTCCGGTGGGAGATCTTCATGCTGGCGGGCGACCCGAGGTCGACGGAAGGTCAGTTTCTGACCAGCCTTGAGGACCTGCAGCTTCCGGCAAGTCAGGATACGACATACTTCGCCGGGTACGACGACCCGACCGAGGTGGCATCCATCGGCTCCCCGGATAACCTGAACTTCGACAACTTCGGCAACCTGTGGATTGTGACCGATGGCAGCCAGCCTACCGGCACTAACAACGGCACGTTTGCGGTCCCCACCTACGGTCCCAATCGCGGTCGTTTGCGCCAGTTCATGAGTGGTCCCCGCGATTGTGAGGTCTGCGGCTGTGAGTTTACGCCGGATGGTCAGACGCTGTTCCTGGCCATCCAGCACCCGGGTGACGGAGGCACGCTGGAAGCACCAACCAGCTACTGGCCGCGATCAGAGCTGCTGAATTCTGACCTGCAGGACGCCGCACCGACACAGCCGCTGCCGAGTCTCGTGGCCGTTGTGCGGACGAGCCGCTTCATTCCACGCATCGGCACCAGGTAGCACCCCTCGCCGGCGAGGCGGCGTCTGACGGCGCCGCCTTTCTCCGCCACACCTGAGGCTCGGCCTATTCGAAACCGGAGTAGAAGCCAAAGTCGACGCAGGCGGTCGGGCGGTTCGCTGCGGCCGTGTTGGGCAGGGACACGTTGCCATCGATATCCACCGCGTGGGCGGCGATGGTGTAATTACCCGCAGGTCCACACAGGCCATAGCTTCGATCCGTGAACTCGCCGGGCCGCGGTGCCAGTGGCTGGGTGACGACATCGCCGCCGGGGCGGGTCACGAGCAGCACCACACGGTCAATCTGCGAGGTGGTGGTAACCTCGGCTACGGTGACCTGTTCAAAGTCCGACAGCAGCGGATCCGCCACCGCCAGGGCACCGACAAAGGGGTCGTCGCCCGCCAGCGCCACGCCAGAACCAATGAAGTAGTCCTGCGGCCCCACCCCATCGGTGACATCGTTACTCACCTGATTGCCATTGCTGTCCAGCTGGGCGTTCTGATTGGCGAGCACCGCGCTGCGGGCCACCGCAAACGACGCTCTCAGGCGGGCACCATTGAGTACCTGCGTCCAGAAAAACTGAGAGAAAGAGATTTCTCCGCCGGACGCGGTGAGCGCGGTTTCGCCCGTTTCGGTGCTGGAGATCAGGTAGCGCGTTTGCCCGCCGCGTGGCGTAAGTACGGTCACAATGTCTTCGCTGGAGTCTGCGTCTACCACCACTGTCACAATGCCGGGCACCTGCGTCTGCGCGGTGTCCAGCCAGGCGTCCAGCTGCGCCAGACTGAGCGTCTCGGTTTCATTCAATATGAGATCGCCTGGCCGCGGGCCGGTCAGGTAGACGGTCAGATCCTGCACGTTGTCCACGCCCCAGGTGGTGAGCGCAAACTCAAGGTTTGAGAGGCTGGCCGCGCTGTCCGCGCCAGGAACGGCGGCGTTGGTGAGGTAATAGATGTCGTCGCAGCTGGCGTCCGTGCAGGACGTCCCGTCCGCCCCGTAGCCCTGCACCGCGAGCGCCGCGAAGGCCAGATCCGCGCTGGCCTGGCGAGACGCAAAAGCTGGTTCCGACGCGGCACCGCCATGCAGCACAATCGCCCGCCGGCGCACGGGGTTGTCGACGGTGACCGACGTGAGCGCCGGGGCCGAGATATTGCCGATGCGGTCCTGAGCCTGAATCGAGATCTGGTAGGTCCCGGCGTCGGTGAACCCTTCAAACGCGAGGCTGTAATCGTCGCTGCCGGGCAGGTTATCCAGGTCAAAGGTCGGCAGATCCTGCACCGGGTTGTCGGGCGACTCCGGCGCGTAGCCCGGCGGGCGCAGCACCGCCCAGACGCGGGCGATGCCGTCCGCGTCAGTCACATCGTCCACCGCCACCGTCGCCGCGCTGCCGGACGCGATAACCTGCGGCGCCGTCACCGGGCCCAGCGTTGGTGCCTCGCCGCCGCTTGTTGCGCCGGTGCCAATCAGGCGCAACTGCACGACCGCGCGGTCATCGGAGCTGTTAAATACACCGTCCCCGTCGGCGTCGAGCAGCGGCGTCTGCAGGGGGAAGGAAGCGCTGGTGGCGGTGGCGGCAGCGTCAAACGCCTCGCCGAGGGAAGCGCCGTTGAAGATGCCGGTCCAGAAGCGGTTGGAAAACGATAACGATCCCTGAGAGACGAAGTAGGCGTTTTCATCCGCCTGGGCCGAGGTGATCAAAATGCGGTCCAGCGCAGGGTTGCGCAGGTCATCCATAAACGACCCGGATTGGCAGGCATCGTAGACGACCGTGACGTTGGCGCCGGGCCGGGCCGCCTGCCACTGATCCACCCACCCCGCGAGGGTGGCCGCGTCCAGCGTTTCCGACTCGGTGAGCCGAAACGTGTCGTCGCCGCCGTGGTCCACCAGATACAGCAGCAGATTGGAGGCGTCGTCAGCAAAGGTAGCGATAGCGTCCTCCAGCGCCGCGGCGCTGGGAACAGCGTCAACGTCATCAGCGGCGCCGTTCTGGTCGATGTCCAGATCGATATCCGGCGAGAGGTACTGAATCGTTTCTTTGCTGAACCCCCGGACTACCAGCGTACGGTAGGCAAAATTGGCGTTGACCTGAGTCGCATCCCAGAGGGGATTGCCGGCATAAGGTCCGCCGCCGGCCACAATGATCACCTTGGTGTTCGGCGGCTGTACCACGCGGTTGAAGCGCTGCAGCCGGTTATTGCGCGGCCCCACCATAAACACGTTCTGGTTGTTATCGAAGTAGATGTCGCCGGGCCGGGTGACCTGGCCGGGTTCGCTGCCCGGCTGTTCGAACTTGCCGATGTACTCGCCGGTATTGGTAAAAGACTGGTAGCGGTTGTTCACGACGTCCGCGACGAACAGAAAACCGTTGCTGTCGAAGCTCAGGGATTCGGGAAAGACAAACTCGCCGTTGCCACTGCCCATGCCCCCGAAGGTCAACAGGTGGTTGCCGTCGGCGTCAAATTTCTGGATCCGATTGTTGCCCCGGTCCACCACAAACAGATCGCCGTTGCTGTCCAGCGCCAGCTGCGTGGGGATATCGAACTGGCCATCGCCGGTGCCTGCGCTGCCCCATTGCCCGATAAATGTGCCGTCCTCGGTAAACTTCTGGATCCGGTGGTTTCCCCCGTCGGCCACATAGATGTTGCGATCAGCGTCTGTCGCGACTCCGCTGGGTTCGTTGAAATCGCCGGGCCCGGTGCCGAAGGTTCCAAGGGCCCGGACCAGATTGAAATCCGGGCTCACGACCTGGACGCGATGGTTGAATCGGTCTGCCACCAGGATCTGATCAAGGCTGTTTACGGCCAGCGCGGTGGGCCGGTCAAACTGCAGGGGGCCGGAACCCAGACCGCCGAAGGCATCCAGCGGATTGCCCTCCGCGTCCAGCCGTTGCACCCGATTATTGTTCTGGTCGGCGACAAAAATCTGCCGCGCCGAATTGGCGGCAATAGAGAGGGGAAAGTTGAATTGTCCCAGGCTGTTGCCGGCGCTGGACCAGCTGTCCAGAAATTCTCCAGTTGGCGCAAACTGCGAAACCCGGTAGAGATCTCGCACATAGATACGACCGTTTGCCGCTTTGGCGATACCCCGCGGTACATCAATGGGAGGCTCTTCCGGCGGCATCTCGATCTGCGCAAGGAACAAACCACTCGGATCGAAGCGCTGTAGCCGGGAGCTGTCATCGATGGCGTAGACAATCCCGAATGAGTCGACTTCCACACCAACCACCCGATCAAACTGGCCAACGCCGGTGCCCTGGGTTCCGAACTGACCGAGATAGGTTCCGTCCGCAGCAAAGTACTGGATTCGATTGTTGGCGCCGTCCGCAACGTAGATTCGTCCGCTCGGTGCCACGCTCACGTCGGTGGGGAAATCGAATTGTCCGTCGGCCGGCCCCGGACCCGAGCCGCCCAGCGTGCGCACCAGGGTTCCATCGGGCTCAAATACCTGCACCCGGTGGTTCCTCGTATCCAGAACGTAGACCAGACCGCCAGCAAAGGCGATGCCGGACGGCCGGTCAAACCGGCCGGGCTGCGTGCCAAACTCGCCAAATTCCCGGAGGTACTCGCCGTCCTTTGAATAGACCACCACGCGATGGCCCAGGCGATCGGCGACATACACGGCGCCCGCCTCATCGATGGCGACATCCCGGGGTCGGTCCAGGTTGCCACTGGGGGGCTGTTCAAACGTGGTCACCAGCTGACCGGCGCGGGTGAACTTCCGCACGCGGTTGTTTTCCTCTTCGACTACGTACAGAAAGTTGTCGGAATCTACGGCGATATCGCCGACGGGAGCGAAGTACCAGGGCTGCTGGAGCGGGGGAATCAGTCGTTCAAAACGGAACGCGATGCTCTGACCTGCGGTCGCCGCAATGCTGAACAGTAGCAGCTCGAGCAAAACCAACCATCGCATGAATTTCTCCCCCTTAAGCCCCGATTCCAGTGTAGCAGGGCGATAAGGATGTGCTGCCGGTTGCGCTGGCTGCGCGGGCCTGCGAGCATGCCTGGGCAAACGGATTACACCTCAGAACTCAGGACCTGCGAGACAGTCGTCATGAACGCGAACAACGACCGGGGAGATCCATCCCGGGACGACGCCGGCAGCGAAGTTACGGCCGAGGAACGGTCCGTTCCCGCCCGCACCCTTTGGTTTCTAATCGGGTTTACGGCGCTGGCCCTTGGCGCCATCGGCGCGGTGCTCCCATTGCTGCCCACGACCCCGTTTGTCCTGGTCTCCGCGTGGGCGTTTGCCCGCTCCTCACGGCGCTGGCACGACTGGCTGCTGCGGCACCGGGTGTTTGGACCGCTGATCCTCGACTGGCGCCGCTACGGCGCGATCAGTCCGCGCGCCAAGATAGCCGCGGCGGTAGCCTTGGTTGCGGTGCTCGTCCTGTCGCTGCTGCTGGGCGCCTCCACCACGGTGCTGACGATTCAGGCGACTGTACTCTCGGCCTCCGCCGCGTTTATTTTTTCCCGCCCGTCGCCGCCGCCCCGCTAGCGCTTCAGTAGGCTGACGAGGGAGCGCTGCGACGCTTCCAGGACGCGGGAACAAAACCTTCGCGGACGCGCTGGGGATGATCACCCACGTCGATGCGTACCACCTCTTCGGCCCGCCGGTAGTTGATCACCGACAGCTGATCGGTGCCGCTCCAGGATACGTAGCAGTTCTCCCCGGATTTGTCGGTGACCACCCAGTAGGGCTTTTCGCCGAGACCCTCGAGGATTCGGTAATCCTCGGATGCAAGATCCACGATGGCCACGTAGTCGTCCATGGTGCCGGCGACACACAGCTGCGTGTCATCGCCGCTGATGGCGATGCCGTGGTGCGCAGAATCGTTCACATACCCGGTGCGGGTGGCGGTGGTGGTTTTGGGCAGGTCGACCTTGCGCGTAATTTTTCCGGCCTCGAGGTCGTACTCCACAAATCCGTGCAGAAACGACAGCTGGAAGTAGAAGGTGTTTTCATCAGCCGTGTGCGCCATGGGGCGGATGGCCGGGCTGATATGACCCAGTCCTGCGGCTTCGAGCTTGTCTTTCATGTCGAAGCGCTCAAGGATTTCCATGGATTGCGCATCCACCACCTGGAAAACCCGCTGCCCTTTCAGCAGGCCGCCGCCCTCAAGGTCGAAGGGTGAAAAAACGCGCCCGATGCTCGCGTGAAAAATTTTTGAACCGTCTTTGGAATAAACGTTTTCGTGAGGCGAGTCGCCGGTCGGAAACCGGCCCACCTCCTGGCCACTTTCAACGTCAATGACGTGGACCACATTGCCGGTGGACGCGGAAACCGCCACCCGCTGCCCATCCGGTGAGAGGGCCATGTGATCGGATCGGAAACCGGCTACGGGGAACCGCCAGATGACTTCACCGGTTTGTACGTCCAGCGCAATCACGTCGGCGAAGCTCGGCCGGGAGATAACCAGCCGGGTGCCGTCCAGCGAGCTGTACATGTCGTCCACATACTGGTTGTTGCCTTCCCCGACGAGCTGTTTGATGCCGTAGAACAGCATTCGGCCGGCAAACTGGGACTTGATGTCCGTCAGCCGTTCTATCTTGTCGGGAATGCCGTTCAGCACACCGATCACCGCCAGGGTGGTGGTGTCGATCACGGTAATGGTGCCCTGCCAGTTGTTGCCGACAAAGATCACCGGCTGCGGCGGACCTTCGATGGCGTCGCCGGGGCCGGGAATGGAGATGCCGGTCAGCGCGGGCTCTTCGATGGTCTCGTTGATGGATCGGACCGCCAGGTACTGAACCACACCGACGGTGACGAGCAGAAAGAGCAGCAGCAGCGTGGCGAATCGGAGAATCAGGCGCTTGAACATGGTGGGACTACCGGGGTTTTCGCTTCCGGCGCTATTTTATCGCGAATCTGCAGTGCCCGGGCGAACGCTTCCGGTGAGCCCGGGAAACTAGATCTTGCCTGGCGTCAGCTCCGGTCGAAGGTCATTGTCCGGATCCCATTCGATCAGGTTGATCAGGTGGCCATCAGGATCCCGGAGACACATTTCCCGCTGCTTGGTCTTACCTTCATGGACCAGGTTGACCGGGGCTGCGGTGATGGTGCCGCCATGCTGCCCGGCGGTGGCGACAACGTGGTCCAGATCGGAGCAGTAGAACACGACGACGCCTTCGCCGACCCGGGCGGCGCTGTCGCCGGGGGGCAGGGCGGGGGGAGTCGGGTTGCTCAACTCGAACAGCCCCACCATCCCGTAAGCAGGCTGCCCCGGCGCTTTGAGAATAACCGCCCGGCAGCAGGAGCCTTCCGGCGTGCCCAGCAGATGCCAAACTGTGGGGTCGTTCAGTTCGCCCTGCCAGTACACCTCCGTCAGGCCCAGTACCTGCTCGTAAAACGTCCGGCCTCGATCGAGGTTTGCGGTCATGATCGCGGTGCGTACCGACTGGCTGATTTTCACGGCGGTATCTCTCAAAACATTTTGATCTTTCTAGCCCAGTCCGCCGCGGGCAGCAAGCCGCTTCCATCGCGGGCCTCAGCGACGAGAGATCATCATCGGGTTTGAACGTTGGGCGGCAGCTCAAAAACGAGCAGCGCGTTCCCCGGGAGCTGGCCAAACTGGCCGTAGCCGGATTGCACAAACAGCCGATTTCCGGCCACCTGCACGCCAGCGACGTCGATGGAGCCGCCGTGAGCTTCAATGCCATTGACGGTGGGAAATGGTCTAGCCGTTTGGGTTTCCCACACAACCGCGCCGCTGTCTCGATGGAAGGCCCGGACCTTGCCATCCAGGGCGGGAGCAAAAACCAGGTCGTTGATCACCAACGGCGGTGACGACAGGCCAAAGTAGAAAGAACAGGCGGGATACAGGGTTTCCCGGTCGAAATACTCGTAGACGTTGGTCTTACACCCGCGCTCTACCGGCGTTGACCAGACGAGGCGGCCATCGTTGGCGGACAGCGCATATAGCCCCGGCGCCGGCCGGTAGTAGGGGATTGGAAACGGTGGATCCGCCGCAGGGGCGTAGATCACGCCGTCCGCCACGGCCAGGCCCCAGTGGATGCCGCCGAGGGCAGACCCGGCCCCGACACGCCGCTGCCAGATCACTTTTCCCTGCTGATCAGGATCCAGCGCATAAACGTCGCCGGATTTCTGACCCACGATCAGCCGATCTTCGCCGGTTGCGGTTGTGACCAGCACAACGGCCGCGCCAATGTCGTGGTCGGGGCCCCGCGAATTCGGGCAATTGGGCCCGGGTGGCTGTAGATCACAGGCCTGGTTATAGACATCGCCGGCGATCGCCTGAAACTTCCAAACCAGTTCGCCGGAATCCAGCTTAAGCGCCAGCACCGCGTCAGAAGTACCGGTGGCCGGTCGCGAAGCATTCTGGCCGGTGCCCACGTACACCACGCCCCGTTTGGGGTCTACCGTCGGTGTGCTCCAGACCGGCGCGCCGCTGGGCCCATACCTCGCCACGCCGGCGGCAGTGACGCCCTGGCGGGTTGCTGCCCCGGTGGTGTGGTAAGCCCATCGCTGCTTTCCGCTGGCAACATCCAGCGCCACGACGCCGCCGTGGGAGCGGCAGCACTCGTAGTCAGGATCCGCGGCCAGCCCCACTTCATAGAGCGACACGGGCACGATCAGCTGGTCCGCGTGCTGCACCGGCGCGCCGGTCAGCAGGCTGTGCTCGCTCAGCCGAATCTCCGTACGCCACAGGGTTGTGCCATCGACGGCGCTGACGGCCTGCAGGTGAGACTCACCGTCGCCAAAAAACAAAACCGCCTCATCTTCGATCGTGCCCAGCGTGAGCGCGGTGCGCGGCGGTGCCGCGGTGGCCCCATGCCAGCGCAGGCAGCCGGTTTGGGTATCCAACGCAAACAGGTGGCCGCTGGTAGCTGCCACATAGATGGTGTTGGCGGTGATCACGGGCTGCGACCGGGCATTGGCGACCTCGGGCAGACCAAAGGCCCAGGCCAGCCGAAGCTTATGGACGTTGGCATCGGCGATGGGACTGGCTTCCGGCGGCAGGCTGAAGGAGCTGCGATCATTCATCGCCCAGCGTGGGACCACCGGGTTCAGGTCAATCGTCCGGTCCTCGCAATAGTGGTCGGGCGCTGGCTCAAAGGGTTCGCGGTAGCCGGTAATCATCTGGGCCAGGTCAAGCGTCTGCCGCAGATTCAGGCCCGTCGCCTGAGCCTTCATCACGCCGTTGGTGAGCGCAAACACCAGGTGCGCCGGACTCAGCTGCGCCAGTTGCTCCCGGCCGGCGGCGCGCTTGTTGGCCGCATCGTCATGGCAGGCTGCGCAGCGTTCAGCCCACAGCTCATCCGGCGTTTGCTTCTCGGCGGCTTCCCGTACGATGGGCTTGGCGTTTTCCGGTTCGGGCGCTGCTGCGTCCGGTTGCCGGCACCCGCCCAGGAGCAGGCCGGCGACCAGCCCCAGGCTGGCCGCGGTCGCCTGGTACGGGCGCATCAGATGAACTGGGTTTTGCGCGACTGGGCGTAGAAGGTAAACCCGATCAGCCCGACGATCGCGGCCAGCTGCAGCCCGAGCACCGTGAGGTAGGTGGCGTTCCAGACCACCTCCGGGCCGTTGATGGTGCTGCGCACGCCGTGCAATCCAACGATCCACCAGAGAATCACCTGGCTGCCCAGGTTGGCCGCGACAATCGCAGAGATGGCAGCGACGAGACTCGCAAAGACGATGGTTGTCGTCAGGATCACGATGTAGGCCAACAGAATCTGCACGAGCAGGATGGTCATGTAGGGCACACGCCCATGTGGCACCGAATCGCCAATGTAGATGACGTAACTGGCGGCGGAGAGGAACAACCAGATGCCACCGCCCAGCAGCAGGTTGGCGACCATCTTGGCGAGCGTGTAATCACCGATGGTGATCGGCAGGCTCATGATAAAAGGCAGGTTCTGGGACCGCCGTTCTTCGGTGACCGTCTGCATCGCCGCGTGCACGCCGGTAGCGACCAGCGCCGATACAAACAGGATAAACGCCACCGTTCCACTGGCGTCGCCGAAAGTCATCACCATGACAATCGCGCCGAGGCCGGCAAGCCAGTAGCAGAGCGCCGGTATTTTCATGATCGCGAGGTCTTTGCGGATCAGCGCGCGAACCACGGAAGGGTAGGTCGTCGTATTCATGCGGCAATTTCCTGATTCTCGTCGGCCTGCTTGGCGTCGGCCCGGGCGGCGCGCTGGTGCGCTTCGACGCTCGCGATAAAGATTTCTTCTAGCGTGAGGCGTTCGACCTGGCGGATTTCTGCACCGGTCTCTCGGACCTGCTGCTCCAGCGCCTCAGAAAAATCCGAAACGGTTAGGGTGAGCTGACGTCCGGACTGCTGGCTCTCCACCAGCTGCTTGAGCGACGGCATTTTGAAATCGCCGTTGACGACGAGCCGCAGCCGGCGCCAGGAATCCATAAAGGCTTCCTTCTCCTGGCTGGCAACGATGCTGCCCCGATTGATAAAAGCGATGTGATCGGAGATCTGTTCCACTTCCAGCGTGTTGTGGGAAGAAAACAAAATGGAGCGCTGGTCGTCTTCCAGCACGCGCATCATCTCTTCCAGAATCACTTTCCGCGCCACCGGGTCCAGGCCGGTAGTGGGCTCGTCAAACACCAGCAGTTTTGGGCGCCGTACGAAGACGGTCAGCAGCGCGGCCTTCACCCGCTGCCCGTGGGACAGGCCTTTGACTTTCTGCTCGGGGTTCAGCTCAAACCGGTCCAACAGGTCCCGGGTATAGGCGTCATCCCACGCGGGGTAGATGGAACGTAGGAACTTGAGGTGAAACCCCAGCGTCCGGTGGCTGTAGAGACGCATGTCTTCCGAAACAAATCCTACATCCCACTTCGCTTTGACCTGCTGCGCGGGCATCTCCTGCCCCAGCACTCGCACTTGGCCTGCGTCCTGGTGCACCAGGCCCATAATGATGCGGATGGTGGTGGACTTGCCGGCGCCGTTGGGCCCGACAAAACCGAGCACGGTGCCGGTAGGCAGCGTCAGGTCGACGTTGTTGAGAGCAAAATGGGGGTAGCGTTTGCAGACCCTTTCGCATTCGATGGCGTTCACGGTGATCAAACCTCTCAGGCGTTAGCGGCGCTTCAGCGCCTGGCTTAACAAGGCACGCAGATCGTCTTCGGATAGCCCCATGGTCGCCGCCAGCCGGGCCACCTCCTGGAGCAGCCGGTTCAGCTTTTCCTGCTGGACCTCGCTGACGGCCACGTTTTCGCTCACGAAAGACCCGCGACCCTGCTGCGTGACGATCACGCCGCCGCGCTCCAGTTCCAGATAGGCGCGCTTGACGGTAATCACGCTGACGCGCAGCTCGGCCGCCAGTTCGCGGATCGAGGGCAGGCGCAGCCCGGGCTCCCAGTCGCCCAGCGCCACGCGCTGCTTTATCTCGTCCATGATCTGAGCGTAGATCGGTCGGTCGTCCGTCTGGGAGAGGACGATCTGCGTTTTCATGAGAACTGAGTATACACAGTATATACACCTGCGCAATAGGCCAGGAGTCCCGTTGTGGTTCCCGAGCCCGGGTAATAGGCACCTCAGGAATGTTGCAGAACTGTCATACTTCCATAACCTTGCGTCGCCATCATCCCCACGCGTGTACCTCCAGCGGCGTTTCCCGCCGCCGGTTAATGCCTGCAGGTTGCCAACCTGGACCGGGCCTTAGGCCTTCGGCCGGAAAACCCCATGATCGACTAGAGGGTCGCAGATGGAGCAGTACGTAGTTTTTCTCAGTCTGGCGGCTGTCTTTGGCCTGTTCATGGCGTGGGGGATCGGCGCCAACGACGTCGCCAACGCGATGGGAACCTCTGTTGGCGCCAAGGCGCTGACCTTCAAGCAGGCCATTTTTGTGGCCGCCATCTTCGAATTTGCCGGAGCTGTGCTGGCCGGCGGCGAGGTGACTTCCACCATCCGCAAAGGCATCGTGGACACGTCCATGGTGGCGGACACACCGGAGTTGCTGGTGTACGGCATGCTGGCGGCCCTGCTGGCGGCGGCGATCTGGCTGCTGGTGGCAAGTCATTTTGGCTGGCCCGTTTCCACGACCCATTCGATTGTCGGTGCGGTGGTCGGTTTCAGCGCCGTGGGGATCGGTGTCGGCGCCGTGGCGTGGGGCAAGGTGGGCGGTATCGTAGCCAGCTGGGTTGTCTCACCGCTCACGGCGGGTTTTTTGCTTTTGCTCTGTATAAGAGCGTCCAGTACCTGGTGCTCGATCGGGACAATCCCCTCCAGCGGGCCCGCACCTGGGTGCCGTTTTATATTTTTCTGGCCGGCTTCATGATCACGTTGGTGACCCTGTTTAAGGGCCTCAAGCATGTCGGTCTGGATCTGTCGACGACCCACAGCTACCTGCTGGCGCTGGCTATCGGTGTCGTAATTGCCGCTGCCGGGGGCATCTACATTCGCGGCATCCGGCCCGCGACCGACACGGAGGAAGCGCGGTCGCAGACGGTAGAAAAAATCTTGGGCGTGCTGATGATCTGTACCGCCTGCGCTATGGCGTTTGCCCACGGTTCCAACGATGTCGCCAACGCCGTCGGGCCGGTGGCCGCGGTCGTCAGCGTGGCCCAGTCCGGCGTAATCGAACTGGAGTCAGCGCTGCCCCTCTGGGTGCTGCTGGTGGGTGGCGTGGGCATTGTCTTTGGTCTGTCGACCTACGGCTGGCGGGTGATCCGCACGATCGGCCAGAAATTACCCACCTGACACCGAGTCGAGGCTTTGCGGCAGAACTCGCCGCGTCAACGACGATTGTGGTCGCCTCCGGTACCGGCATGCCGATTTCAACGACTCACACGCTGGTAGGAGCGGTCCTCGGCGTTGGGCTGGCCCAGAGTGTGTCAGCCATTGACCTTACGGTGGTGCGCAACATCTTCGTATCCTGGATCGTAACGGTGCCGGCGGGCGCTGGCCTGGCGATCATCTTCTTTTTCATCCTGAAAGCCATATTTGGCTGACCCGCAGGCACCCGATCAGCGCGAGTCCGTTGCAAAATCCAGGTGCTTAAACTTCGCTCCGGGGGTGAGGACTTCCATCCGCTGGAGATCGTTCAGGACAATTCGCGTTGGCGTTTCCGAAACGAACAGTTCCAGAACTTCGGTCTTATCCGGCAGTGTGCTGGTGGTGACAGCTTTGCCTGCAACCTGTGATCCATTCCGCAGCGTCACGCAGATCTCGTACCCATGCAGGCAGGCCACTTCGATGTGGTCATGAAGGGCGCAGTCGATCGGATTGCGCATGCCATCGTCTGGATGAGTCACTTTTTGGCGGGCTTCCGGGCCTTTTTGCCCGACCCGGGCGGCGCATCCAGCCGGGCGCGGGAGATCCGGAGCGGCTGACCGCAAACGCGCGTCTTCTTCAGGTGCCTGAAGATGTCTTTAGGCATTCCCGATGGCAGATCGATGAGCGAATGGTCCTCGCGGATTGTGATGCGGCCGATGTGCCGGGAGTCCAGGCCAGCCTCATTGGCAATGGCACCGACAATATTGCCAGGCTTCACCTGGTGGCGGTGGCCCACCTCCAGGCGGTACCGGTCCATGCCCTTTTCGGGTGGCCCGCCGTCATCTTGTCGACCCTGGTCCCTGCTCCGGCCGCCCGTCGGTTTTCGGCCGCCTCGGTTTCCCTCGTGGGGCGCGCGATCCTCCCGCTGAGGCCGGTTCACCGGGTCTTTCGCCGGGTCCAGCAGCAGCGGTTGATCGCCTAGGGATAAGCGGGCCATCGCCGCGGCTATGTCGAGCGCGGGCACATTATGTTCGCGCTGGTAGCGTTCCATCAGGCCGCGCAGAAAGTCCAGCTCCCCCGCTGCCAGCGTGTCGGTGATTTTTTGCTGAAAGTCCGCCAGACGGCGATTGTTGACCATCTCGGTGCTGGGCAGCGTCAGACGCTCAATGGTCTGACCCGTGGCCCTTTCGATGGTGCGCAGCAGGCGCTTTTCCCGCGGAGCGACAAACAGAATCGCCTGCCCCCGGCGGCCGGCGCGCCCGGTGCGGCCAATGCGGTGAATATACGCTTCCGTGTCGTAGGGCACGTCGTAGTTGATCACGTGGGTGATGTGATCCACATCGAGCCCGCGCGCGGCAACATCCGTGGCGACAAGAATTTCCAGGTTGCCGCGCTTGAGCTGACCAATCACCTGTTCCCGATGACTCTGCTGCATGTCACCGTTGATCGCCGCAGCGGAGAAGCCGCGGGCCGACAGCCGGTCCGCCAGTTCGTTGGTGGCGATTTTGGTCCGAACAAAAACGATAACGGATTCAAACGGCTCCACCTCAAGAACGCGGGTCAGCGCATCAAGTTTGTGAATGCCGCTGACCATCCAGTAACGCTGTTCAATCGTACTGGCGGTCTTGCTACGCCCCTCGATGGATATGGAAGCCGGGTCCTTCAGGTGGCGATTTGCGATGCGTTGAATTTCTTCCGGCATGGTGGCGGAAAAAAGCGCGACCTGTCGCGAATCGGGAATCTGTTCCAGGATCCACTCGACATCGTCGATGAACCCCATGCGCAGCATCTCGTCCGCTTCGTCCAGCACGAGCATTGACAGCTTATCCAGCTTCAGACTGCCGCGGCGCAGATGATCCATGATGCGACCCGGCGTACCGACAACCAGCTGCACACCCCGCCGCAGTCGCCGCAGCTGGTGCGAATATTCCTGCCCGCCGTAGATCGGCAGAACGCTGAAACCTATGAGATCCTGGGCATAGCGATTGGCTGCTTCGGAAACCTGGATCGCCAGCTCCCGGGTCGGCGTCAGCACCAGCACCTGAACGGCCCGTAGTTTGTCATCCAGATTGGCCAGCGCCGGCAGGCAGAAGGCGGCTGTTTTGCCGGTGCCTGTCGGCGCGTTTCCCAGGAGATCGCGACCTTTCAGCAGGGCCGGTATCGACGCAGCCTGGATGGGCGTCGGGCGTTCATACCCGAGCGTCTTGAGGGCAGTCAGCAGCTTCGCGGGCAGTCCCAGGTCGGAAAAACTGCGGCTCGCGGGGGAAGTTTCGGACACGGTAGCTGCCGGGACTCGGCCAGAAGGGCTCGCAGTATACCCGGGCATTGGCCCAGGTGCTGGGCTTTCTCACTTAGGGTCCACTGACGCTAATGATCTTGTGCTTCGGAAGCTCCCGAAACGTTGACCACAACCTTGCCCTGCTTCATCACGAATCGGACGGATTCGAGGGTGGAGATGTCCGTCAGCGGATTCCCGGCAACGGCGATCAGATCCGCGCTGAGGCCGGCCTTCAGTTCGCCAAACTCATCGCTGGCCTCCAGCAGCTCCGCGGCCCAGATGGTGGCGCTGCGGAGCGCATCGTCGGGCGCCATGCCCGCCTGCACCATCAGTGAAAACTGCTCCGCGTTGCGACCGTGGGGGTAGATGCCGGCGTCGGTGCCAAACGCCAGGCGCACGCCCCCCTCGTAAGCCCGACGGAAAACGCTGGCATAGCGTTCGTATTCCTCTGCGTTGCTGCCGGTAAGTTGCTTGTCACTGAAGTCGGCGTTGCGCTCGATGAGATCGAAGTGTGCCGCCAGCAGATCCATCACGACCCAGGTGCGGGCTTTTTTGACCGCAGCCAGGGCGGCATCGTCCATCATGGTGCCGTGTTCGATAGAGTGGATGCCGGCTTCCACGGCGTTCACGATGCCGGCGGCTCCGTGGGCATGGGCCGCCACCTTGAGCCCGTGCTTGCGGGCCTCCTCAACGATCGTTTTGAGTTCCTCCACCGAATAGGACGCAGCCCCGGGAATGGAAGCGGCGGTGCCGAAACCACCGGTGGCGGCGACCTTGATGAGGTCCACCCGGTTGCGAACTAGGGTCCGCACCGCTTTCCTGACCTCGTCCACCCCGTCTGCCTGAGCGTGGGCGTCGGTCTTAACCTGGTGCTGGGGCGCAATCCAGTTTCCCCAGGTGCCGTGCCCCCCCGTCATGGTGAGCATGGGTCCACTGATGTACATCCGCGGGCCTTCGATCCAGCCCGCCCCGATGGCATCGCGCAGGGCCTTGTCGGCGTAGAACGGTGCTGATACGTCGCGCACCGTGGTGAATCCGGCGCGCAGCGTGGTACGGGCATTCACCGTGCCGACAATCCCAAAAGTTGCCGCCGGATAGGTCCAGTGATCAAATGCTGGCCCCATATGGCTGTTGTCCGCCAGGTGGGTATGGACGTCGATGAGTCCGGGGAGCACCGTGTAGTCCGAAAGGTCGATGGCCGATGCCGGAACGTCAGCAGCAGCTACGTCCAGGTCAATGGCGGTGATCACACCACCCGCCACCTGCAGGACCGCCCGTTCCCGCAGCACGCCGTGACGAACGTCAAGCATAGCCCCAGCAAACAAGGTGGTTGCCTGGTCGGTGGGTTGGTCTTGCGCAAGCGAAGCGCCACCTGCGCAGGCGAAGACTATAGCCAGCGCCAGATCGCGCAGCGAACGTTGTCGACAGAAGGACCTCAAAGCTGGCGCTCCTCTTTTTTCCAAAAGTGTAGCGCTTTATCGGTAGGCCGTTAGGGACCGCGAGCGGACGCTGTAGCCAGGCCGGCGATGAAAGTTGAGAAAACCGGACCGAGTTGGCCGGCGATCTTCCAGAAGTACCGGGTGTAGCTCTGAATGATGAAAAAGGTGATGGCGTAACCCCGGAGCATGCGGAGTTGGAACCGGGTGCCGGCTACCAGGGCGCGCGCCGGTGAAGGGGAGAGCTGCCAGCCGGGAGGGCCCGGCTGGCAACTACGGCGTAATTACTCCAGCGTGAGCGGCGCAGACGTGCCGTCTGAGAAGAATGCGCTGGCGCCCAGGGGCTGGTTGGTGCCGTCGCCGACGGCGAAGATGGTGATCACCGTGCCCTCGGCCAGGTCTACCGGTGCCAGGTCAATAAAGGCCTGGGTACCGTCCGGCGAAGCCACCTGCAGGTCGTAGTTACCCGCGGGCAACTCAAAGAAGCCTGATTCCTGACCGTACTCAACGCTGGCCAGGCCATTCACGATGTCTCCTTCATCAGTCCGGATCGACACCGCCGTGTCGGCCAGCGTGGCGTTGAAGGGAGCTGCGTGCACTACCCGGATCTTGATGTTGCCGGGGCCCGGCGGCCGGTTGTTATCTACCAGCGGCAGGAGCGTAAGCGCCTGGTTAGTCACGTCGCCGAGGGCCAGCACGGTGTAGTCCACCGCGGGGTCCAGCGTTACCGTCGCAGCGATGGCAGCCGGCGGCGTTGCCGGCGGAGCAAACACATCCAGCGTGGTTTCACCGGAAGCCACCTCCAGGTATCCGGAGAACTGATCGAACACTACGCCGGTAGCCACTTCGGCCCCGTTCACGTCTACCGAGACCGCGGTGTTGGCGACGGTGGCGTCAAACGGCGCCAGATGGCCAACGTTGACGCGGCTCGTCTCAAAACCGTTGGCAAAGATCGGTTCCAGCGGGAGGGTGGCAAACGTGCCGTTAGCGAAGAAGGCAACGGTGCCCAGGGGCCGGTTGGGACCGCCCACGGCGTAGATGGTGACGATGTCGCCGTCCGCCAGGGTTACCGGAGCCAGGTCGATGAAGGCCTGGGTACCGTCCGGGGAGGCAACCTGCAGGTCGTACTCGCCGGCCGTTAGCTCAAAGAAGCCTGATTCCTGACCATACTCAACGCTGGCCAGGCCATTCACGACGTCACCTTCATCGGTTCGGATCGACACCGCCGTGTTGGCCACATCGGCGTCAAACGGCGCTGCGTGCACGACCCGCAGTTTGGCGTTACCGGCGGTCGGGGCCGTGTTGTCGTCTTCCAGGGCCAGCAGCGCGAGGGGCTGGTTGGTGCCATCACCAATCGCCAGCACGGAGAAGTCCGTGTCCGCGGTCAGGTTGAACGTGCCGGTGATCGCCGGCATGCCGCCGGCCCCCGGCGGGGTAAAGATGTCGACCTGGGTGCTGCCGATGTCCAGCGGCAGATAGCCGGAGAACTGCTGGAACACCACGCCGGAAGCGACCTCGCTGGCGTTGACCTCCACCGACACGGCCGTGTCCGCGATGGCCGGCGCAAACGGCGCCAGATGACCCACATTGACGCGTGCCGTCGGCTCCAGCGGGAGGCTCAAGAACGTGCCATCGGAGAAAAAGCCAGTGGCGCCGAGGGGCTGGTTCACACCGTCACCCACTGCGAAGACCGTCACGATGTCACCATCGGCGAGAGTGATGGGGGCGAGGTTGATGAAGGCCTGGGTGCCGTCCGGCGAGGCCACCTGCAGGTCGTAGTCGCCCGCCTCGAGCTCAAAAAAGCCCGAGTCCTGACCAAACTCGACGCTGGTCAGACCGTTAACCACGGCGCCGCCGTCTAGACGGATCGACACCGCGGTGGCGGGGCCGCTATCGGCAAACGGGGCGGCATGGACAACCCGAAGTTTGGCGTTGCCCATCGCGGGCGCTGAGTTGTCGTCTACCAGTGCCAGCAGCGACAGCTCCTGGTTGGTGGTGTCGCCGAGCGCGAGCACCGTGTAGTCCGTATCAGCAGCCAGGTCGAAGGTGTCCGTGATGGCAGCGGTCATGCTGCCCGGGGGCGCAAAAATATCCACCGTGGTGGAGACAGCCGGCACCGTCAGATAGTCGGAGAACTGGTTGAAGGTCACCCCGGTAGCCACTTCGCCACCGTTCACGTTCACCGACACAGCGGTGGCGGGAATGCTGGCATCAAACGGTGCCAGGTGGCCGACATTGACGCGGGCCGAGAACTCGAGGTCCAGCACGGCGAAGGTACCGTCGCCAAAGGTGGCGGTCGCGCCCAGCGGCTGGTTGGTGCCGTCGCCCACGGCAAACACCGTGAGCACGTCGCCGTCATTCAGGGTGATGGGCGCAATATCGATGAAGGTTTGCGTGCCGTCGGGGGATGCGACCTGCAGGTCGTAATCCCCGGCCAGAAGCTCAAAGAAGCCCGAGTCCTGACCGTACTCAACGCTGGCCAGGCCGTTCACGATGTCGCCTGCATCCGTTCGGATCGACACGGCCGTCGCGGGGCCGTTGTCAGCGAAGGGCGCCGCGTGCACGATGCGGATGCGGGCGTTGCCGGCGGTGGGGACGGAGTTGTTGTCCACCAGCGCGATGAGATCCAGCGGCTGGTTGGTAACGTCGCCCACGGCAATCAACGTGTAGTCGGTGTTGGCGAACAGATCGAACGTGCCGTCGATCGCCGACGTCATGCTGCCGGGCGGCGTGAAGATCTCCACGGCCGTGCTGCCCGGGTCCACCTGGAGGTAGCCGGAAAACTGGTTGAACACCACACCGCTTGCAGCTTCCGTGCTGTTGACGTCAACGGAAACTGCGGTGCTGGCAAGGTCTGCATCAAACGGAGCTAGGTGGCCTACGTTGACACGGGCCTGCTGCGCGAACGCGTTACCACCCAGGCAGAGTGCAAGGCCTGCCAGGAAAAGTCGGGATCTCATGGGTGCTGCCTCCAAAAGAAAAAGAGGCGGCAGGCTATGAAGTGAAAAGTGAGGGTTTAGTGGAGGAATTGTGTGGGTGAAACTCGCGTAGATTAAGGCGAGGTTAAACCGACTTTTCTGTAATCGATTACAGCCGCAGCAGGGCTTGTCTGGTCCCTGGCTTGCGTTTGCGAAGCCGTCGGGGCGATGATCATTTTCATGGACAGATTGCCGCTGCTTTTTCTGCCGGGCATGATGTGTGATGCCCGGCTTTTTGCACCGCAGATAGCGACTTTTTCCAAGGACCATCCCGTCCTGCTGGCGCCGCTGGTGGGAAGGTCCACCGTGACCGACCTGGCCACCGACATTCTTGCCTGGGCTCCGGAGCGATTTGCGCTGGCGGGCCTGTCGTTTGGGGGGATTGTGGCCATGGAGATGGTGCGCCAGGCGCCGGACCGGGTGAGCAGGCTGGCGCTGCTGGACACCAACCCGCTGGCGGAGCCGCCGGAAAAGGCCGCCATTCGGGACCAACAGATTACACGCGTGCTCGCGGGCCAGCTGCGGGCGGTGATGCGCGATGAAATGAAGCCGAATTATCTGGCGCCGGGGCCGGAGAACGAACGCGTTCTTAATCTGTGTATGGACATGGCCGAGTCGCTTGGCAACGACGTCTTCGTGTCCCAGTCCCGGGCGCTGCAAAGCCGCCGCGATCAACGCGAGACGCTAAAGCAGGTAAGCCACCCAACGCTGGTTGTCTGCGGCGAACACGACACCCTGTGCCCGTTGCAGCGGCACGAACTGATGAGAGACCTGATTGCCGGGGCGGAGCTGAGCGTGATCCCCGGCGCGGGACACCTGCCGACGCTGGAGCAGCCGGAGCGAACCAGCGCAGCGCTGGCAGCCTGGCTGGCTCGCTAAGCGCCCACGTGATCGGTACTCCAAAGCTAACCCGGCGGATGCAACCAAGATAGCAGCTGCGGAGTCAAATTTACCGGCGACAACAAGGCGGGTCATAACCATCTTTCTGGACACGCGGAAATGGCAGCTGATTGCTAATATGAACTGATGGGTTACGCGGAAAGCACCACAATTCTGAGCGACGACTTCTATCTGGGTCGCTGGCTGGTCAGCCCGCCGCGGTGCCTGGTGATTGATGAAGATGCTGAACAGCGTGTCTCGCCCAGGTCCATGGCGGTGCTCAAAACCCTGGCCGACGCGCGCGGTGAGGTGGTGACGCGGGAAACCCTGTTCGACGCGGTCTGGCCGAACGCCGAGGTTTCTGATGACGCGCTGACCCAGTGCATCGGCGAGCTGCGCCGCGCGTTCGGCGATCAGGCGAGAAACTCCCGGCAGATCGAGACAATTCCGAAGGTTGGCTTCAGGGTTATTGAGCCGGTGCGGCCCGCAGCGGAAGCGCAGGTTGACGCTGTCCGGGCGCCGGCCAGGTCTATTGGCCGCTGGAGCGCGGCCGCAATCACCTTGCTTGCACTGCTCGTTGCGGCTGCGGCCCTGTCGGACCGCTGGTCTCCGCCGGCCGCACCAGCGGCGGATGCCCACTCCATCGTGGTGCTGCCCTTTGTTGATCAAAGTCCGGTCAGCGGCCAGGGCTGGATTGCGACGGGCCTGACGGAAGAACTGATCAACGCCCTTTCGAGGCTGAGCGGCCTGCTGGTGATCGGTCCGGTATCCAGTTTCCACTACCAGGACACCAGTCAGCCGGCGGAGAACATCGCCGAATCGCTTAACGTCGATCACGTCCTGCAGGGCACGGTGCAACGTCATGACGATGCTCTGCGGATCTGGGTGCAGCTGCTGGATACGCGCACCGGGGAGACGCGCTGGTCACGAACCTACGAGGAGGAGCGCCCAGATATCTTCGAGGTGCAAAACGATATTGCCCGGTCCGTTGCCGAGGTACTGAGCGTGAGCCTTGGGATCGGAGAGCTTGGCCGCCTTACCGGCATGACGCGCAATGTCGAAGCATTCGAGGCGGTGATGAGCGCTAATGAACTGCATGACGGATCGGTCAGCTCCTGGTACGAAGCGGAGAGCCGCCTGAAGCGCGCCACGGAAATGGACCCGGAGTTTGGTCTGGCCTGGGCGCAGCTGGCCTCCCTCTACCGGTCTGCGCGCTGGACGCTGGATGATTTTCCCTGGCGCGAGGAGGCCGACAACGCCCTTATACAGGCTTTTCGATACGCGCCGGATTCGGTTCATGTGCACCTGACGGCGGCGTTTATTCGCGGCGACAGTGGTCAGTGGCTTGCGGTGCAGGAGCATCTGGACAGCGCCATTTCCCTTAGTCATCCCGCCCACCTGGGCGTTCGCAGCGTCGCCGCGGATGTGTTCATTAAGCTTGGCCGGGCGACAGAGGCGCTGCCTCACATCGAGTTTCTGCTTGCCCGGGAGCCGCTGGCAGGCTACCGCTTCATGTATCGAGGCCAGGTGTACGCCATGCTTGGGCGTCAGGCGGACGCCCGGCGGGCTTACGAAGATGGACTGGCCGCGCCGCACAAGGGTAGCTCGGTAGTGCATGGGGGCCTCGTTCACGCGTTGGGGACCGGCGACCGGGCCGAGCAGGAGCGGTGGCTTGATCGCAGCGTGGCAATGGACGAAACCGAGGGTCGCCAAAGTGGGTTCTTCCACGCCAGCAGGCGACTACTTGGACAAAGGGACGAAGCCCTGGCGGACCTTCGGCAACGTTTTGAGCAAACGCCGGGCGGCGACGTGGACTACTGGATTGCTGTGTTCGCCGCGTTCTACGGGGACGCGGACCTGTCGGTGCGGGCGCTGGACCGGTCGCGGGATTTCTGGAGCGTTTGGACGCCGGTAATGGCGAACGTTCGGGCTACGGATCAGTTTGCCAACCTTATGGAGACGGCGGGGCTGGTGGAATATTGGGACCAGCACGGATGGGGTGAGTTTTGCGAGCGCGACGTTGGAGGGACCGTGCGCTGCCGCTGACCAAACTGGTGGTTTCGTCGGAAGTCACCTAGTCTCCAGACTCACACTAATCGAGGAGCTAGCCCTGATGGAAGCGGCAGACCTGACTGCCTGTGATCTGGCCGACGTACTGCCGCGCTCGCAGGTGGTCGACCGCCAGATTTCTCCCCTGTATACGCCCATTCCCCGAATCCTTGGGCCGGCCTACACGGTCCACTGCCCGCCGGGAGACAATCTTATGATGCACGCGGCGATCTACGATGCCCCCGCTGGCGCGGTGATCGTGGCGCGCAGCGAGGACGGGCTGAGCGCCATGGTTGGGGGGAATGTCTGCGCGATGGCGCAGCAGCGAGGGATTGCCGGCATGGTGATTGACGGCGTTGCCCGGGATCTCAACGAAATCCGCGATCTCCGCTTTCCGGTGTTCTCCCGCGGCTTGTGCCCGAAGCCGGCGGTGAAGAAAAAGGCAGGCGCAAGCACGCCAAAAATTGTCTGCGGGGGGGTGGAGGTCTCCTCCGACGATCTGGTGCTTGCTGATGAGGAAGGCATTGTGGTGGTTCCCTCGTCCAGCGCGGAGCAGCTGGTGAAGGACGCCATAAAAAAGGCCGAAAAGGCCGCCTCAACGCCCCTTAAAGCATGGTCGGAAAACCACCAGCGGGTGATTCGGGAGGCGCTGAAGGCAGCAAAATAGCGGTCGGGCGCCGCCGGTCGGCCTATATGAATCAATGTCTTAGCTGGTCCGAACTAGGACACTCGTCACTTTCTCGGTAGCCGTTCGTTCTTCGCTCAGGACCTGTTGGCCCAATTGGTGCAAGTTGGACTCAGGTTTTCAAAGCGACAACGCGGAGGACGAGCCATGACTGCTACTCAAACGCCATCTACCCGCTCACCAGCATCGCGACTGCTGCGCCGCGGCCTTTGGATGAGCCTGCTGGCCGGAGCGCTTGGAAGCGGTTGCGCTACGAGCGATATCCAGCGAAGTGACCGCATTGCGCAGCATGAAGCTTACGTCCAGACGTTTATCGCCGCCCGCAACGCCTGCAATCATGCCGGCGGCACCATGATGATTGTAGCGAGCGGCGGGGTGGACAGCCGGGGCGTGCCCCGCGGTAACGACCGCTACAGCTGTCACTGATCTTAAGCCCGGGTATCTCTACTAGGTTCCGCGCCGGGCTATCCGCCGGTTGCGGGGTCCCGGTGGGCCGGTTGGGCCATCCCCAGCCGGCCCAGGCCAGGTAAGGTAGGTGGTCGATAAACGCTGCCAATCCTCTAGGAGGCCTGATGTATTCCTGGCACCCGCCGCAGCGCGTCCGCGCTGCCCGGCCAACCCGCCCGATCCTGCTTCAGATGCTCGCTCTACTGACGCTGCTAGCCGCCTCCGCCAGCTTCGCTGAACCCGACCCCATCGACCGCCTTGCCGCCGACATTCAGGCGGGCCATCATGCCGACATACTTGGCATGGTGATGCTGCGGGGCGGCGAGCCCGTGGTGGACGTGGGTAGCCGAAAGCTCAAAGCCAAGGGCCTCGATATTCGTTCGGCGACCAAGTCGGTCACCGCACTGCTGGTGGGTATCGCCATCGACGCGGGCCAGCTCGAAGGTGTGGACGTGCCGATCCACCGGTGGCTGCCGGGCTATGCGGAGTCTTTCGCATCGGCACCGGCAAAGCGCACCATCACGATCGAAGACCTCCTGACCATGCGTTCGGGGCTGGACTGTAACGACTGGGACCGCGCCTCCCCCGGTCACGAAGACACCATGTACCGGCAGCGCGACTGGGTGGGATTCTGGCTCGGCCAGAAGCTGCTCGAACAACCGGGACAGACCTTTCGCTACTGTACTGGCAACGTGATCGCGCTGGGCCGAATCCTCGCCAACGCGACGGGACAGCCCGTTGATCGCTACGCCGCTGAGCGGCTGTTTGAGCCGCTGAAGATTGAACGCGCCCGCTGGGAGCGTTGGAATCGTGGCCGCGACACCGACACCGGCGGGCACCTGCGGCTTCACCCGCGGGACCTGGCCAGGATCGGTCAGCTGCTGGTCGATCGCGGAGCGGCGTCCGGCCGGAAGGTGGTGAGTGAAGCGTGGCTCGATGCGATGACCCGCGAGCATGTGGCGATCCCCCGGCAGGCGCAGCGCTACGGCTATCTCTGGTGGCTGGACGCCACTACGCGGGCGGACCTGCCCGCGACACGCCTGCAGATGGCCTGGGGCAACGGCGGCAACTATCTGATTGTGTTGCCGGAGCTGGGTACCGTGATCGCCTTTGCCGGGAAACGCTACCAGCAGCCGAATCAGCTTGAGCCGCTGGCCTGGCTCGGCCAGCGGATCCTGCCGGCGCTTGCGCCATGAGCGATGGACAGAATAATGGGACGCTTTTGGCGGAGCACCGGGATTTGATCGATCAGCTACCCACGCCGGCGCTGCTGCTGGACCGCCCCAAGCTGCGGCGCAACATCAATCGTCTGGCCACCCGCATCGGGGGGCTGGGCGGTACCCTCCGACCGCACGTAAAAACCAACAAGTGCATCGACGTGGTGGACGAGATCATCGCCGCTGGTTCCTGCAGCGGCATCACCGTTTCCACTCTCAGCGAGGCTGAGTATTTTTTTCAGCACGACATCGCTGACATCACCTACGCGGTGGGCATCGCGCCAAACAAGCTCGGGGCCGTTGCTGATCTGATGGCTCGCGGCTGTGACCTTAAGATCATTCTCGACAATCCTGATATGGCGCGCCTCGTTGCCGCCGAAGGCGAGCGTCGGGGCGTGACCTTTTCGGTGCTGATTGAACTGGACACCGATGGGCATCGCGCCGGCGCAAAACCGGAAGGTGATGAGTTGCTGGCGATCGGCCAGCTGCTGCACGAGTCCGCCGGCTCTGAACTGACGGGTGTCCTGACTCACGCCGGTGAGTCCTACGGCTGCCGTACCAGCGAGGCCCTGCTAGCCATGGCGCGGCAGGAACGGGATCGCTCTGTGCACGCAGCGAAGCGGCTGCGGGCGCAGCGGTTGCCCTGTCCGATCGTGTCCATTGGTTCCACGCCAACCGCGCTGGCGGTCGACGATCTGACGGGAGTTACCGAGGTACGGGCCGGCGTTTACGTTTTCTTCGATCTGGTGATGGCCGGTATTGGGGTGTGTGCGCCGGAAGAGATCGCTATCAGCGTGCTGGCCAGCGTGATCGGCTACCAGAAGGACAAGAGCTGGGCCATCACCGATGCCGGCTGGATGGCCATGTCCCGGGACCGGGGCACCGCGCACCAGGAGGTGGATCAGGGTTACGGGCTGGTCACCGATCTTTCCGGGAGCCCCATCTCGGATCTGATCGTGTCAGACAGCAATCAGGAGCACGGAATCATCAGCAGCCGCCGAGGCGAGGCGCTGCCCTTCAGCCAGCTTCCGCTGGGCAGCCTCGTGCGCATACTGCCGAATCACGCCTGCGCAACGGCCGCCAAATTCGACCGCTACGTGGTGATGGAAGATTCTCAGATCGTCGCCGAATGGAGCCGCATCAACGGCTGGTGACGTTTCGAGGGGCTCCCGGCATATCACGCGTTACCAACCTCGGATTTGACACTGCGCGCCGGATCACTTAAAAATTTAAGTGGATCAAAAAAATTTAATGATCCCCATTTATTCAGTCCAGTGAGATAGGGGGCAGGCCAATGGCAGCAGCGCGCGAGTGGGTCGTTCAGGACTATTCGACAGGCTACAAGAGTCTCAAGCTGCGAGACTGTGAGCCCGAGACCCCTGGTCCCGGCGAGGTGCGGCTGCGGGTTGAAGCGTTCGCCTTGAACTGGGGCGACATGGACCTGATGCGCGGCATCTACTCCTTTACCTTCGACAGTCTGCCGGCCCGCATCGGGATCGAGGCGGCAGGCCTGGTGGACGCGATCGGCCCCGGCGTGGAGGGGATTGAGCTCGGGGAACGGTACTGCGCGCTCCCCTATTTCTATTACAACCGCGGCACCAGCGCGGACTCGGTCATCATCAACGCGGACTACGTCACGAAAGCTCCGCCCAGCCTGTCGGCGGTGGAGAGTGCGTCGATCTGGATGGCGTTTATGACCGCCTATTACCCCATTGTGGGGCTGCGTCCGGAGCGCGACGATCTCAACGTTCTGGTCACCGCCGGCACCAGCACCGCCGGCAACGCCGCGCTGCATCTGGGACGGAATATCGGGGCAAACGTGATCACCACCACGCGCTTTGACAGCAACAGAGACTATCTTGAGGCCTCCGGGGCCAACCATGTCTTTGCGTCATCCAGCGATGGGGCGCTGGATGAATTTCTCAATAAAGCCACCGATGGCCTTGGCGTTCACGTGATCTTTGACTGCGTGGCTGGCGATCTGATGGACCAGTACGTGAAGCAGCTGGGCCGGGACGCCCGCATCTACTACTACGGCCTGCTTGGCGGCGCCTTCCCCACGGAATTGCCGCTGGTGGAGATGTTCCAGGCCAACGCCTCTTTCCATCCCTACTCGGTATTCAACTACGTGCAGGATAAACCCCGCTGTGCCGAAGGTATCACCTACATCAACGAGGCCATCGCCGGGGGCCAGCTCGCTCCAAACGTGGATCGCGTATTTCCCATGGAGCAGTTCATCGAAGCCTGGGACTACATGCGAACCGAGCGGGCCAGCCACGGGAAAATTGTGATCGAAACCGGGTTGTCCTGACTCGCAGCGGATGCGTTTCCTCGGGCTGCTCGACGCAGAGATAGAACGTCCCGCCGGCTGACAGTTTTTCACAGACGGTCAACGATTCCCCAGCTACACTTTCAGCTGTGAAATCGGGCATCAGTCCGCACCACGGCATTGGTGCAGCCCGACCACTCAATTGAGTGGATCATTGAGAGCAGGAGCTTGGGGTAACTTCATGACAGTGCGTATTCTGGCTGGATTCTTTCTGGCCCTCGTCGGTGTGGTCGTCGGCGCGGCCAACGCGCTTCCGGCATTTCCGGGAGCTGAAGGTTTTGGCGCCGCAGCCACCGGCGGCCGGGGCGGGCAGGTGGTTAAGGTCACCAACCTCAATACCAACGGCGACGGCAGTCTGCAGTGGGCGGTGAACCAGCCTGGACCAAGGATTATCGTCTTCGACGTCTCCGGCGTGATCCGGGGCGACGTGGAGATTCCCCACGGCGATCTCACCATCGCCGGCCAGACGGCACCGGGGGCGGGGATCACCATCAACGGTCATCTGCACACGAGCTTCGGCACCACCTTTGGGAACATCATCATCCGCCACCTGCGCGTGCGGGCGCCCGGCCCCAGCAGCGATTGGCCCCCCAGCCGCCACGACGCGGTGCAGCTGTCCAGGAATCAGCTGCTGATTTTTGATCACATGGACATTTCCCACGGCATCGATGAAAACCTGGATCTGTGGGGCGGCGCGCGTGACGTAACCATTCAGTGGTCCGCCATCACCCTGCCGGTGTTTGATGGGGGCCACCCCGACGGCCCGCAGCACAACTTCGGCCTCATCAACGGCCCGGAAGGCGGTCGCATCTCCGTGCATCACAACCTGTTTGCCCACGCCCGTGCCCGCACGCCAGCGCTGGCTCAGGGGCCGGCGGAAACCATCAACAATGTGATCTACAACGGCCGCGAGGGCTTTACCCACCATAACCCGGCGGATGGCGAATTCAACATCGTTGGCAACTTCTATCGCGACGGGCCGGACGCCACCCTGGCCCCCCTCTGGT
Organism: Pseudomonadota bacterium; assembly: GCA_039195135.1. Classification (GTDB taxonomy): domain Bacteria; phylum Pseudomonadota; class Gammaproteobacteria; order Xanthomonadales; family SZUA-38; genus JANQOZ01. The sequence goes on along the minus strand of JBCCVP010000001.1, from coordinate 5,863 downwards.
TTGACCCGGAGAACACGCCCAGCTCCGTTTACTACGTTTTCAACAACTACGTCGACGATCCCGGCGTATTCGAGGGGCGGGTGGATAACCCGTTCCAGAACACGCAGTTTGATAACCGCTACGAGTTTTACTGCTGTGGCACGGCAGCCAACCAATTTACGGGTCAGGCCTTTGATTTTGCTGCGGGGAACAGCGGGTATGAGCCAGTAACGACCACAGACCCGGCCACCGCGTACACCCAGGTTCTGGCGCGAGCCGGCGCCTGGCCCCGGGACATCGTTAATCGCTGGGTGGTGGAGGAAACGCAGAACCGCGCCGCCGGCTGGGGCAATCGCCGGCCCTCGGACTGGCTCGAAGGGCTGTCCGCCACGGCACCGCCGGCTGACCGGGACAACGACGGCATGCCCGATGAGTGGGAGGTCAGCCGTGGTCTGAATCCGGATGACGGCACTGACCACAGCACCGTCACGTCCACTGGGTATACCGCCATCGAGGACTACATCAACCAGCGCGCCAGCGACCTCACCGGCGTTACGCCGCCCCCCGAGCTGCTGGGCGTAAGCGGATCCTGGTTTGATCCCGCCAGCGCCGGCCGGGGCTTCAACATCCAGTTCATCAACAACGAGCGCTTTCTGATCTACTTCTACGGTTTTCTGGATAGCGGTGAGCGGTTCTGGCTGGTGGGCGACTTTCAGGGGGAGATGAACTTCGAGCAGGCGCTGAGCGTCGACATGCTCGAAGCCACCGGCGGCGCGTTCAACAACTTTGACCCCGATGCGGTCAACGTCACACCCTGGGGCACCCTAAACGTCAGCTTTAACGGTTGCGAAGCGGCGACCGCTACGCTAGTGGGGCCGGCGGGCAGCGAGACCTTTGCACTCACCAAACTGGCCGGCGTTGAGGGGCTTCGCTGCAGCGGCTGACAGATTCCCATAAAGCGGGTGAGAGGATTAATGGAATCCAGCGACCCGTTTCAGTGCTGAACTGACCCTCAAGGGGCTGCCATGGGCGTGTCGTCCGGGGAGATCACGCTGAGCTTTGACCCCGCCCAGGTAGCAATTGAGGAGTGCTGTCGCTCGCGGGCCGGCGGAACAATCTTTTCGACCCACCGCATCGCTTGTTCGGTGAACGCGGCACTCGGTCAAGTCACCATCACCTTCGATTCCGTGCAGGTGGAAAACAGCTGGCCGTAGAGCCGCGCGCGGCTGCGTTCGTTGGCGGTGCTGCGGGCCTCCCGGCCCAGTGCATGCACCCGGTTGGCGAGGTAGTTGGCACTGATTACATTTTCTCCGACCACACGGGGATTTACCCAAGCCGTCTGTCCTGCCATGGGCCGATGGACGGCGTGCGTTAAGCCTGGAGCCGTTTCGAGAGGTGGAGCGGGCGGGGGGGCGCCGGGGCGCGCTCGAGATGGCCGGCCGGAACTGGCCGGCCATCGGTAGATCCTAACGACTTCCGGTTTACGGAGCGCCGGGCAGGATTACCTTGTCAATCACGTGGATGACGCCGTTGGAGGCCATCACGTCAGCGCTGACAACGGTAGCCGCGTCAATTTTCACCTGGCCGTCGACCACTTCGATGTCGATCGTGTCGCCCTGCACTGAGGTCGCTTCGCTCAGGTTCACCACGTCAGCGGCCAGCACTTTACCGGCAACCACGTGGTAGGTCAGCACAGCCTGCAGCTGCTCGAGGTTTTCGGGCTTCAGCAGGTTCTCCACCGTGCCGGCGGGCAGGGCGGCAAAAGCAGCGTCGGTGGGAGCGAAGACGGTGAACGGGCCGTCGCCTTTCAGGGTGTCGACCAGGCCAGCCGCGGTAAGGGCAGCAGCCAGGGTCTCGAACTGACCAGCGCCAACCGCCGTGTCGACGATGTCTTTCTTGGAGTGGTCGCCGTGGCCGCCAGCAAAAGCAGCACCGGCAAACAGCGCGGAGATAAACAGAGTTGCAATACGTTTCATGGGAAGCCTCAGCTTGTGTTGCTATGGAAATGAGGCGCCATTACGCCCAACCGGAGATGGCCGGCGGGTGCAGACTCGGTGAATGGCCTCTGCACAATCGTGAACGTCAAACTACGGTCGGTTTGACGCCGCCTCGACGCGCTACGGGGAAGCCACCTCCTGCACAAAGTCCCGGATCGACTCCGAGAAGGCGCCGGTGTCGGAAACGGTGATGTGGTCTGCGCCAGGGACGATCACCAGCTTTGGTTCCGTCTGCCGAAAAGCCCGGGTCAGCCGCTCCGCATGGCGCAGCGGCACTACCCGATCGGCGGTGGCGCCGATCACCAGCGTGGGCGCGGTAATCGCCGGCGCGTTTGCCTCCGAGCGATATTTGTCCTGCAGCAGCCACCGGACCGGGAGCCAGGGAAAGTGACTCTGGCCAACAGCGGCGATGCTGTCGTAGGGCGTGATCAGCACCAGCCCGTGCACGGGGCGGCGGGCTCCAACGTGCGTGACCATACCGGTGCCCAGACTGCGCCCGATCAGGATCACGCGGCGGTGCGTCGCCGCCACGCGGTCGAAAACCGCCAGCGCATCGGCCAGCAGCCCTGCCTCCGTGGGGGACCCGGTGCTGCGGCCGTATCCCCGATATTCCACCAGATAGATCGTATGGGCCGGAAGCAGTGGCCGGTACTGATTGTGGCTCAGGGCGACCGTTTCGGCGTTACCACCAAAATAGATAGCGGCGTCGGGGAAGTCTTCCGCGCTGCGCCACACCGTGATGGCCTCGCTGCCGCTGGGCACCGTCTCCGCGGTGAGGCCGGCGGCGCTGACCTCAGCCGTTGGGTAATACAGCAGGCTGCGCTGAAAAAGGTAGAAATAAACGCAGATGCCAGCATAGGCCAGCAGCGCGATGGTCAAAACTGACAGCATAGTTTTTCTACGAATTAACACGCGTTCAAGCATAACCGCGTATGCGTGCCGGGTCAGACCCCAAGGGGGGCTGACCCGGTCGTTCCCCGTCATTCCCCGGTGGTTAATTTTGTTTTGGTGGGCCGGGGAAGAAGCGGTTCGTGGTGCGCTGGTACTCGGCATAGGCCGGTCGCTTTTTCAGTGAGTAGTACTCAGCCGGCCGGGCGCCGGTGTAGTGCACCAGCGTCTGATACATGATCCGAGACACAAAAAGCAGCCCACCCGTGATCAAAAGGGCGAGCACCAGCGGCTCTTCGCGAAAAAGCTGTGGCAGCGCCGGCATCGCCATCAGGATGAGCCCGTTCCACACCATCCACTCAAAAAAGTAGTTGGGATGCCGGCTGAAGCGCCAGAGCCCAGCCTGGCAGACCTGATTGTGCTGCCCTGCGGCCTTACATTTCGCGGCAAACGCCGCTTTCTGATAATCGGCAACCGACTCAAGCAGCAGCGAAGCGCCCACCAGCGCAGCCCCCGCAATCTCGATCAGCGACAGCGACGGAGCGGAATTGGACGCAACGAGAAACGCTGGAAATGCCAGAAAAGAAGCGTTTGCCAGGCCCTGCGCCAGCACCTCCACCTGCCGTGCCAGCTGCACGTTCGTCTCGCCGGCCCGTTCCCAGCGCCGGGCCTGATAGCGGTAGCGGGGCAATTCCCGATCCAGTACGCCGCGCCGCCAGAGCTTCAGTGCGTAGTAGCCCATGCGGCCGCCGATAAGCCCGTAAAGCGCAGCCACCAGGCTCGTACGCAGCAGGTTGTGCCCGTCACCAAGGTGAAAACCCAGCGTCAGCACGCCGATCAGCACCAGGCCCCACGGCCAGCCGATATCAACGTAGGACATGCGGCCGGTGCGCCAGGCCGGCCAGCAGACCACAAGCAGAAAAAGGCCAAGCTGGGCCAGCCCGTTGACCAGCGCTACGGTTTGAAAACTGCTGCTCAGAAGGAGCAGCGACCATCCCGCGAGGAACGGCAGTAGCTGAGCTGTCTTTTTCACGCGGCAAGATTCCGTTGCGTATCCGTACCGGCGCCAGCATGCCTGAGTCAGCGCGTCCCTTGCTACCCGCCGCGCCCTTCGGTACTTGACGCCGGCCGCAGGGCTGGCCAAGGTTCTCACGTATTCCATCACCCGAGGTGCTCCATGAGCAATTCCATCAACGTCAACGGCAAATCCATGCCGGTCGAAGGCGACCCATCCATGCCTTTGCTCTGGTATATCCGCGACACCCTGACGCTCAAAGGAACCAAGTTTGGCTGTGGTATGGGCCTGTGCGGCGCCTGTACGGTCCACCTGGACGGCACCGCCGTACGATCCTGCGTGACGCCGGTCAGCGCGGCTTTTGGCAAATCGGTGACCACCATTGAGGGCCTGTCGGAAGACGGATCGCACCCGCTGCAGATCGCCTGGCAGAAACATAACGTGCCCCAGTGTGGCTATTGCCAGGCGGGCCAGATCATGTCCGCGGCGGATTTTTTGAGCCGCAACCCGTCGCCGACGCCGGAAGAGATCGACGCCGCCATGACCGGCAACATCTGCCGCTGCGGCACCTACCTTCGAATTCGCGACGCCATTGCTGATGCCGCCGGCGAAATGGAGGAAGGCCGTGGATAAACTGATGCTGAGCAAAATTAATCGCCGTACGTTTCTACAAACTTCGGCTTTCGCCGCGGGCGCTGTGTCCGCGGGCGGGCTGTTTGTCGGGGTCGGGCAGGCGGCAACCGGGCACAACGGCTTTGCGCCCAATGCGTTTTTCCATATCGCGCCCAACGGCGATACCACCCTGTGGTGCGGCCGCTGCGAGATGGGGCAGGGTATCAGCACGGCGCTGCCGGCGGCGGTGGCGGACGAGCTCGAGGTGGACTGGGCCCGGGTACGGGTGCTGCAGGGCGATGCCGATGAAAAGTACGGTCCACAAAATACCGGGGGCTCCCAGAGCATCAACACCATGCTCGAGCCCATGCGCCAGGCCGGCGCGGCGGGGCGGGAAATGCTGATCGCCGCGGCGGCGGCCCATTGGGGTGTTACCACCGACCAGTGCGAAGCTCGCAACCACCAGGTCCACAACACCGCTGACGGTCGCAAGCTCAGTTATGGCGAACTGGCTGCCAGCGCCGCGCAGCTTCCGATCCCGGACGCACCGCAGCTCAAATCCCGCGCGGAGTTTCGCTACATCGGTAAACCGCTGCAGCGCCACGATCAGGCCGACATTGTGGTTGGGGAACGGATCTATGGCGCCGACGTGGTGGTGCCGGGGATGAAGTACGGCGCCATCACCCACGTGCCGGTGCTGGGGGGCAAGGTCAAAAGCGTGGACGAGTCGGGCCTTGGAGACCTGAAAGACAAGGTTCAGGTCGTGACGCTGGATCGCTTCGAACGTCCCTACGGTTCACTGGGCGGCGTCGGAGTGGTGGCCGACAACACCTGGACCGCCCAGCAGGCGCTGAAACGCCTGAAGATTGAATGGGACCTCGGCCCGAACGCGGTTTACAACAGCGACGCTTACAAGGCGGAGCTGGTCGCGCAGGTGGAGTCGCCTGGCCAGGTGGTCTCGGAACGCGGCAACGTGGACCGGGCGCTTGAGGGCGCGCGGGTACGCCACGCGGCCACTTACCTGGGCGGACATTTGTCCCACTCGCCGATGGAGCCAATGGCCAGCTGTGTGGACGTGGGCGACGATCACTGCAAGGTCTGGGCCTCAACCCAGGCGCCGCAGGCGATTCAGGAAACCGTCGGTGCGTTTCTCGGTCGGGAGCCGGAAGCCATCACGGTGCACGTGATGGCGGCGGGCGGCGCGTTTGGCCGGAAGTTCAAATGCGACTACGTGCAGGAGGCAGCGGCCCTGTCGCAGGCGGCCGGCGCGCCGGTGCAGCTCACCTGGTCTCGCGAGGAAGATACCCGCACGGGATACTACCACTCCTGCAGCGCGCAGCATATTGCCGGTGCCATCGACGATGAGGGCAAC